>NZ_BSQE01000029.1:0-86327 GCF_030268185.1 Pseudomonas sp. NBRC 100443
TCCTGCTGTCCCGTCAGGTAGGCGTTCCCTACATCGTCGTGTTCCTGAACAAGGCCGACATGGTTGACGACGCCGAGCTGCTGGAACTGGTCGAGATGGAAGTTCGCGACCTGCTGAACACCTACGACTTCCCGGGCGACGACACTCCGATCGTGATCGGTTCCGCGCTGATGGCCCTGAACGGCCAGGATGACAACGAGATGGGCGTTTCCGCCGTGCGCAAGCTGGTGGAAACCCTGGACTCCTACATCCCCGAGCCGGTTCGTGCCATCGACCAGCCGTTCCTGATGCCGATCGAAGACGTGTTCTCGATCTCTGGTCGCGGCACCGTGGTAACCGGTCGTGTCGAGCGCGGTATCGTCAAGGTCCAGGAAGAAGTGGAAATCGTCGGCATCCGTCCGACCACCAAGACCACCTGCACCGGCGTTGAAATGTTCCGCAAGCTGCTCGACGAAGGTCGTGCTGGCGAGAACGTCGGCGTCCTGCTGCGCGGCACCAAGCGTGAAGACGTAGAGCGTGGCCAGGTTCTGGCCAAGCCGGGCACCATCAAGCCGCACACCAAGTTCGAGTGCGAAGTGTACGTGCTGTCCAAGGAAGAAGGCGGTCGTCACACCCCGTTCTTCAAGGGCTACCGTCCGCAGTTCTACTTCCGTACCACCGACGTGACCGGCAACTGCGAGCTGCCGGAAGGCGTCGAGATGGTAATGCCGGGTGACAACGTCAAGATGACCGTCACCCTGATCGCTCCGATCGCCATGGAAGACGGCCTGCGCTTCGCTATCCGCGAAGGCGGCCGTACCGTTGGCGCCGGCGTGGTTGCCAAGATCATCGAGTAATCGACCGATCTAGCGCATGAGGAAAAGGGGCCCTTCGGGGCCCCTTTTTCGTTGGATTGGTTAAATATTGACACCCTCCAGGGGCATCCGTACAATTGCGCCTCCTTTTAACGGGCGGAGTCCGCCCGTTGGGAATGGCAACTTGGAGTCTGAGGTCAAATGCAAAATCAACAAATCCGTATTCGGTTGAAGGCTTTTGACCATCGCCTGATCGACCAGTCTACCCAGGAAATCGTGGAAACCGCGAAACGTACTGGGGCTCAGGTGCGTGGTCCGATTCCTCTGCCGACCCGCAAGGAACGTTACACCGTGCTGATTTCCCCGCACGTCAACAAGGACGCTCGTGACCAGTACGAAATTCGTACCCACAAGCGTGTGCTCGACATCGTTCAGCCGACCGACAAGACCGTCGACGCGCTGATGAAGCTCGACCTTGCTGCTGGCGTCGAAGTACAGATCAGCCTCGGCTAATGCCTTCGGCATTGGTCGTGTAACGCTCTGAAATGGGCGGCCATAGCGGGTGAAAGCCCCGTACACTAAAGAGGTTCTTAAGATGACAATTGGTGTTGTCGGTCGTAAGTGCGGCATGACCCGCATTTTCACCGAAGATGGTGTCTCCATTCCGGTCACGGTCATTGAGGTCGAGCCGAATCGCGTCACCCAGTTCAAGAACGAAGAGACCGATGGCTATCGCGCTGTGCAGGTAACTGCCGGCGAGCGTCGTGCTTCTCGCGTGACCAAGGCTCAGGCCGGTCACTTTGCCAAGGCGAATGTCGCCGCCGGTCGCGGCGTGTGGGAGTTCCGTCTGGGCGAAGAGGAGTTCAAGGCAGGCGATTCCATCTCCGTCGATCTGTTCCAGGCAGGCCAGCTGGTAGACGTTACCGGCGAGTCCAAGGGTAAAGGCTACGCCGGTACCATCAAGCGCTGGAACTTCCGTGGTCAGGACAATACCCACGGTAACTCCGTTTCCCACCGCGTCCCGGGTTCGATCGGCCAGTGCCAGACTCCTGGTCGAGTGTTCAAGGGCAAGAAAATGTCCGGTCACATGGGTGCTGAGCGTGTAACCGTTCAATCCCTTGAGGTCGTGCGTGTCGATGCCGAGCGTAATCTGCTGCTGGTCAAGGGTGCCGTTCCTGGCGCTACCGGCGGTGACGTGCTCGTGCGTCCGGCAGCCAAGGCTCGCGGTTAAGAGGGGAAGCTGAGATGCAACTTAATGTGAACGGCGCTCAGGCTATCGAAGTCTCCGAGCGTACCTTTGGCAGCGAATTCAACGAGACTCTGGTTCACCAGGCAGTCGTCGCCTACATGGCTGGCGGCCGTCAGGGCACCCGTGCTCAGAAGACTCGTTCCGAAGTCTCCGGTGGCGGCAAGAAGCCGTGGCGTCAGAAGGGCACCGGTCGTGCTCGCGCTGGCACCATTCGCAGCCCCATCTGGCGTGGGGGCGGCACCACTTTCGCCGCCAAACCGCAGGATCACTCCCAGAAGCTCAACAAGAAGATGTACCGCGCAGCCCTGCGCTCCATCCTCTCCGAGCTGGTCCGTCTGGACCGCCTGGTCGTCGTTGCCGACTTCGCCGTCGATGCGCCGAAAACCAAAGGTCTGGTCAGCAAGCTGGACGGCCTGGGCCTGAAAGACGTGCTGATCGTCACCGATGGCGTTGATGAAAACCTGTACCTGGCTGCGCGCAACCTGGCGCACGTCGATGTACGCGACGTCCAGGGTTCCGACCCGGTCAGCCTGATCGCCTACGACAAGGTGCTCGTCACCGTGTCCGCCGTGAAGAAGTTCGAGGAGCTGCTGGCATGAACCAGGAACGCGTATTCAAAGTGCTGCTGGGCCCGCATATCTCCGAGAAAGCCACGGGGCTGGCGGACGGCAAGAGCCAATTCGTTTTCAAGGTTGCCACTGATGCAACCAAGCTGGAAATCAAGAAGGCCGTCGAAAGCCTGTTCGGCGTGAAAGTACGTCGCGTCACCACCCTGAACGTTCAGGGCAAGACCAAGCGTACCGTTCGCGGCCTGGGCAAGCGTAACGACTGGAAGAAGGCGTACATCGCCCTTCAGCCCGGCCAAGATCTCGATTTCGCAGCTGGCGCTGAGTAAAGGGGTGCATCATGGCAATCGTTAAATGCAAACCGACTTCCGCTGGTCGTCGCTTCGTCGTCAAGGTCGTGAACCAGAACCTGCACAAGGGTGCTCCGTTCGCTGGCCTGGTCGAGAAGAAGTCCAAGTCGGGCGGCCGTAACAACAACGGTCGTATCACCACCCGCCACATCGGCGGTGGTCACAAGCAGCACTACCGTCTGGTCGACTTCCGCCGCAACAAGGATGGCATCCCTGCCATCGTCGAGCGCGTGGAATATGACCCGAACCGCACTGCGCACATCGCTCTGCTGAAGTACGCGGACGGTGAGCGTCGTTACATCATCGCCCCCAAAGGCGTGGTGGCTGGCGATCAACTGATCTCCGGTATCGGCGCTCCGATCAAGCCCGGCAACAACATGCCGCTGCGCAACATCCCGGTGGGTAGCACCATCCACGGTATCGAGCTGAAGCCGGGCAAAGGCGCCCAGCTGGTTCGCTCCGCTGGCGCCTCGGCCCAGCTAGTAGCCCGTGAAGGTGCTTACGTAACCGTGCGTCTGCGTTCCGGTGAAATGCGTAAAGTCCTGGCTGACTGCCGTGCGACCCTGGGCGAAGTCTCGAACTCCGAGCACAGCCTGCGTTCGCTGGGTAAAGCTGGTGCCAAACGCTGGCGCGGCATTCGCCCGACCGTTCGTGGCGTCGCCATGAACCCGGTCGACCACCCGCATGGTGGTGGTGAAGGTCGTACCTCTGCTGGTCGTCATCCGGTATCGCCGTGGGGTCTTCAGACCAAGGGTAAGAAGACTCGCGCGAACAAGCGTACCGATAACATGATCGTCCGTCGCCGCAAGTAAATAGAGGGATACGACAGTGCCGCGTTCTCTGAAAAAAGGTCCTTTTATCGATCTTCACCTGCTGAAGAAGGTCGAAGTGGCGGTGGAAAAGAACGACCGCAAGCCGATCAAGACCTGGTCGCGTCGTTCGATGATTCTGCCGCATATGGTTGGTCTGACCATCGCTGTCCACAACGGCCGTCAACACGTGCCGGTCCTGGTCAACGAAGACATGGTCGGTCACAAACTCGGCGAGTTCGCTGCTACCCGCACTTATCGTGGGCATGCTGCGGACAAGAAAGCCAAGCGTTAAGGGGTAAGGAAGATGGAAGTAGCCGCTAAGCTGTCGGGCGCTCGTATCTCCGCCCAGAAAGCCCGCTTGGTCGCCGACCAGATCCGCGGGAAGAAGGTGGGCGAAGCGCTCAACCTCCTGGCTTTCAGCAGTAAGAAAGCCGCCGAGATCATGAAGAAAGTGCTGGAGTCGGCTGTTGCCAACGCTGAGCACAACGAAGGCGCCGATGTGGACGACCTGAAGGTCTCCACCGTCTTCGTCAACGAAGGTCGTTCGCTCAAGCGCATCATGCCGCGCGCCAAAGGCCGTGCTGATCGCATCGTCAAGCGGTCTTGCCATATCACTGTCAAGGTTGCGGACAAGTAACGGAGTCGATCAGATGGGTCAGAAAGTACATCCCAATGGCATCCGCCTGGGTATCGTCAAGGAGCACACCTCCGTTTGGTACGCAGATAAGCGCACTTACGCCGATTATCTGTTCGCCGACCTGAAGGTCCGTGAGTACCTCCAAGACAAACTAAAAAGCGCGTCCGTAAGCCGTATCGATATCCATCGCCCGGCTCAAACCGCACGTATCACCATCCACACCGCCCGTCCCGGTATCGTGATCGGCAAGAAAGGTGAAGATGTTGAGAAGCTGCGTCAGGACCTGACCAAGCAAATGGGTGTGCCCGTGCACATCAACATCGAGGAAATCCGCAAGCCGGAACTCGATAGCATGCTGGTTGCGCAGAGCGTAGCTCAGCAGCTGGAACGCCGCGTCATGTTCCGTCGCGCCATGAAGCGCGCCGTGCAGAACGCCATGCGTATTGGTGCCAAGGGCATCAAGATCCAGGTGAGCGGTCGTTTGGGCGGCGCTGAAATTGCTCGTACCGAATGGTATCGCGAAGGTCGTGTGCCCCTGCACACCCTGCGTGCCGATATCGACTATGCCACCTACGAAGCGCACACCACCTACGGTGTGATCGGTGTCAAGGTTTGGATCTTCAAAGGCGAGGTCATCGGTGGCCGCCAGGAAGAGCTCAAGCCGGTAGCGCCCGCTCCTCGTAAAAAAGCTGCTAAGTAAGGAGTACGCAAATGCTGCAACCTAAGCGTACGAAGTTCCGCAAGCAAATGACCGGTCACAACCGTGGCCTGGCTCATCGCGGTAGCAAAGTCAGCTTCGGCGAGTTCGCCCTCAAGGCGACCAGCCGTGGCCGTCTCACCGCGCGTCAGATCGAGTCCGCACGTCGTGCGCTGACCCGTCACGTAAAACGTGGCGGCAAGATCTGGATCCGCGTATTCCCCGACAAGCCGGTTACCAAGAAGCCCCTCGAAGTTCGTATGGGTAAAGGTAAGGGCGGCGTCGAGTACTGGGTGGCCCAGATTCAACCGGGCAAGGTCCTGTACGAGATCGAGGGTGTATCCGAAGAGCTGGCGCGTGAGGCATTCGCCCTGGCTGCTGCAAAGCTGCCGCTCGCCACCTCCTTTGTTAAGCGGACGGTGATGTGATGAAAGCGAATGAACTTCGTGAGAAATCCGTGGAGCAGCTGAACGAGCAACTGCTCGGCCTGCTGCGCGACCAGTTCAATCTGCGTATGCAGAAAGCAACTGGCCAGTTGGCGCAGTCCCACCTGCTCTCGCAGGTGAAGCGCGACATCGCTCGCGTCAAAACTGTGCTCAATCAGCAAGCAGGTAAGTGAACATGGCTGAAGCTCAGAAAACCGTCCGTACGCTGACCGGCCGCGTCGTCAGCGACAAGATGGACAAGACCGTCACCGTTCTGATCGAGCGTCGCGTCAAGCACCCGATCTACGGCAAATACGTGAAGCGTTCGACCAAGCTGCACGCCCACGACGAAACCAATCAGTGCCGCATTGGTGACCTGGTCACCATTCGCGAAACCCGTCCGCTGGCCAAGACCAAGGCCTGGACCCTGGTTGATATCGTCGAGCGCGCAGTGGAAGTCTAAGGGTCGGAGATAGATAATGATTCAGACTCAATCCATGCTCGATGTCGCTGATAACAGCGGCGCGCGTCGCGTAATGTGCATCAAGGTGCTCGGCGGTTCCCACCGTCGCTACGCCGGCATTGGCGACATCATCAAAGTCACCGTCAAGGAAGCGATTCCGCGCGGCAAGGTGAAGAAAGGCCAGGTCATGACTGCCGTGGTCGTTCGCACCAAGCACGGCGTTCGTCGCACCGACGGCTCCATCATCCGCTTCGACGGTAACGCCGCCGTCCTGCTGAACAACAAGCAGGAGCCGATCGGCACCCGTATCTTCGGGCCCGTGACTCGTGAACTTCGTACCGAGAAGTTCATGAAGATCGTCTCGCTCGCCCCTGAAGTGCTGTAAGGAGTAGCCGTCATGCAAAAAATTCGTCGTGACGACGAAGTCATCGTCATTGCCGGCAAGGACAAGGGCAAGCGTGGCAAGGTGCTGAAAGTTCTCGCTGACGACCGTCTGGTCGTTGGCGGTGTGAACCTGATCAAGCGCCACACCAAGCCCAACCCCATGCTCAACCAGCAAGGCGGGATCGTCGAGAAGGAGGCGCCTCTGCACGTCTCCAACGTCGCCATCTTCAACCCGGAAACCAGCAAGGCTGACCGCGTTGGCTTCAAGGTAGAAGACGGTAAGAAGGTTCGTGTCTTCAAGTCGACCCAGAAACCGGTCCAGGCTTGAGGGAGTAGGTAGATACCATGGCACGATTGAAAGAACTGTACCGGAAGGAAATCGCGCCCAAGCTGAAGCAAGAGCTTCAGCTGGCGAACGTGATGGAAGTTCCGCGCGTTACCAAAATCACCCTGAACATGGGTCTTGGCGAAGCTGTCGGTGACAAGAAAGTCATCGAGAGCGCCGTGGCTGATCTGGAAAAGATCGCAGGCCAGAAGCCGGTCGTGACTTACGCTCGTAAGTCCATCGCCGGCTTCAAGATCCGTGAAGGCTGGCCGATCGGCGTGAAGGTCACCCTGCGTGGCGACCGCATGTACGAATTCCTGGACCGCCTGCTCTCCATCTCCCTGCCGCGCGTGCGTGACTTCCGCGGCCTGAATGCCAAGTCCTTCGATGGCCGCGGCAACTACAGCATGGGCGTGAAAGAGCAGATCATCTTCCCGGAAATCGATTACGACAAGATCGATGCTCTGCGCGGCATGGACATCACTCTGACCACCACCGCCCGTACGGACGATGAAGGTCGCGCTCTGCTGCGCGCCTTCAACTTCCCGTTCCGCAACTGATTGGAGTAGGAACATGGCCAAAGAGAGCATGAAAAACCGTGAGCTGAAGCGTCAGCGCACGGTCGCCAAGTACGCCCAGAAGCGTGCCGAGCTGAAAGCGATCATCGCTAATCCGAACTCCTCCCAGGAAGAGCGTTGGAATGCGCAGGTCGCCCTGCAGAAGCAACCGCGTGACGCGAGCGCCAGCCGCCTGCGTAACCGTTGCCGCCTGACCGGTCGTCCGCACGGCTTCTACCGCAAGTTCGGCCTGAGCCGTAACAAGCTGCGTGAAGCCGCCATGCGCGGCGACGTACCGGGCCTGGTGAAAGCCAGCTGGTAAGTCGGTCGAGACGGGGCCGGCAACGGCTCCGTTGATCGCTTTGCGAAGCAAGCCCCCTCGTGGGGCTTGATTCGTTTTTGAGCGGTCTCTAGAATACCCGGCTCCCCTGAGCCTGGGTTTTTCTCACCCTGCGTTTTGAGGGTGAGTATCGTTGAAGGCTTATCTTTTGTATCAGGAGCATTAAGCCCATGAGTATGCAGGACCCGTTAGCAGACATGCTAACTCGCATCCGTAATGCCCAGATGGCTGAGAAGACCGTCGTGAGCATGCCGTCTTCCAAGCTGAAGGCGGCAGTAGCCAAAGTCCTCAAGGACGAAGGTTACATTGCGGACTATCAGGTCAGCGCCGAGGCCAAGCCTCAGCTGTCCATCGAGCTGAAGTACTTCGAAGGCAAACCCGTCATCGAAGAAGTGAAGCGAATCAGCCGTCCTGGCCTGCGCCAGTACAAGTCCGTAGATCAGCTGCCGAAAGTTCGCGGTGGTCTGGGTGTGTCGATCGTCTCCACCAACAAAGGTGTGATGACCGACCGCGCAGCCCGTGCCGCTGGCGTTGGTGGCGAAGTGCTCTGCACTGTGTTCTAAGGGGAATCAGCATGTCTCGCGTTGCTAAGAACCCCGTCAAGCTGCCCGCCGGCGTCGAAATCAAGCTGGCTGGTCAGGAACTCTCGGTCAAGGGCTCCAAAGGCTCCCTCGAGCTGAAAGTCCACCCGTCCGTAGAAGTCATCCAGGACAACGGTGAGCTGCGTTTCGCCGCCCGTAACGGCGACCAGCAGACCCGTGCCATGGCCGGTACCACCCGCGCCCTGGTCAACAACATGGTGATCGGCGTCAGCCAGGGCTTCGAGCGCAAGCTCCAGCTGGTCGGCGTTGGTTACAAGGCGCAGGCCAAAGGCCAAGTGCTGTCCCTGGCCCTCGGCTTCTCCCACCCGGTCGATTACGAACTGCCCGCCGGCATCGTCGCCGAAACCCCCAGCCAGACCGATATCCTGATCAAGGGCATCGACAAGCAGCTGGTCGGCCAGGTTGCCGCGGAGATCCGCGATTTCCGTCCGCCGGAGCCGTACAAAGGCAAGGGCGTGCGGTATTCGGACGAAGTCGTACTTCGTAAAGAAGCCAAGAAGAAGTAGGGCATAGCAAATGAGCGTCAAGAAAGAAACCCGTCTGCGTCGCGCTCGCAAGGCACGCCTGAAGATGCGCGAGCTGGAAGCCGTACGCCTTTGCGTGTACCGCTCCTCCCAGCACATTTACGCCCAGGTCATCGCGGCCGACGGCGGCAAGGTCCTGGCCAGCGCCTCGACCCTGGACAAGGAACTGCGCGAAGGTGCCACCGGCAACGTCGACGCAGCCAAGAAAGTTGGTCAACTGGTCGCCGAACGCGCCAAGGCTGCCGGCGTCACTCAGGTGGCGTTCGACCGTTCTGGCTTCAAGTACCACGGCCGCATCAAGGCCCTGGCTGATGCCGCTCGCGAAGGCGGTCTGGAGTTCTAAGTTATGGCAAACAACGATCAAAAGCGCGACGAAGGCTACATCGAGAAGCTGGTTCAAGTTAACCGCGTCGCCAAAACCGTAAAAGGTGGCCGTATCTTCGCCTTCACCGCGCTGACCGTGGTTGGCGATGGCAAGGGCCGTGTTGGCTTCGGTCGTGGCAAGGCGCGTGAAGTGCCGGCCGCCATCCAGAAGGCCATGGAAGCTGCTCGCCGCAACATGATCCAGGTGGATCTGAACGGCACCACCCTGCAGTACCCGACCAAGTCCGCCCATGGCGCCTCCAAGGTGTACATGCAGCCGGCTTCCGAAGGTACCGGCATCATCGCCGGCGGCGCCATGCGTGCCGTCCTGGAAGTGGCCGGTGTGCAGAACGTTCTGGCCAAGTGCTACGGTTCGACCAACCCGGTCAACGTGGTATACGCCACCTTCAAGGGCCTGAAGAACATGCAGTCCCCTGAGTCGGTAGCGGCCAAGCGTGGCAAGAGCGTCGAGGAGATTCTCTAACCATGGCAACTGTCAAAGTTACCCTGATCAAAAGCCTGAACGGCCGTCTGGCCAATCACAAGGCCTGCGTCAAAGGCCTGGGCCTGCGTCGCATCAATCATACCGTCGAAGTTCAGGACACTCCTGAGAACCGCGGCATGATCAACAAGGCCTACTACCTGCTGCGTGTGGAGGGTTAATCCATGCAACTGAACGATCTGCGTTCCGCGCCGGGTGCCCGTCGCGAGAAGCTGCGTCCGGGCCGTGGCATCGGTAGCGGTCTGGGCAAGACCGGTGGCCGTGGTCACAAAGGTCAGACCTCGCGCTCCGGCGGCACCATCGCCCCGGGCTTCGAGGGTGGCCAGCAGCCGCTGCACCGTCGTCTGCCGAAGTTCGGCTTCAAGTCCCTGAAAGCCCTGGATCGCGCCGAGGTTCGTACCTCCGAGCTGGCCAAGGTCGAAGGCGAAGTCGTCACCGTGCAGGCCCTGAAGGATGCCAACGTGATCAACCGCAACGTACAGCGCGTCAAAGTCGTGCTGTCCGGTGAAGTTGCCCGCGCGGTCACCCTGAAAGGCATCGGCGCCACCAAGGGCGCTCGTGCGGCTATCGAAGCAGCTGGCGGCAAAATCGAGGACTAAATGGCTAAGCAAGGTGCTCTCTCTGCGCTGAGCAACGGTGGCGGTCTGTCCGAGCTCTGGGCACGTCTGCGTTTCCTGTTCCTGGCGATCATCGTCTATCGGATAGGTGCGCACATCCCGGTTCCGGGCATCAACCCCGATCGCTTGGCGGCACTGTTCCGGCAGAACGAGGGGACCATTCTTAGCCTCTTCAACATGTTTTCCGGCGGCGCGCTGGAGCGCATGAGTATCTTTGCACTGGGGATCATGCCGTACATCTCGGCGTCGATCATCATGCAGCTCATGACCGCTATCAGCCCGCAGCTGGAGCAGTTGAAGAAAGAGGGTGAGTCTGGGCGTCGCAAGATCAGCCAGTACACCCGCTACGCAACGCTCGTCCTGGCGCTCGTCCAGGCCATCGGCATGGCCGTTGGTCTGGGCAGCCAGGGCGTGGCCTTCTCCAATGACTTCGGCTTCTACTTCGTGGCAGTCACCACCTTCGTGGCGGGTGCGCTGTTCATGATGTGGCTGGGCGAGCAGATCACCGAGCGGGGCGTCGGCAATGGTATCTCCATGCTGATCTTCTCCGGGATCGTCGCCGGCCTGCCGCGCGCCATCGGGCAGTCCTTCGAGTCCGCCCGTCAAGGTGACATCAACATCTTCGCCCTGATCGCCGTAGGCCTGCTGGCCGTCGCGATCATCGCGTTCGTGGTGTTCATCGAGCGCGGTCAGCGCCGCATCGCCGTGCATTACGCCAAGCGCCAGCAAGGTCGCAAGGTGTTTGCCGCGCAAACCAGCCATCTGCCGCTGAAAGTGAACATGGCGGGCGTGATCCCGGCCATCTTCGCCAGCAGCATCCTGCTGTTCCCGGCGTCCCTGGGCGCCTGGTTCGGTCAGTCGGAGGGCCTGGGTTGGCTGCAGGACGTCGCGCAAGCGATCGCTCCGGGGCAGCCGCTGAACATTCTGCTGTTTAGTGCAGGGATCATCTTCTTCTGCTTCTTCTACACAGCGCTGATGTTCAATCCCAAGGACGTGGCGGAAAACCTCAAGAAGTCCGGTGCATTTATTCCGGGTATTCGTCCGGGCGAACAGTCCGCTCGCTACATCGATGGCGTGCTGACCCGTTTGACCATGTTCGGTGCCCTGTACATGACGGCGGTGTGCCTGTTGCCCCAGTTCCTGGTGGTGGCTGCCCACGTTCCGTTCTACCTCGGCGGGACCTCGTTGCTGATCGTGGTCGTGGTTGTGATGGACTTTATGGCCCAAGTACAATCGCACCTCGTTTCTCACCAGTACGAATCCCTCATGAAGAAAGCCAACCTGAAGGGTTATGGCGGCAGCAGCATGCTGCGCTGACCGGCCCGTAAGGTTAGTAGGAGTCACTGATGAAAGTTCGTGCATCGGTTAAGAAGCTGTGCCGCAACTGCAAGATCATCCGTCGCGAAGGCGTCGTTCGCGTGATCTGCAGCGCGGAGCCGCGTCACAAGCAGCGCCAAGGCTGAGTGTGAACCACGCGTTATAGCCCGGCAGCTAGTGCGCTGCCGGGTTGATTATTTGTTATTACAGCGCTAATATCCGCGCCCTTTCTTGGCTTCCTGGGCGCCGGGTAGCTGTCAATTGGAGTTTTTCTGAATGGCCCGTATTGCAGGCGTAAACATTCCGGATAACAAGCACACTGTTATCTCGCTGACCTACATCTATGGTGTAGGTCGCACCACCGCACAGAGCATCTGCGCTGCCACGGGCATCAGCCCGGTAGTGAAGATCAAGGACCTGAGCGAAGAGCAGATCGATTCGCTGCGCAACGAGGTGGCCAAGCTGACCACCGAAGGTGACCTGCGCCGCGAAATCAACATGAACATCAAGCGTCTGATGGACCTCGGTTGCTACCGCGGTCTGCGTCATCGTCGCGGTCTGCCGGTTCGCGGTCAGCGTACCAAGACCAACGCGCGCACCCGCAAGGGCCCGCGTAAGCCGATCCGCAAGTAATCGCTTAGGAATATAGTCATGGCAAAACCTGCTGCTCGTCCTCGCAAGAAAGTCAAAAAGACGGTGGTCGACGGGATCGCGCATATCCACGCGTCCTTCAACAACACCATCGTTACCATCACCGACCGTCAGGGCAACGCCCTGTCCTGGGCCACTTCCGGTGGTTCGGGCTTCCGCGGCTCGCGTAAGAGCACCCCGTTCGCTGCCCAGGTAGCGGCCGAGCGTGCCGGCCAGGCTGCTCTGGAATACGGTCTGAAGAACCTTGACGTCAACGTCAAAGGCCCGGGCCCGGGTCGCGAATCGGCTGTTCGTGCGCTGAATGCCTGCGGTTACAAGATCGCCAGCATCACCGACGTAACCCCGATCCCGCACAACGGCTGCCGCCCGCCGAAAAAGCGTCGCGTGTAATAGGAGACAGTGAGAAATGGCTCGTTACATTGGTCCCAAATGCAAACTGTCTCGCCGTGAAGGCACCGACCTGTTCCTGAAGAGCGGCGCTCGCGCGCTCGACTCCAAGTGCAAGGCCGAACAGGTTCCTGGCCAGCACGGCGCTCGCCGTGGCCGTCTGTCCGACTACGGTCTGCAGCTGCGTGAGAAGCAGAAAGTCCGCCGCATCTACGGCGTGCTGGAGCGTCAGTTCCGTGGCTACTACCAAGAGGCTTCCCGCCGCAAGGGCTCCACTGGTGAGAACCTGCTGCAACTGCTGGAATGCCGTCTGGACAACGTCGTCTATCGTATGGGCTTCGGTTCCACCCGTTCGGAATCCCGTCAGCTGGTGTCCCACAAGACCATCAGCGTGAACGGTCAGACCGTCAACATCCCGTCCTATCAGGTGAAGGCCGGCGACGTCGTTGCTGTTCGCGAGAAATCGAAGAACCAGCTGCGTATCGCTCAAGCCCTCGAACTGTGCGCCCAGCGCGGTCGCGTTGAGTGGGTCGAAGTGGACACCGACAAGAAGGCCGGTACCTTCAAGAGCGTTCCGGCTCGTGCCGACCTGTCCGCCGACATCAACGAAAACCTGATTGTCGAGCTCTACTCCAAGTAAGGGCTAGAAAATAGGTGCATCCATGCAGAGTTCGGTAAATGAGTTCCTGACCCCCCGCCACATCGATGTGCAGGTGGTCAGCCAAACCCGCGCCAAGATCACGCTCGAGCCTCTCGAGCGTGGCTTCGGCCATACCCTGGGCAACGCGCTGCGTCGCATCCTGTTGTCCTCCATGCCTGGCTGTGCAGTGGTCGAGGCCGAGATCGACGGCGTACTCCACGAGTACTCGGCGATCGAAGGTGTTCAGGAAGACGTCATCGAAATCCTGCTCAACCTGAAAGGTCTGGCCATCAAGCTGCACGGCCGTGACGAAGTGACGCTGACCCTGGCGAAAAAGGGCTCGGGTGTGGTGACCGCTGCCGATATTCAGCTGGATCATGATGTCGAGATCGTCAACGGTGACCATGTTATCGCCCACCTGGCCGATAACGGCGCGCTGAACATGAAGCTGAAAGTCGCTCGTGGCCGTGGCTACGAGCCGGCTGATGCCCGCTCGAGCGATGAAGACGAAAGCCGCAGCATCGGCCGTCTGCAGCTCGACGCCTCGTTCAGCCCCGTGCGTCGTGTTGCCTACGTGGTCGAGAACGCCCGTGTCGAACAGCGTACCAACCTGGACAAGCTGGTCCTCGATCTGGAAACCAACGGCACCCTGGACCCCGAAGAGGCTATCCGTCGCGCCGCTACCATCCTGCAACAGCAGCTGGCAGCGTTCGTGGACCTCAAGGGCGACAGCGAACCCGTCGTTGAAGAGCAGGAAGACGAGATCGATCCGATCCTGCTGCGTCCGGTCGATGACCTGGAGCTGACCGTTCGTTCGGCCAACTGCCTGAAGGCGGAGAACATCTACTACATCGGTGACCTGATCCAGCGCACCGAAGTAGAGCTGCTGAAAACTCCGAACCTGGGCAAGAAGTCCTTGACCGAAATCAAGGACGTTCTGGCCTCTCGCGGTCTGTCCCTCGGTATGCGCCTCGACAACTGGCCGCCGGCAAGTCTTAAGAAAGACGACAAGGCTACTGCCTGATCGTCGTAGCTACCGAACGTAAAGTTTGGAAAGGAATTGAACCATGCGCCATCGTAAAAGTGGTCGTCACCTGAGCCGCACCAGCGCGCACCGCAAGGCTATGTTCCAGAACATGGCTGTGTCGCTGTTCGAACACGAACTGATCAAAACCACCCTGCCCAAGGCCAAGGAACTGCGTCGCGTTGCCGAGCCGCTGATCACCCTGGCCAAGGAAGACAGCGTCGCCAACCGTCGTCTGGCTTTCGACCGTACCCGTTCGAAAGCTGCCGTAGGCAAGCTGTTCAACGAGCTGGGCAAGCGCTACGCCAACCGTCCGGGCGGCTACCTGCGCATCCTCAAGTGCGGTTTCCGCGCTGGCGACAACGCCCCCATGGCGTACGTCGAGCTGGTTGATCGTGCTGTCGGCGGCGAAGCGGTCGAAGCTGCTGAGTAAGGCGAACGCCACTCATGAAAAACCGGGCTCAGGCCCGGTTTTTTATTGCCCGCTGGAAATGTATCTCGTTCCCTTCGGCCCAGGATCCGCGCGTCTTGCAAGGCACTCTCGCGCCGGCGGGACTATCCTCGAATTGATGCGGGTCATGGTCGTCGAGGACCAAATTCTCTTCAATTATTCACCGGACTCATGGAGCTGACTGATGCAAGGCCATGCTGAAGTAATCGACTACCTCAATACCCTGCTGACCGGCGAGCTGGCCGCGCGCGACCAGTACTTCATCCACTCGCGCATGTACGAGGACTGGGGCTTCGCCAAGCTCTACGAGCGCCTCAACCACGAGATGGAAGAGGAAACCCAGCACGCCGACGCCCTGATCCGCCGCATCCTGTTGCTGGAGGGCACGCCGCGCATGCGTCCCGACGATATCCACCCGGGCCGTACCGTGCCGGAAATGCTCGAAGCCGACCTCAAGCTGGAGCGCCAGGTGCGTGCGGCCCTGGCCAAGGGCATCGCGCTGTGCGAACAGCACAAGGACTTCGTCAGCCGCGACATGCTCAAGGTCCAGTTGGCCGACACCGAGGAAGACCACGCCTACTGGCTGGAGCAGCAACTCGGGCTGATCGCCAAGATGGGCCTGGAGAACTACCTGCAGTCGCAGATATGAGGTTTCGTCTGCAATGAAAGAAGCCCCTCGCGCCTATCGGTCGCAGGGGCTTTTTTGTTTCCACCAGGCGCGCCAGGGGGAGGATTCCGGTGCTGTATTTCCGTTGTTCGGGAGGCTATCGCGCACGGTTCTGCTAAGAGACAAAAACTATCGTGCCGTTGCTTTTCATAAATTGGTCCCCCCAGCGGAGCGGTACTAGTCTTAATCCACCGTCGGCAGCTGTCGACCAGACCGACCCGATGAGGACAAAGGAGAAAGCAATGTCGAATGAATCGAAATGCCCGTTCCATTATGTTGCTGGTGGCGGTACTACCAACGAGGACTGGTGGCCGAATCAACTGAAGTTGGACCTACTGAACCAGCATTCGGAAAGATCCAACCCGTTGGGTGAGAAGTTCAACTACCGCGACGAGTTCAAGAAACTCGACTACTCGGCCCTGAAGGCCGACCTGAAGCACATGATGACCGACTCCCAGGAATGGTGGCCGGCCGACTGGGGCCACTACGGTGGCCTGATGATCCGCATGGCCTGGCACGCCGCCGGGACCTACCGTATCGCCGATGGCCGCGGCGGCGTGGGCCGCGCCCAACAGCGCTTCGCCCCGCTGAACTCCTGGCCGGACAACGTCAGCCTGGACAAGGCGCGGCGCCTGCTGTGGCCGATCAAGCAGAAATACGGCCAGAAGATCTCCTGGGGCGACCTGATGGTGCTCGCCGGCAACGTGGCCCTGGAAAGCATGGGGTTCCGTACCTTCGGCTTCGGCGCCGGCCGCGAAGACGTATGGGAGCCGGACAACGACGTCAACTGGGGCGACGAGAAGACCTGGCTCGTCCACCGCGACCCCGAGGCCCTGGCCAAGAACCCCCTGGCGGCCACCGAGATGGGCCTGATCTATGTGAACCCCGAAGGCCCCAATGCCAGCGGTGACCCGTTGTCGGCCGCGCCCGCCATCCGTGCGACCTTCGGCAATATGGCGATGAACGACGAAGAGATCGTCGCCCTGATCGCCGGTGGCCACACCCTCGGCAAGACCCACGGTGCCGGCTCGGCGGACCACGTCGGCGCTCCCCCGGAAGACGCCCCCCTCGAGCAGCAGGGCCTGGGCTGGGCCAGCAGCTATGGCTCTGGCGTCGGCGCCGACGCCATCACCTCCGGCATCGAGGTGGTATGGACGCAAACGCCGACCCAGTGGAGCAACTTCTTCTTCGAGAACCTGTTCAAGTACGAATGGGAACAGACCCGCTCGCCCGCCGGGGCCATCCAGTGGGTCGCCAAGGATGCGCCGGAGATCATCCCCGATCCCTTCGATCCGTCGAAGAAGCGCAAGCCCACCATGCTCACCACCGACCTGACGCTGCGCTTCGATCCGGAATTCGGGAAAATCTCCAAGCGCTTCCTCGATGACCCGCAGGCCTTCGCCGATGCGTTCGCCCGCGCCTGGTTCAAGCTGACCCACCGCGACATGGGGCCGAAGGCCCGCTACCTCGGCCCGGAAGTACCGAAGGAAGACCTGATCTGGCAGGACCCGCTGCCGCCGGCCACGCACAACCCGAGCGCTGCGGACATCGCCGACCTGAAGGCGAAGATCGCCGAGTCCGGCCTGTCGATCGCCGAGCTGGTGTCCACCGCCTGGGCCTCGGCCTCCACCTTCCGCGGTGGCGACAAGCGCGGCGGCGCCAATGGCGCGCGCATTCGCCTGGCGCCGCAGAAGGATTGGGAGGTCAACAATCCGCAGCAGCTCGCCAAGGTATTGGCCAAGCTCGACGAGATCCAGCGGTTCTCCGGCAAGGCTTCGCTGGCCGATGTGATCGTGCTGGCCGGCAACGTGGGCGTCGAGCAGGCCGCCAAGGCTGCCGGCGTGAACATCGAGGTGCCCTTCGCACCGGGCCGCGCGGATGCCCGTCAGGACCAGACCGACGTCGAGTCCTTCGAGGTGCTCGAACCCATCGCCGATGGCTTCCGCAACTACAAGAGCGCCAATCCCGGCGCGTCCACCGAGGCACTGCTGGTCGACAAGGCCCAGCTGCTGACCCTGACCGCTCCGGAGATGACCGTGCTCGTCGGCGGCCTGCGCATGCTGGGGGCCAACTACGACGGTAGCGCTCACGGCGTGTTCACCGACCGGCCCGGCGTGCTCAGCAACGACTTCTTCGTCAACCTGCTGGACATGGGGACCGTCTGGGCGCCGGTGGACGGCTCCGCGGAGGTCTTCGAGGGCCGGGCCCGCAAGGGCGGCGAGCTGAAGTGGACCGCTACCCGTGCCGACCTGATCTTCGGTTCGCACTCGGTGCTGCGGGCGCTGGCCGAGGTCTACGCCAGCAGCGATGCCAAGGAGAAGTTCGTGAAGGACTTCGTCGCCGCCTGGACCAAGGTGATGAACCTGGACCGCTTCGATCTGGCCTGATGTTCTTGGGCTGGGAAGAAAAGGCGCCGCTTTGGCGGTAGCAGTGGCCACTTGAAAGAAAATGCCGTTTCCCTTTTACGGGGAAGCGGCATTTTCATGTGGGTTGCCGGCTGCTTCGAGGTGCTTTTCGTAGGATGGGTTGAGCTTGCGAAACCCATGCGGCCATCGGTGATGGGTATCGCTTCGCTCAACGCCATCCTACGAAAAGCTACGCTCGCTCCTACGCCGCCCAGGCTATGACATTGCCATGTTGGACTCACCGGCCCCCGGACGCCCCGGGGGCACGGACAGCCCCTTTCAGCGGTCAGGCCCGATCGCGTTCCAGCAGTGGCTTGAGGAAGCGCCCGGTGTGCGAGGCCTCCATCTCCGCCACCTGCTCCGGCGTGCCGCTGGCGATGATCTGGCCGCCCTTGGAGCCGCCCTCGGGGCCGAGGTCGACCAGCCAGTCGGCGGTCTTGATCACGTCCAGGTTGTGCTCGATCACCACCACCGTGTTGCCGTGGTCGCGCAGGCGGTGCAGTACGTCGAGCAGTTGCTGGATGTCCGCGAAGTGCAGGCCGGTGGTCGGTTCGTCGAGGATGTACAGGGTCTTGCCGGTGTCGCGCTTGGACAGCTCGCGGGACAGCTTCACGCGCTGCGCCTCGCCGCCGGACAGGGTGGTCGCGCTCTGCCCCAGCTTGATGTACGACAGGCCCACGTCGATCAGCGTCTGCAGCTTGCGGGCGATGGCCGGCACGGCGTCGAAGAACGCGCGGGCGTCCTCGATGGTCATGTCCAGCACCTCGGTGATGCTCTTGCCCTTGTAGCGGATCTCCAGCGTCTCGCGGTTGTAGCGCTTGCCCTTGCAGACGTCGCAGGGCACGTAGATATCCGGCAGGAAGTGCATCTCTACCTTGATCACGCCGTCGCCCTGGCAGGCTTCGCAGCGGCCGCCCTTGACGTTGAACGAGAAGCGCCCCGGGCCGTAGCCGCGCGAGCGGGCCTCCGGCACGCCGGCGAACAGCTCGCGGATCGGCGTGAACAGGCCGGTGTAGGTCGCCGGGTTGGAGCGCGGCGTGCGGCCGATCGGGCTCTGGTCGATGTCCACCACCTTGTCCAGGTGCTGCAGGCCGTCGAAAGAATCGTAGGGCGCGACTTCCAGGCTGGTGGCGCCGTTCAGCGCGGTGGCGGTGATCGGGAACAGGGTGTTGTTGATCAGCGTCGACTTGCCCGAGCCGGACACGCCGGTAACGCAGGTGAACAGGCCGACCGGAAGCTCCAGGTTGACGTTGCGCAGGTTGTTGCCGCGCGCGCCCTTGAGCTTGAGCAGCTGCTTCTTGTTGCGCGGCGTGCGCTGCGCCGGCACCACGATCTTCTGGCGGCCGGAGAGGTACTTGCCGGTGACCGAGTCCGGGTGGCTCATGACCTGCTCGGGCGTGCCCTCGGCGACGATCTGCCCGCCATGCACGCCGGCGCCGGGACCGATGTCGACCACGTAGTCGGCGAGGCGGATGGCGTCCTCGTCGTGCTCCACCACTATCACCGTGTTGCCCAGGTTGCGCAGGTGGGTGAGGGTGGCCAGCAGGCGTTCGTTGTCGCGCTGGTGCAGGCCGATGGAGGGCTCGTCGAGGATGTACATCACCCCCACCAGGCCCGCGCCGATCTGGCTGGCCAGGCGGATGCGCTGGGCCTCGCCGCCGGACAGGGTGTCGGCGCTGCGGTCGAGGGTCAGGTAGTCGAGGCCGACGTTGACCAGGAACTGCAGGCGCTCGCGGATTTCCTTGAGGATCTTCGCCGCGATCTCGCCGCGGCGGCCGGTCAGGGTCAGGCCGGCGGCGTATTCGCTGGCCTCGCCCACCGGCATCGCGGTGACCGCCGGCAGCGTCTTGTCGCCCACCCACACGTGGCGCGCCTCGCGGCGCAGGCGGGTGCCGTGGCAGTCCGGGCAGGGCTGGGTGCTGAGGAACTTGGCCAGCTCCTCGCGCACGGTCATGGACTCGGTCTCGCGGTAGCGGCGCTCCAGATTCGGCAGGATGCCCTCGAAGGGGTGCGCGCGTTTGACGATGTCGCCGCGGTCGTTGAGGTAGCGGAACTCGACGTTCTCGCGTCCCGAGCCGCCGAGGATGAACTTCTGGTGCTCGGGCGAGAGTTCCTGGAAGGGCACCTCCAGGCTGAAGCCGAAATGCGCGGCCAGCGAGCCGAGCATCTGGAAGTAATAGACGTTGCGCCTGTCCCAGCCGCGGATGGCGCCCTCGGCCAGGGTCAGTTCGCCGTTGACCACCCGGCGCGCGTCGAAGAACTGCTTCACGCCCAGGCCGTCGCAGGTGGGGCAGGCGCCGGCGGGGTTGTTGAAGGAGAACAGCTTGGGTTCCAGCTCGCTGATGGAGTGGCCGCACACCGGGCAGGCGAAGCGCGCGGAGAAGATCATCTCCTCGCCTTCATCGCCCTGCTTTTTGTCGTCTTCGTCGGGAAGGGGGGCGACCAGGGCGATGCCGTCGGCCAGGTTGATGGCCGTCTCGAAGGACTCCGCCAGGCGCTGCTGCAGGTCGCCGCGGACCTTGAAGCGGTCCACCACCACGTCGATGGAGTGCTTCTGCTTCTTGTCCAGCTTGGGCAGCTCGTCCAGCTCGTAGAGCTTGCCGTCGACCCGCGCGCGGACGAAGCCCTGGGCACGCATTTCGTCGAACACCGCCAGGTGCTCGCCCTTGCGCTCGCGGATCACCGGGGCCAGCAGCATCAGCCGGCGGCCCTCGGGCAGCGCCAGCACTTGGTCGACCATCTGGCTGACGGTCTGCGCCTCCAGCGGGATGTCGTGGTCCGGGCAGCGCGGGATGCCGACGCGGGCGTAGAGCAGGCGCAGGTAGTCGTAGATCTCGGTGATGGTGCCCACGGTGGAGCGCGGGTTGTGCGAGGTGGACTTCTGCTCGATGGAGATGGCCGGCGACAGGCCCTCGATGGTGTCGACGTCGGGTTTTTCCATCATCGAGAGGAACTGCCGGGCGTAGGCCGACAGGGATTCCACGTAGCGGCGCTGGCCTTCGGCGTAGAGCGTGTCGAAGGCTAGGGACGACTTGCCGGAGCCGGACAGGCCGGTGATCACGATCAGCTTGTCGCGCGGCAGGGTCAGGTCGATGTTCTTCAGGTTGTGGGTACGTGCCCCACGGATGAGGATCTTGTCCACAGCGGCCTCGCATGGCGGGCGAAAACCGTTGAGTATACGTTTCCCCGGCAGTACGCGGCAAAGTGGCGCGTCTGTGCCTCCGGCGGCTGGGCTGCTAGAATGCCCGGCTATTTTTCGGCGTCGGCGGCAGCCGGCCATCCGGGAACGGATGGGCACGCCATTGCGGGGGCAAGAAGCACAGCCCGCTCCAGTCATTCCCCTGAGGGACTTATGCACGACACCCACACTGAGCGCATGAGTGGCACCGAAACCCGCGCGGCCGTCGGCCTTTCCCTGGTCTTCGCGTTCCGCATGCTCGGCATGTTCATGGTCCTGCCGGTCCTGGCCACCTACGGCCAGGACCTGGCCGGCGCGACCCCGGCGCTGATCGGCCTGGCCATCGGCGCCTACGGCCTGACCCAGGCCATCCTGCAGATTCCCCTGGGCACCCTGTCCGACCGCATCGGCCGCCGGCCGATCATCGTCGTCGGGCTGCTGGTGTTCGCCCTCGGCGCGGCCGTGGCGGCCAACGCCGACAGCATCTGGGGCGTGATCGCCGGGCGGGTGATCCAGGGCGCCGGGGCGATCTCCGCGGCGGTGATGGCGATGCTCTCGGACCTGACCCGCGAGCAGCACCGCACCAAGGCCATGGCCACCATCGGCATGAGCATCGGCGTGTCCTTCGCCGTGGCCATGGTCGCCGGCCCCGTGCTGACGCACCTGTTCGGCCTGCACGGGCTGTTCTGGTTCACCGCCGGCATGGCCCTGGTCGGCCTGCTGATGATCCTGTTCTTCGTGCCGACGCCGGACCACCGCCTGCAGCACCGTGAGTCCAGCGTCGCCGGCCAGGCGCTGCTGCCGACCCTGAAGAACGCCGAGCTGCTGCGACTGGACGCCGGCATCCTGGTGCTGCACGCGATCCTCATGGCCAGCTTCGTGGCTCTGCCGCTGGCCCTGGTGGAACGCGCCGGGCTGCCCAAGGAAGAACACTGGTGGGTCTACCTGACCGCGCTGCTGGTGGGCTTCTTCGGCATGGTGCCGTTCATCATCTACGCCGAGAAGAAGCGCCAGATGAAGCGCGTGCTGGCCGGTGCGGTGGCCACCCTGATGCTCTGCGAGCTGTTCTTCTGGGAATTCGGATACAGCCTGAAGGAACTGCTGTTCGGCATCGTCGTCTACTTCACCGCGTTCAACCTGCTGGAAGCCTCGCTGCCGTCTCTGGTGAGCAAGGTCTCGCCGGCCGGCGGCAAGGGCACGGCGATGGGCGTGTACTCCACCAGCCAGTTCCTCGGCGCCGCCGTGGGCGGCATCCTCGGCGGCTGGATGTTCCAGCACGGCGGGTTGGACGGGGTGTTCATCGGCTGCGCCGTGCTGGCTGCCATATGGCTCGCGATTGCTGTTACCATGCGCGAACCGCCGTATGTAACGAGCATCCGCCTGCCCCTGTCCGACGAGGCGCTGGGCGATGCCTCGTTGGCCGAGCGTTTCAAGGCATTGCCCGGTGTGAGCGATGTGATGGTGGTCGCCGAAGAGGCCGCCGCTTATGTCAAAGTAGATTCCCAACAAGTGGATCGCACGTCCCTCGAACGCCTGGCAGGCGTCGAGCCGGCGACGTGCTGAAGCCTTTAGGAGAGCGTCATGGCCCGTGGGGTTAACAAAGTCATTCTGGTTGGTAACGTCGGTGGCGATCCGGAAACCCGCTACCTGCCCAACGGCAATGCGGTGACCAACGTCACCCTGGCCACCAGCGAGAGCTGGAAGGACAAGCAGACCGGCCAGCAGCAGGAACGTACCGAATGGCACCGCGTGGTGTTCTTCGGCCGCCTGGCGGAGATCGTCGCCGAGTACGTGCGCAAGGGCTCGCAGATCTACGTCGAAGGTAGCCTGCGCACCCGCAAGTGGCAGGGCCAGGACGGTCAGGACCGCTACACCACCGAGATCGTGGTAGACATCAACGGTAACATGCAACTGCTCGGCGGCCGTCCGGGCGCCGGTGGCGACGACGCCCCGCGCGCGCCGCGCGAACCCCAGCAGCGCCCGCAACAGGCCCCGCGCCCGGCGCCGCAACAACAGGCCGCCCCGGCCCCGCAACCGGCCGCCGACTACGACAGCTTCGACGACGACATTCCGTTCTAAGCGTCGGACAGGTCCGAAAAAGCCCGGCATTCCCCCAGGGGATGCCGGTTTTTTTCATGCCTGCAGAGCGTCGGCAGTCTTGCCGGCTCGGCCCGCGAACCGCGCCGGGGCGTCCGGCTATCGCGGACAAGGTCCGTTCCTACGGGGGGAGGCATGCCGTGCCTGCCGGCAACCTGTAGGAGCGGGCCCTGCCCGCGATTTCGCGCGCAGGGCGCGCTCCTACATGGGAATGGCGCGGGTGGGGCGGCGTAGGAGCGGATCTCATCCGCGAATCGCGCCGGAACCTCCGGCTATCGCGGACAAGGTCCGCTCCTACGAGGAAACTCCATACCTCACAGCAAATTGTAGGAGCGGGCCCTGCCCGCGATTTCGCGCGCAGGGCGCGCTCCTACATGGGAATGGCACGGGTGGGGCGGCGTAGCGGATCTCATCCGCGATCCGCGCCGGATCGTCCGGCTATCGACACCTCGTAGGATGGCGTTGAGCGAAGCGATACCCATCGCCATCGCCGCATGGGTTTCGCAGGCTCGACCCATCCTACGAAAAGCGCCCCGGCGCGGTGGGTACGGCAATTGCCTCGCGTTCCCCACGTTTTTCGCAAAAAACCTTTGCTGACTCGGCTATTTCGTTAGCTGGCTAATTAAGTGATTCTGACTCCGCCTTGATGCAAGTCAAACAACGGAGAAGAACCCATGAGCGTAGTTGTCACTGAGCGCGACGAAGACCACAAATCCCGCGAATTCCGTGCCCTCGGCCGGCGCTGCTGGGACGTGCACCAGCAGGGCCTGCTGGTCGGCGTGTTCCACAGCGAGCAGGAGGCCCACGCCTACCGCGAGAACCTGGAGCGGGAAGAGGTGCAGCGCCACGCGCGGGACGCGGAGCGGTTCTGAGCGGCCCGCGGGGCCAGGCGCCGGCCTGGCCCCGCCGCCCGGCTCAGAAGTAGTAGCCGATGTTCAGGTTGGTGCGGAAGTACCAGTCGTTGCTGCCCGAGGAGGTGGTCGAGGTCCAGCCCGTGCCGTTCTCCGCGCCGCCCCAGGGGTTGGCGTTGCGCGCCCAGGTGAAGTCCAGCCAGGCCATCACCGGCAGGGCGAAGAACTGGATGCCGGCGGTGTACATCTGCGAGTCGTCCCAGCCGCTCCTGTCCTTCCACAGCCGGCTGTAGTCGTTGTACAGCTTCACCTTCTTCACCGGCCCCAGCCAGGGCGTGGCGAGGTCGTAGCCGACGTTGAGCCCGCCGATGCTGCCCTTGGCCGCCACCAGGAAGGCCGGGGTCAGGCCGTTGCCGCCCATGAGCACGGAATCGTCGCTGACGCCGCTGGGGTTCTTCGGGTCGTATTCGTAGCGGATCGCCTGGGTCGAGATCGTCCAGGGGCCGTTCTTGAACACCCCGTGGGCGCCGGCCGCCCAGAAGCTGCCGTTGTCGTCGGTGGTGGCGTTGTACAGCCGCGAGGCGGCCAGGGAAGCACCCACCTCGTTGTTCCAGTCGCCGGCCTGGAAGCTGCGCGCCAGGCGCAGGTTGACCTGGTCGCGCTTCTCGTTGTCCTGGCGGCCGTGCAGCGCCGGGATGGCGTTGTCCTTGAGGTCCGCGTAGCGCCCGACTTCCGGGGCGTAGCGGATGCTCGACGGCAGCATGCGCGGGTAGTAGGCGGCCTGGAAATCCCAGTCGCTGTCCTTGTAGCCGTACTTCAGGCCGGTGCCGGTATTCACGCCGAAGCCGAGGAAGAACGGGATGTGGTAGCTCCAGCCGAACTGCGGGTAGGGCAGCAGGCCGAAGGGCCTGGCCGGCGCGCCCACCTGCAGGTCGGCGCGCTCGTCGAAGCGGTAGCCGAGGTAGGCGCGGTCCACCGCGCGCTTGTTGCGGTCCTGGAACCAGTAGCCGGCGTCGAGGCTGAACTGCTGGTAGCGGCCCTGCACGTCCAGGCGGAAGGTGTCGAACAGCCAGCGCGCCGGGCGGTTGATGCTGCTGTCCCAGTCTTCGTAGCGGTAGTTGGCGCGCAGCGCGCCGCCGACGTCCAGGCTGGCGTCGCCGTCCTCGCTGCGCCAGGAGATGTGCGGGAAGGGCTTGTTCTGCATGCCCTGGCTGATGGTCGGCGCCGGGCCGGGCTCGGTGGCGAAGAGCAGCGGAGCGTGTGCCAGCGCGAATGCGGCCAGCAGGGTGGGTCTCGACATGGAAGCGTCACCTCGGAAAAGGCAGCCTCGGAAGTGGGCCAGCAGGGCCGCACGCAGCTTCACGAAGGCTGGTCGTTTTTGTTTCTTGTATGAATCAACGTTTCAATTTCCTGCCCGAGGAGAAGAGCAGTTTCCATGCCATGGAGGGGAGGCTGTTTTTCTATATATTTCCTATTTATATCAATGTGTTATTGGTGAAACGCAGGCGTTTGAACCACCCGTGAAACGCCCCCGTATCGGTGTTACGCGGATGCCCAGACGTGGGGCGCGAGGGGCGAATCCGGTGCGTTGGGAAACGCCGGCAGAAACGAAAACGGCAGCCCTGGGGCTGCCGTTTTGCGCAAGGCGAGGGAAGGCTACAGGTCGAGCACCAGGCGCCGGCTGCGGCAGCCGGAAACGCAGACCATCATCGACTGGTTGGCGGCGCGCTCGGCTTTGGTCAGCACGCCGTCGCGGTGGTCCACCTCGCCTTCCAGCACCTTGACCTCGCAGGAGCCGCAGACGCCTTCGCGGCAGCTGTAGTCGAGGTCGCAGCCCTGTTCCAGCAGCACGTCCAGCAGCACCATGCCGGCTTCCATGCGCAGGTGCTTGCCGCTTTTGCGCAGCTCCACCTCGTAGCTGTCCAGGGCATCTTCCGCGGCGGCCTGTTCGACGGCGGCGAAGCGTTCGATGTGCGCGTTGGGGTAGCCCAGGGCCTCGCAGGTGCGTTCGAAGGCGTCGAGCATCGGCGTCGGGCCGCAGCAGTAGAAGTGCGCGTCGGCGGGGCGCTCGGCCAGGTAGGTGGCGAGGTCCGGCGGCAGGCCTTTCTCGTCGTCGAAGTGCAGTTGCACCCGGGCGTCGAGGCCGCGCAGTTCTTCCAGCAACGCGGCCTCGCGGCGCGAGCGCGCGCAGTAGATCAGTTCTGCGGAGCGGCCGAGGGCGAGCAACTGGCGGAACATGCAGTAGATCGGCGTGATGCCGATGCCGCCGGCCACCAGAACGCTGTGGCTGGCGTCGGCGTCCAGGGCGAAGTTGTTGCGCGGCGCGGAGATCTGCAGCTGGGTGCCGACGCGCAGGTTGTCGTGCACCCAGCGCGAGCCGCCGCGGCTGTTGCGGTCGCGGAGGATGCCGACCACGTAGCGCCCCTGGTCGCTCGGCGAGTTGAGCAGCGAGTAGCTGCGCACCAGGCCGTTGGGCAGGTGCAGGTCGATGTGCGAACCGGCCTCGAACGGCGGGAACCGGGTGTCGCCCGAGGGGCGCAGTTCCACGCTCATGATGCCTTCGGCCTCGTGGCGCAGGGTGTGCACCAGCGCCGGGATGGTTGCGTTGCTCATGGCTGTACCTCGGCGGTGCGCAGGTCGACGTCCAGGCGCGCGCTGGCCTCGATCTCGACGCGCAGTTCGGGGAACACCAGGCCGCTCACTGCCACCAGGGTGGAGGTGGGGTAGCAGGCCTGGCCGGCGAAGAAGTCGCGACGGGCGCGGCCGACTTCGTCCTTGGCGGCGATGTCGGTGACGTAGACGGTCAGTCGGTAGAGATTGCCGACGTGGCCGCCGGCGGCCTCGACCAGCGCCCGGCACTTGCCCAGCACCAGCAGCGTCTGCTCGTAGACGCCCAGCGGCGCGCCGCGCTCGGCGGCCTCGCGGGTGGCGGGATGCCCGGTCATCCCGGACATCACCACTTCGTTGCCGATGCGCAGGGCGTTGGACCAACTGGCGCCGGGCGCTTCCGCCAGCGCCTCGGCCCGTACCCGGACGACTGCGTTCATAGCTGCCTGGCCTCGATCAGTTCCAGCTGTTCCTTGGCCTTGCTCTTCAGGTAGCGGCGGATGCGCACCACGCCCAGGTCGTGCTGGTAGAGGTTCTCGCGCTGGTTGGCGTCCGGCTCCATGTGCTCCAGCAGCACCCGGTCCTGCTCCAGCACCGCCCAGTGGCGCGCCTCCAGGCGGTTCTTGTAGAGGAAGCGCCAGGTGTCGCGCTGCCAGCCGGTGAGCGGCCGGCAGCGCCAGTGGAACACCGCGCACAGCTGCGGGCTGCTGGGCGTGTAGCTGCCGACGATGGTGAAGTTGCCGCCCGGGCCGCCGGTCTTCGGGTAGGGGATTTCCAGGCGCAGCCAGTGGCAGCCGTTGTCGACGAACTCGGTCCAGTCGAAGTTCACCCCGCGCTGGCCTTCCTTCTCGAAGAAGAAGCCCTGCTCGGTGTCGCGGGTGACGAACTTGGCGCTGGCCGCGCCTTCGCTCATGGAGTGGGACATCTTGTGCAGGTAGGTGCCGTGCATCGGGTCCATGACGTTGTCGATGACGTAGCGGTAGTCGCCGCGCCACTCGGTGTAGCAGATGAAGCTGCTCCATTCGGGCGAGGTCAGCTGCTCGGGCAGCACCAGCTCCGGCGGGCTTTCCAGGTGTGGGGCGGCGGCGTTGTAGAGGAAGATCGCGCCGGCCGCCTCGCGGACGTGGAACATGCGCGTCGGGCGGCTGCCTTCGAGCTTGCAGCCGGGGCTGCCGGGGACCTTGGTGACGGTGCCGTCGCAGCGCACTTCCACGCCGTGGTAGGGGCATTGCAGGCGGTCGCCCAGCACCGGGCCGAGGGACAGCGGCGCGCCGCGGTGCGGGCAGTGGTCCTCCAGGGCGTGGACGCTGCCATCGTTGTCGCGCCAGAGGGCGATCTTGTAGCCCAGGCGGCGGATGGACAGCGGCTTGTCGCCGAGCAGTTGCGAAGGCAGGACGGGGAACCAGAGGTTCTTCAGGCCATTGGCCAGGATCTTCTCGACAGGATCGACGGTCAGTTGCGCGGTCATTTTTCTCGTTCCTTGCCCGTTATTCGCCCAGGCGGGCCATCAGGGTCTTGTAGGCGTCTTCGGTCCACTCGCCGCTGGTCAGCGGGCAGGGCGGGCCGGCCAGGTTCAGGTGCTCCAGCAGGCTCGGCAGGTCGTGCCTGCCGGCGGCGTAGGCGCGCTCGATGGAGTCGCCCAGCAGGTCTTCGAAGGGCGTGCTGGGGCGGCTGCGCGACTGGTGCGTTTCGTTGTAGGGCTCGGTCATTTCATTGGCCTCCATTGCGGACCCGTTCGCGGATGTTTTCGCGCACCGGGACGAAGTCGTAGGTCGGGTAGCATTCGCTGCGGAACACGCCCCAGGCGGAGCGCTCCAGTTCGACGTTGACGCGCGGCAGCAGCGCCGGCGGCAGGCGCAGGGTGACGATCTGGCCCAGGCCCATGGCCACGGTCCAGGAGACGATCTCCACGCCTTCGCCGGGGAAGCGTTCCCACCAGTCCATCTTTTTCATGTGGGCCTGGATGTCCTCCAGGTTCTTCGACTGGTCGTGGCGCAGCAGCACGGTCAACAGCAGGGTTTCGCTCATGCTCGTTCCTCAGGCCGCGTGGTCGACTGGGATGGCCCAGGCGTCGTAGCCGTACACCCAGTCGGCGTTGCCGCCGGCCTTGAGCCACTGGTTGCCGCGCGAGCCGATCTGGATCTGGCTGGTGCGTTCCAGGCGCGCGTCCTGGTAGGCCGCGAGCGCCGCCGGGACCTGCGCCAGCTCGCGCACGCCTGCGAGCATGCGGCCGAGCACCACGGCGTCCTCGATGGCCTGGCCGGCGCCCTGGGCCATGAACGGCATCATCGGGTGGCAGGCGTCGCCGAGCAGCACCAGGCTGTCGCGGGTCCAGTAGGGCAGCGGGTCGCGCTCGTAGAGGGCGGTCTTGAGCACCTCGTCGCAGGCCTCCAGCAGGGCGCGGGCGTGCGGGTGGTAGTGGGCGTAGCTTTCGCGCAGTTCCTCGACGCTGCCCTGGGTGGTCCAGCTTTCCAGGTGCCAGCTGTCCTGGGCGGTGGTGGCGAAGATGAAGATGTCGCGGCCGCGGTTGAGCGGGAAGGTGACGATCTGGCTCTGTGGGTTCGGCCCCCACCATTTGGTGAAAGCCTGGATGTGCGGCACCTGGGCGACCTTCACCGCCGGCACCACGGCGCGGTAGGCGACCACCCCGGTGAAGCGCGGGTGCTCCTCGCCGAACAGCGCGGCGCGCACCACCGAATGGATGCCGTCGGCGCCGATCAGCACGTCGACGCGGTCCTGGCCGCCGTCGGCGAATTCGATGTGCACGCCGTCGGCCTCCTGGCGCACGGCCTGGGCGCGCTGGGCGAAGCGCACGCGCTCCAGAGGGAAGGCTTCGGCCAGGGCGGCCAGCAGGTCGGCGCGGTGGATGGTCAACTGCGGCGCGCCGTACTTGCGCTCGGCGGCGTCGGCCATCTCCAGGCGCGAGGTTTCCTCGCCGCTGTCCCAGGTGCGGCTGATGCGGTGGGTGGGCCGCGCCGCGCTGGCGCGCACCGCCTCGCCGACGCCCAGGCCGTCGATGGCCTTGACCGCGTTGGGCGTCAGGTTGATGTCGGCGCCGACGCGCAGGAACGCCTTGGCCTGTTCGTACACCACGACGTCGTGGCCGGCGTGCAGCAGGGCGATGGCGGCGCACAGGCCGCCGATGCCGGCGCCGAGCACGCCGATCTTCAGCTTGGACATGGGCTTTCTCCTCAGCTCTTGTTCTTTTCTGTCAGGAATTTGCCTTGCGGGCCCTCGGCGCCTTTCTGCCGCCGGGTGACGCCGTCCAGGCCACCGGCGATGGCCCACTCGGCGAACACCGTGGGGCCTGGCTCGAAGCTGCGCGGCTGCCAGTCGCCGGTCAGCTGGTCCTCGTCGGCGTAGTACTCCACCAGCGCCCCGGCGGGGTTCTTGAAGTACCAGAAGAAGGCCGAGGACACCGGGTGGCGCCCGGGGCCGATCTCGGTGTCCCAGCCGCAGCGGGCGATGTGCATGCCGCCGCCGAACACCTCGTTGATGTCGCGCACGGTGAAGGCGACGTGGTTCAGCCCGGCGCGCGGCGCCGGCAGTTGGAGCATGAACAGGTCGTGGTGGCCGCCTTCCTCGGCGGTGCGCAGGAAGGCGCCGCGGCCGGGGTAGCGGTCCGAGGTCTGGAAGCCGAAGGCTTCGCGGTAGAAGGCTTCGCAGGCATCCACATCCTTGACGAAGAACACCACGTGGCCGACTTCCACCGGGGTGGCGCGTTCGTAGATCGGGCTGGGCTTGTTGATCCGCGCCTTGCTGTTCCAGGTGTTGTGCGCGCCGCATTCCTTCAGCACCAGCTCGCGCTTGCGGGTGACCTGCAGGCGGATCGCCAGGCCGTTGGGGTCGGTGCAGCCGATGCGCCCGCCGCCCTCGACGAAGCCCGGCGCCGTGGCGATGCGGCTGGCGTAGAGCGCCAGGTCGTCGGCGCTGGCCACGCCCCAGACCACCTCGCGCACCGTCGAGCCGGGCTCGATGGCCGGCGGCAGGCCGGGCTTGTCCAGGGCGGCGACCACCACGCGGCAGCCGTTGAGGGTTTCGAAGACCACCTGGTCGGTTCGCTCGTCGACCAGGCTCAGGCCCCAGTCCTCGAAGAAGCGCCGGCAGCGCGGCAGGTCTTCCACGCCGTAGGTGATCTCGTCGATGCCAAGTACGCTCATGCTGTCGCTCCGGCCCAGGCGATGGGCTGCTGGTTGAGGCCCCAGTACAGGGCTTTCTGCTCCATGTACTGGAGGATGCCCAGGCGCCCCTTCTCGCGCCCCAGGCCACTGTCGTTCCAGCCACCGAAGGGGGTGGCGATGGAGAATTGCTTGTAGGTGTTGATCCACACGGTGCCGGCCTGCACGGCGCGGCCCAGGCGCCAGGCGCGCTGGAAGTCGCGGGTCCAGATGCCGGCGGCGAGGGCGTAGACGCTGTGGTTGGCCTGCTCGATCAGCTGGCGCTCGTCGTCGAAGGGCAGGGCCGCCAGCACCGGGCCGAACACCTCTTCCTGGCACAGGCGCGCATCGTTGCCCAGGCCGTCGATGATGGTCGGGGTGTAGTACCAGCCGCGCTCGTACTGCGGCCCTTGCGGGCGGCGGCCGCCGGCGAGCAGGCGGCCGCCCTCGGACAGGCCCAGGTCGACGTAGCGCTCGACGCTCTCGCGGTGGCGCTCGCTGATCAGCGGGCCCATCTGCGTGGCCTCGTCGGCCGGGTCGCCGATGCGCAGGCGCTCGGCGCCTTCGACCAGGCGTTGCAGGAAGCGTTCGTACAGCGGCCGGGCGACGAACAGCCGCGAACCGGCGATGCAGGATTCCCCCGAGCTGCTGAAGATGCCGTAGAGCACCCCGGCCACGGCGTGGTCGAGGTCGGCGTCTTCCAGGACGATGGTCGGTGACTTGCCGCCCAGCTCCATGGACACCGGCATCATCTTGTCCGCGGCGATGCGCGCGATGTGCTTGCCGGTGCTGGTGCCGCCGGTGAAGGACACGCGCTTGACCAGCGGGTGGCGGGTGATGGCGTCGCCGATCAGCGAGCCCTTGCCCGGTAGCACGCTGATCAACCCGGCCGGCACCCCGGCCTGGATGCACAGGCGCGCCAGGGCCAGGGCCGCCAGCGGGGTGATTTCCGCCGGCTTGATCAGCACCGCGTTGCCGGCGGCCAGGGCCGGCGCCAGCTTCTGCGCCTCGGAGGCGATCGGCGAGTTCCACGGGGTGATGGCGGCGACCACGCCCATGGGCTCGTAGACGCTCATGCTGAGGAAGTCGCCGCGCGAGGGGCTGATGCTTTCCTCCAGGGTCTCGCAGGCCGCGGCGAAGAACTGGAAGGTGCCGGCGGCGCTGGCCACCAGGGCGCGGGTCTCGCGGATCGGCTTGCCGTTGTCCAGGCGCTGCAGTTGCGCCAGTTCCTCGGCGTGCTCGCGGATCAGCTGCGCCACGCGGTACAGCACCGCGGCGCGCTCGTGGGGCTTGCGCTGCGCCCAGCCGCTGGCGAGGAAGGCGCGCTGGGCGCCCTGGATGGCTTCTTCCACGTCGGCCAGGCCGGCGGCGTGCAGGCGGGCGATGGGCGAGCCGTCGGCCGGGTAGTGGCTGGCGTACAGGTCGCCGCCGCCCAGGCGCCACTGGCCAGCGATGCAGATGGGTTGGATTGCGTCGAGATCGAGCATGGCGCTGTCCTCAGATGGAGACGGCGTGGGCGTGGTTGCCCAGCGCGCGGACGATGCTGAGCACGGTCAGCATCGAGGTCTTGGGGTTGGCCGCCAGCGGCTTGCCGCGCAGGGTCATCTCGAATTCGCCGAAGGCGCCGCGGGCCTGGTAGTGGTGCACGTTCTCCTCGCTGTTGGGGTCGGCGATCAGGCGCACGCGGGTGGCGTCCAGGCCCAGGCCGGCCAGCGACAGGGTGGCGGCGACGTTGGCGTTCTTCGGGTAGCGCGAGGAGGCCTCGCGGGCGCTGCCCTCGAAGATCACCGTGGGTTCGGTGAGGCCGTCGAGGTCGAAGCGCTCGTCGGCCGGCGTGCCCTTCCAGGCGCGGCTCGGCTTGCGCCCGCTGTAGACCACCGAGTCCAGCCCGGCGACCCTGGCCGCGGCCAGCGCGTCGATGCCGCCGATGGCCCCGGAGAGCAGTTCGACCTGGGTGCCGCCGCGCCGCGCGGCTTCTTCCAGGCGCGCGGCCAGGCCGTCCTCGGAGAGCGCGCCGATGGACACCAGCAGGCATGGGATGCCGCGCTCCAGGGCCGGGATCACGTGCTCGGCCAGGGCCGCGTGGCCGGCGCATTCCACCAGCAGGTCGGGGCGCCGGGCGTAGTCCAGGGTCTCGACGACGCGGGCCTGCGCGGCGATGCCGGCCAGGCGCTGGCGCGCCTGGTCGAGGTGGCCGGCCGGGACCACCACCTGGTCGAGCGCCAGGTCGCGGTCGTCCTTGAGCATTTCCAGCACGCTGAGGCCGATGGCGCCGCAGCCGATCATGGCGATGTGCAGCATGGCGGGGTCCTCAGGCCGTGGCCTTCTGGTGGCGGGTTTCCATGTTCGGCGGGCCGGCGAACTGCTTGGCGAAGTTGCCCACCGCGCACATGTCCACTTCCAGCAGGAAGGGGCCGTCGGCGGCGTAGGCGCTTTCCAGCACGCCGGCGAAGTCCGCCAGGTCCTTGACCAGCGCGTGGCGCAGCCCCACCGACTCGGCCAGGCGCGCGTAGTCCGGGGTGTGCAGGTCGACGTAGCAGTGGCGGCCGCCGTACACGGCGTCCTGGATGTTGCGGATCACGCCGTAGCGCTGGTCGTTCATCAGCAGGATCACCACCTTGGCCTTCTCCTGCACCAGGGTGGCGATCTCGCCCAGGTTGAGGATGAAGCCGCCGTCGCCGCACAGCGCGAAGACCTTGCGCTGCGGGGCGTTCTCCGCCGCCGCGATGGCCGCGCCTATGCCCATGCACAGGCCCTGGCCGATGCCGCCGCCGAGGGCGTGGATGCCGGCCTGGGGGTGGAACAGGTGGATCAGGCGGTTGCCCCAGATGCTGTTGGACAGGGTCACGTCGCGCACCCAGGTGAAGTCGCGGCCGGTCATGCCTTGCAGCTGCTCGACCATCGAGGCGTAGGGGCCGAGTTCTTCCAGCAGTTGCGCACGCGATTGCTCGCGTACCTGGCGCAGTTCCTCGGCGAAGCCCGGCTCGACCTTCAGCCGGCCCTCCAGGCGCTCGGCCAGGCCGGCCAGGGCCAGCGCCGAGTCGCCGCAGATGAACAGCTCGCTGTTGTAGCAGCGGCCCTCGATGGCCGGGTTGGCGTCGATGCGGTAGGTCACCGGCGGCAGCTTCAGGGCGTACTTGAAGGTCTCGTTGCTGCGCAGCCGCGAGCCGGCCACCAGCAGGGCGTCGCAGCTTTGCAGGAAGGCTTCCACCCGCTTGTTCTGGGAGAAGGCGCCGAGGCAGCGCGGGTCGTCCTCGTTGACCACGCCACGGCCCTGGGTGGAGGTGATGACGCCCACGCCCAGGTCCATCAGGCGCTTCACTTCGCGGCCGGCGTGGCGGGCGCCGCCGCCGAGCCAGAGCATCGGCCGGCGCGCGCTGGCCAGGCGCTCGGCGACGCGGTCCAGGGTCTCGGCGGTGGGCGCGGCGACCGGCACCGGCAGCGGCGCCAGGTCTTCGGGCATGGGGATGTAGGCGGACTGGATGTCGATCGGGATTTCCACGCTGACCGGGCCGGCCGGCGCGCTCAGGGCAGTCTGCACGGCGAGCTTGAGGGTGCTCAGCGCGGTCTCGGCGCTGCGCACGCGGAAGGCCGCCTTGGACACCGCCTTGAGCATGGCCAGCTGGTCGCGGGCCTCGTGGATGTAGGCCAGGTCCTGGTCCAGGTAGGGCGTCTCGATCTGCCCGGTCAGGTGCAGCAGCGGGGTGCCGGCGGTCAGCGCCTCGACCAGGGCTCCGGCGGCGTTGCCGGCGGCGGTGCCGGTGGAGGTCAGGCACACGCCCAGGCTGCCGTTGGCGCGGGCGTAGGCGTCGGCCATGTTGGTGGCGCCGGCCTCGCCGCGGGCCATGACGAAGCGGATGTTGCCGCGCACGGCGAAGGCGTCGAGGATCGGCATGTTGTGGATGGAAATCACCCCGAAGGCGGCCTTGACCCCGCACTGTTCGAGGAAGGCGGCGACGGCGGCGCCCACGGTGACCGAGTTTTCGTTACGCATGGCGGGACAAGCCTCCGGATACATCGATGTGGCTGCCGGTGGTGTAGGCCGACAGCGGTGAAACGAGGAACAGCAGGGCGTTGGCGGCTTCGCGCGGCAGGCCCAGGCGCCCCAGGGGAATCTGTTTGCTGCGTGCCAGTTGCGCGGTCCATTGCGCCCAGTCCAGCTCGCGTTCTTCGCGGGCCTCGAAGCGCCGGCGCCACTGGCCGGACTCCACCAGGCCGATGAGGATGCCGTTGACGCGGATGCCCTTCGGGGCGAACTCGACGGCCAGCGAGCGCACCAGGTTCTTCAGCCCGGCGCGGGCCGCCGAGGTGCAGACCATGTGCGGCTCCGGCTGGCTGGCGAGCAGCGAGTTGGTGCAGACGATGGCGGCGTTCGCCTGGCCTTCCAGCTGCGCCAGGAAGGCACGCACCGGGTGGATCACCGAGAAGAACTTCAGCTCCAGCTCGTCGCGCCAGGCTTCGTCGCTGGTCTGCGCGAAGGTGGAGACGCGGCCCTGGCCGGCGTTGCACACCAGCATGCTGGCGGCGCCCAGTTGCTGTTGGCAGCGCGCGGCGAAGTCGCGCACCTGGCCGGCGTCGAGCACGTCGCAGGGGGCGGCCAGCAGGCGCGCGTCGGGGAAGCGCTGGCGCAGATCGGCTTCGGCTTGCGCCAGGCGCCCGCTGTCGCGGCCGCAGAAGGCCACGGCGGCGCCGGCTTCCAGCAGCAGTTCGACGGTGGCCAGGCCGATGCCGGAGCTGCCGCCGGTGACCACGGCAACGCGGCCGCGCAGGTCGCACAGGCTCATGAATGCACCCTCTGCAGCGACAGGACGTTGGGGTTGGGCATGTGCCCGAGCAGGCCGGAGAGTTCCTCGGCGCTGTTGCGCACCTGGCGCACCAGCGGTTCCAGCAGGTGCTCGGCGATGCGCGTGGCGGGGATGGTCACGCCCATGGCGGCGCAGACGCGCCCGGTGTGGTCGCGCACCGGCGCGGCGACGGTGGAGATGCTCGCCTCGAAGAAGCCTTCGCTCAGCGCATAGCCGCGCAGGCGGTCGTTCTGCACCAGGTCGAAAAGCTCCTCGGTGTTGCGCGGGGTGCCCTCGGAGAAGCGCTCCAACTGCTTCTCCGGATACAGCTCGCGCAGCGCGGCGAGGTCCAGGTCTTCCAGGAGGATGCGCCCGAGCACGGTGGCGTGGGCCGGCAGGCGGGTGCCGACGTTGACCGCGCTGGTGAGGATCGACGGCGGCGAGATCTTCGCCACGTAGACGATGTTGCGCCCGTCGCGCACCACCAGGTTGCAGGAGTAGCCGATGGCGTCGCACAGGCGGCGCAGGATCGGCTGGCCCAGCTCGGTGAGCTCCAGCGAGGCCAGGTATTCGAAGCCCAGGCGCAGCACCGCCATGCCCAGGCGGTATTCGTTGCCGCTGCGGGTGACGAAGCCCAGGGCCTCCAGGGTGGCCAGCAGGCGGAAGATGGTGGTGCGCGGCAGCTGCAGGCGGCGCGCCAGTTCCGGGGCGGTGAGGGTGCGGTCGTGGCGGGTGAACTCGCCCAGCAGCGTCAGGCCGCGTTCCAGCCCCGGAACCATGTAGCGTTCCTGGTTTTCGGTGAGGGTGTCGGTACTCATGGTTTCAGTCCTTGTCGAGGAAGCGGACGAGGTGTCCGGCCAGGGCTTCGGGGCATTCGATGGGGCTGGCGTGGCCGGCGCCGGGGACGAGCTGGAAGGGTGCCGCCAGCGCCGCGGCGACTTCGCGGCAGGCGGCCGGCAGAGTGATGCCGTCCTCGCTGCCGCACAGCACCTCGACGGGCACCGGCGGGCGGCCCAGGCGCAGCAGGTCGTCGCCGCACAGCAGCTCCACCGCCTGGCGGTAGCCGTGGGGCTTGAGCCGCGCCATGTTCCAGTGCACCCAGGCCAGCGCCTCGGCACTCGGGCTGGCGCCGAGCATGGCCGGGGCGCGGCGTTCGGCGAGGCCGGCGATGCCCTCGCTGGCCAGAGCGGCCAGGCGCCGGCTGCGCACCGCTTCGCCTTCGGCCGGGCGCGCGCCGTAGCCGTGCGCCGGGCTCAGCAGCAGCAGGCGGGCAACGCGCCGCGGCTCAGCGTTGGCCAGGGCGAGGGCGGTCAGCGCGCCCAGGGAATGGCCGAGCAGCACGCAGCGCTGCACGTCCAGCGCGTCCAGCAGCTCGCGCAGGCGCTGCATGTAGGCTTCCGCCCGCGGCGCGGCTTCGGCCAGCGGCGTGGATTCGCCGTAGCCGGGGGCGTCCCAGGCGATGAGCCGCGCGCGCGCCTTCAGGCACTGCGCCAGCGGCAGCCAGGAGGCCGCGCCTGAGCCGATGCCGTGCAGCAGCACCAGCGCCGGGGCATCGGCCGCGCCGGCCTCGCGCCAGGCGCTGACGACCTCGCCGCGGCGCACCAGGCGCTGCGGGAAGTCGCGTTCCAGGTCGGCCTGCCAGGCGGCCGCCGTGCTCATCGCCGTCATCGTCCGGCCCTCAGCGCTTGATGCTGGCCAGCGGGTGCTCTGGCGGGTAGGTCGGGGTGATCGGCTTCTTCGCCCCGAGCATCACGCACATCAGCGCGTCCTCGTCGCCGATGTTGATTTCCTCGCGGTACACGCCCGGCGGCACCGAGATCACGTCGCGGTCGCCGAGGATGGTCTCGAAGCGCTCGCCGTCCTTCTCCAGGATCACCTTGAGCTTGCCGCGCAGGACGAAGAACACTTCCTCGACGTCGACGTGCAGGTGCGGCGGGCCTTCATGCCCGGCCGGGATGACCATGGTGGAGAAGGTGAAGTGCTCGGAGGGGATGGTGTTGTTGTCGGCGTTCACGCCGGTGCCGCCGGTGCCGATGTAGCGCATCTGCGCGCGGCGGTACTTGGGGTCGTAGTCGGCCTGGAACTTCAGCGCGTTCCAGTCGTACTGGCGGGTGGAATAGCGCGCGATGCGCGAGTTGCACCACTGCTCGAAGCTGGCGCCGGCCGGGCGTTCCCAGCTCTTGGGTTGCTGTTGCAGGTTGAGATCGGTCATCGGTTTTCTCCTCAGAGCATGACGAACCCGCCGTTGACCGGCAGGGTCTGGCCAGTGACGAAGCGGGACAGGTCGGACAGGGCGAACAGCACGGCGCCGCTCACGTCCGCGGGCAGCTGCGCGCGCTGGATGGCGCGCTGGCGGCGGTACAGTTCGTGGCGCTCGGCGGGGACGTAGGCGGTGGCCTCGACCTCCACCAGGCCGGGGGCGATGGCGTTGACGGTGATGCCGTCGGCGCCCAGCTCGCGCGCCAGGGTGCGCGTCATGGCGATCAGCGCGCCCTTGCTGGCGGTGTAGGCGAGCAGGTTGGGCGCGCCCCACAGCGGGGTGTCGGAGGCCAGGTTGACGATGGCGCCGCGGCCGCTTGCGCGCAGCGCCGGCAGGCAGGCGTTGGTCATCAGCCAGGCGCCGCGCACGTTGACTTGCATGACCAGGTCCCAGGTGGCGATGTCCAGCGCCTCGCCGGGCTTGCCGCCGGAGTTGGTCACCGCGGCGTTGTTGACCAGGCCGTCGAGGCCGCCGAGGCGTTCCACGGCGGCTTCCACGCAGGTTGTGATGGAGTGCGGCTCGCGCAGGTCGAGGGCCAGGCCGTCGACCGGCAGCCCCTGCTCGCGCAGGTTGGCGGCGGCCGCCTGGACCGCGTCGGCGCGCAGGTCGGCGATCGCCACGCGGGCCCCGGCGCGGGCCGCCGCTTCGGCGAAGGCCAGGCCCAGGCCGCCGGCGCCGCCGGTGATGAGCACGCGGCGCCCTTGCAACAGGTTGCTTGCAGTCATGGGGGCGTCCTCAGGCGGTGGCCAGGTTGGCCTTGGGCAGGTAGTGCAGGACGCGCTTCTCGGCCCAGACCACCGCGGCGTAGGCGAGCACGCCGATCAGCGTGAGCGCGACTATGGTGACGAACACCCCGGCGGTGTTGCCCTGGCCCTCGGCGTCCACCAGCAGGAAGCCCAGGCCCTTGTTGCCGCCGACCAGCTCGCCGACGGTGACGCCGATCACCGCCAGGGTGGAGGCGATGCGCAGGCCGGAGAACAGCGCGCTCATCGCCGAGGGGAACTCCACCAGGCGGAACAGCTGCCAGCGGTTGGCGCTCAGGGCGCGGACCAGGTTGATCATGTCCGGGTCGACGGTGCGGATCGCCGAGAGCACGTTGATCATCACCGGGAAGAACACGATGAGGATGGCGATGAGGATCTTCGGGTACATGGTGTAGCCCAGCCACATCACGAACAGCGGGGCGAAGGCCACCTTGGGGGCGATCTGCAGCGCCAGGATGTAGGGCGAGAGCATGGCCTCGGCCGACGGCGACAGGCCCAGGGCGACGCCGATGACCACGCCCAGCAGGGCGCCCAGGGCGAAGCCGACGATGATCTCCAGGGTGGTGATCAGGCTGTGCTCCAGCAGGTTGCCGGTCTGCCACATGGTCACGGCCTCCCGGGCCACGCGGGTGAGGTTGGGCAGGACGAACTCGGGCATGCCGAGCAGGCCCGGGCCCCATTGCCAGAGGGCGAGGAAAACCACCAGCAGCGCCAGGCTGCCGGCGCTCGAACGGGAAAGCGTCATGTGCGACTCCGGGTGCTTACTGTTGCGCCAGGCGGGCGGCGTTGGCCTCGACGAAGCGGTTGGTGTAGAGCTCGGCCAGCGGGGTGGCGCGCGGCACTATCTTTTCCTCGACGTAGAAGCGCGCGACCTTGGCCAGGCGCTGCTCGTCGATGTGCCCGGGGACTGCCTGGCCCGGGTACACGTGCTCGTCGTAGAGCCGGAAGATGCGTTCCAGCGAGGCCTCCTTGCCCTTGTAGGCCGGCACGGCGGCGGCGAAGGTGGCGGCGGCGCCCTTGGGATCGGCCATGATGTCGGCCATGCCCTTGAGGGTGGCGCTGACCACGCCCTGGACCACATCCGGGTGGTTGGCGATGGCGTCGTCGGAGGCGAGGATGGCCTGGGCCATGCTCTCGAACACCTGGTCCTGGGGCAGCAGCCTGGCCTTCAGCCCGGCGTCCTCGGCGTTGACGAACCAGTCCGGCACCCCGGCCATGGCCTGCGCCTTGCCGGCGGAGAACAGCTGCCAGACGCCGGCTGGACCTGCGGCCTGGATGTCCACGTCGTCGCGGCCCAGGCCGGCCTTGCGCAGCGAGGCGAGCAGGGCGTAGTAGGTGGTGTCGGAGTAGGACATCACCGTCAGGGTCTTGCCCTTGAGCGCCTTCACCGAATCGATGCCGCTGTCGGTGCTGGCCGCCAGCAGGGTCACGCCGCCGCCGCCGAGCACGGCCACGGCCTTCACCGGCACGCCGTTGGCGCGCACCACGATGGGCGTGTCGCCGATGGCGCCGCCGACCAGGGCGTTGCCCGAGCCGATCTGCTTGGCCACGTCGACGCCGCCCTTGCCGGCGAGGAAGGTCACCTTGAGGTTCTCGGCCGCGTAGTAGCCCTTCTGCTGGGCGATGACCCAGGGCGCGAAGGCCGGCGAGCTGGGCGGCGCCGGCAGCAGGTAGGTGACCTCGGTGGGCGCGGCGCTGGCGGCGCAGGCGCACAGGGCGAGCAGCGGTCCGGCGAAGCGGGAGAGCAGGGTGTTGCGCATGAGCGGGTCCTCGTGCGGGGTCAGTGGAGAAGGTCGTCGCCGACTTTCAGCAGGTCCATCAGGTGCCCGACCAGGGGGCCGGCGCCGGGCAGCTTGCGGCGTTCCAGGGGGTTGTCGCGGTGCGGCAGGTCGACCTCGATCTCCTCGATGATGTTGCCGGGGCGGGCGCTCATGACCAGGATGCGGTCGGAGAGGGCGATGGCTTCCATGAGGTCGTGGGTGATGAACAGCGCGGTCTTCTGCTGCTCGTAGAGCATCTGCGCCAGGTCCTGCTGGAGGATCATCTTGGTCTGCGCGTCGAGGGCCGAGAACGGCTCGTCGAGGAACAGCACCTGCGGGTCGATGGCCAGGGTGCGGGCCAGGGCCGCGCGCTGGCGCATGCCGCCGGAGAGCTGGAACGGGTAGTGGTCGCCGAAGCCGGCCAGGTGGCACTTGTCGATCAGCCGCTCGGCCACCGCGCGCCGCTGCGCCGCGGCCACGCCCTGGATCTCCAGGCCCAGCTCGACGTTGCGGCGGATGCTGCGCCAGGGCATGAGCAGGTCCTTCTGCAGCATGAAGGCGACCTTGGCCACCGGCTTGACCACCCGCTCGCCGCCGACGAACACCGCGCCCTCGCTGGGGGTATAAAGCCCGCTGCCCATGTTCAGCAGGGTGCTCTTGCCGCAGCCGGAGGGGCCGATGATGGAAACCACCTCGCCCTTGCGGATGCTGAAGTTCAGCCCGCGCACGGCGAAGGGCGCATCGCGCTCGCCCTTCTTCGGGAAGCACTTGCCGACGTTCTCGAAGACGATCTCCACGTCGGCCGGCCGCGCACCTTCCTGGCGACGCATGGAGTTGGTTCCCCGTTCTACGACGGCGTACATCTCTTGGGTGGCAGCCATGTTCCTCATCTCACTATGTTTCATATACGGTGCGTTGATTTATGCATGAACAATGCCACGTGATTTTTCTGACGAGTGCTTTTGTTTATTCCTTATTAATCAAATAGTTGTGCGTTTCCGCTGTGAAACGCCCGATTGTTTCACCCATGAAATGGTTTTTCGAAGGCACTGGGAAATTTCTGCACAGCGAGGTAGCAGATCGGCTGCGGGTGCTACCTATCAGTGCGCCATCAGGGGCGCGGCGGGAAGGCGAGGGATTTGCGGGGAAGGCGAGGGGGACTTTGTAGGAGCGAGCTTGCTCGCGAACGGGCCCCGCTGCGGAAGCGGTTCGCGAGCAAGCTCGTTCCTACAGGGAATGGCCGTCCGCGGTGCGGGTTCAGAACTGGTGGTTGACGGTGGCGTTGCGTTGCTCGCCGAAGCGGGCATGGGTCCGGATGATGGCAATTTCCCTTCATTTCGGCATTGTCCGGAGATTTGCTAAGTTCGACGCCCTGACTCGGATGTCGACAAGCCAAGGAGCAAAGGATGGCGCTATCCAACCCATTCCCGTTTGCGACCCCCTCCATCCCGCGTATGCCGGAGCCACGGCCATGAGTGGATGGAGGTCTGCCTATTCCTCTTCACCTTATCCCCATGGCGGCTCCATCTATGACCGGCTGCAGCGCCTGCGCCCCGAGCCGGAGCGCGTAGCGCCATCGCGCCGTGCGTTCCTGACGGGCATGGCCGCTTTGGTCGATGCCAGGGTGCGCCTGCCGGGGATTCCTGCCACCGCCTCGATCACTCTGGAGGCGCTGGCGCAAGTGCCGGAACCGTCCCTGGATGCCCGCCTGCTGGATGCCCGTGGCCTGCAGCGGGTTTTCCTGCGTGTGGACAGCGGGAAGCCCGCTGAGCGGGAACTGCTGCCACGTGCTTCGCAATTGCTGCTGGCCGCGCTGGAGGATTGCCGGCAACTGGATGGCCTGGATATTTCCGCCAGCCGTATCGCGCTGCTGCCGCCGAGTGGAGTCTCCGTCGAGCGTTGGTTGATGCAGGTGCTACCGATCTGGCCGGACGACTTGATACCGGGGCAGGGGTTCGACCTGATCGCCTCGGAACCCGCAGCCTGGCTGGCCGAGCAGTTCTCCGCTCCCCAAGGCCCCGAGTACCTGCTCTGCCTGGCGGTGGACAGCCAGGTTCATGTCCAGTCGCCCTCCTGGCACGTGCCAGGCGCGATGCCTGGCGAGAGCATCGTGCTGCTGCTGTTTCGTCGACAGTTGTCCGAGGGATCGCCGACGACCTTGCCGGTATGGCGGACCAAGGTTGCGGAGCAGGCTGTCGAGGCGCCGTCGAAGCAACTGGAAAATGCTTGCGAAGCTCATGGCGTGGATAAAGGAAGAGTCGGTGCGCTGATAGTCGAGAGCGCCCGCAGCGTCGGACAGCTGCGCCAGTTGCATCAGTTGCTCCAAGGGCATCTGCCGGCTTGCGAGCCGGAAGGCGTTGTCGATGTGAGCCGGCTGACCGGCAGCATCGGCCCGGACCATCTGCGCCTGGCGCAGTTGGCCGTAGCCCGCCTGGCCTGGTCCCAGACCCGCGTTGTGGCGCTCCTGACAGGGGCCGACGACGCCTGGCTGCTGGCTGCCGAATCGGCGAAGGCGGAAGCGTAGAAGGAAGCCCTCGTGGGGGAGGGCCATCACTCTGGCAGCATTCCTCAGGGAAGCAGCCATTTGTTAGTGTCCGGAACCGGACTCATTCATTTCGCGCGGTACAGGGAGGTCGTCATGCGCCCGATCATCGTTCTCAACGATCCCACATCCGATGGCGGGAAGGTGCTGGAAGGCTCCCCGACATCGCTCATCAACGGCCTGCCGGTGGCGCGGGTCGGCGACAAGGTCAGTTGCCCGCACGGCGTCGGGGTGATCGTCACCGGTGATGCGAGCACCGTCGTCGATGGCCGTGCCGTCGCCCGGGACGGAGACCTGATCTCCTGCGGGGCACGGCTGATCGCCACTCAGCTCGACAGTGGAATCCTCTAGCCACGGCTGATCGTCGCTCTTTCATCTTCAGGAACCCTTCGTATGGACACGAAAGACCTTGCTTTCTGGCTGGGGCAGCAGCCGACCCAGGCCGGCCGCCTGTTGCAGTTGCACACCCCGCTCGGCCCCGACCACCTGCTGGCCCTGCGGGCCCACGGCCAGGAGCGCCTGGGCCGGCTGCCACGCTACGTGGTGGACGTGGCCTGTGCCGACCCCGACTTCGATCCCGAGCGCCTGATCGGCCAGCCCGTCCGCCTGGCGCTGATGCTCGACGACGGCAGCCTGGCCTACCGCCATGGCCTGGTGCAGGGCCTGGATTACCTGGGCAGCGACGGCGGCCTGCACGACTGGCAACTGGTGTTCCGGCCCTGGTTCATGCTGCTGGAGTACCGCAGCGACTGCCGCATCTGGCAGAACCGCAGCCTGCCGGAGATCCTCGCCGAAGTCCTGGCTCACTACGAACAGGCCGGCGACGGCTACCGCCTGGAACTGCGGCGGGAATACCCGGCGCTGTCCTACGTCACCCAGTTCAACGAGAGCGACGCCCACTTCGTGCAGCGCTGGTGCGAGCAGGAAGGGCTGTTCTGGTACGTCGAGCACGACGCCGAGGGTCACCGCCTGGTCTTCATCGACGATGCCGACAGCCTCCAGCCGCTGGCGCCGCAGCTTCTGCGCTTCCATCGCCAGGCCGCCACGGAGGCGCGCGACGGCATCACCGGCTGGCGCACCGGCGGGCGCCTGCTCAGCGGCCTGGTCAGCGCGCGCAGCGTCGACTACCGCAGCCACGGGCAACCGCGAGAAGCACAGACCCCGGCCCTGTCGGCCGCCTCGGCGCCGCGTGCCCTGGAGCGCTACGGCTACCGCGGGCAGTACGGCTGGAACGCCCAGGAGCGGGGCGACTGGCTCGGCCAGGTGCGCATGGAGCAGCAGGAGTCGGCGGCCCGGCGCATCCACGGCGAGGGCGGCGTGCGACAGATGTGCGCCGGCCACTGGTTCGAACTGAGCCAGCACCCGCTGTACGACGACAAGGGCGCGGAGGCGCGGCGCTTCCTGCTGATCGAGGTGGAATTCTTCGCCCAGAGCAACCTGCCGCTGGCCGAGCAGCGCCGTGTTCCACAGGGCAGCCTCGAACCCCTGCTCGCCGAGGCCTGGCGCGGCCACGGCCTGGCGCCCGAAGCGCGCCTCGAGGCGCCGGGCTTCTACCTCAACCGTTTCGAGGGCCAGACCTGGCCGCTGCCCTATCGCAGCCCCCAGGAGCACTTCAAGCCGGAGCACCCCGGCCCGCAGACCGCGGTGGTGGTGACGCCGCCGGGCCACGAAGTCTTCACCGACGAACTCAACCGCATCTGCGTGCGCTTCCACTGGGACCGCCTGAGCCCGGACGGCGAGCTAAGCACCTGCTGGCTGCGCATGCTGCAGCCCAGCAGCGGCCCGGAATGGGGCAGCGTGCACGTGCCGCGAGCCGGCGAGGAAGTGTTGGTGACCTTCCTCGACAACGACATCGACCGCCCGCTGGTGCTCGGCCAGGTCTACGGCGGACACCGCCCGGCCTGGCACTCCAGCGGCCTGATGAGCGGCTACAAGAGCAAGGAGATCGCCGGCAGCGGCTTCAACCAGTGGGTGATGGACGACTCCACCGGGCAGGTGCGCACGCAGATCCACAGCAGCTACGGCTGCAGCCAGCTGAACCTGGGCTACCTGATCGACCAGCAGGGCAACCGGCGCGGCGCGCTGCGCGGCAGCGGCTTCGAATTGCGCACCGACGCCTACGGCGCCCTGCGCGCCCAGCAGGGCCTGTACCTGAGCACCTGGGCGCGGGGCAACGCCCAGGGCGGGCAACTGGACAGCGGCGAAGCGCAGGCGCAACTGAAGGACAGCGAGGAGCGCCTGCGCAGCCTCTCGGAAAGCGCCCGCCAGCACAACGCCGAGGCGTTGCAGGCGGGCCTCGACAGCCTCCAGCAGCTGAACAGCGACGCCGAGCTGCGCTACGGTGAACAGACCGGGGCCGATACCGGGCCGAGCAGCCAGCAACGCAATGGCGGCGACACCGCCTGGGCGATCCGCAGCGGCGGCCGCGGGCAGGCGCCGGGCTACCACAAGCCGCTGCTGATCGCCTCGGCGCCGGCCGACATCGCCACCGCCACCCCGCAAAGCACCCACCTGCACAGCGGCAAGCACCTGACGCTGAGCACCGGCGCGGACATCAGCCTGGCCAGCGGGCAATCGCTGCTGGCCAGCGTGGCGCAGCGCATCAGCCTGTTCGCGCAGAGCGCCGGGGCCAAGCTGTTTGCGGCCAAGGGCAAGGTGGAGCTGCAGGCGCAGAGCGACGACATGGAGCTGACGGCGCAGAAGACCGTGCGCATCACCTCCACCAGCCAGCGCATCGAGATCGCCGCGCAGGAGGAAATCCTGATCACCAGCGGCGGCGCCTACATCCGCCTGAAGGGCGGCAACATCGAAATCCACGCCCCCGGCGCCATCGACGTGAAGGGCGCGAAAAAGGTGTTCAGCGGGCCGACCCGGCTCAACCCCGACAATCCCGCCTGGCCGAGCGCTTCGGTCAACAGCAAGCTGCGCCTGCGGACCGGTCGCAGCAATGCCGCCAGCTACATGCCCTGGACCGGCATGCCCTACCAGCTTTTCGCCGGCGGAGCACTGCTCAAGCAGGGCGTGATGGATGACAGCGGCGAGTTGGAAATCGACCACCATGTCACCACCGACCGCTACACCCTGGAACTGGCCAACGGCGTGCGTTTCGACATTCCGGTGGCCAGCCAGTACCTGGGCGACCAGGAGAACGGTGAGCGCGCCAACCGTGGGTTGCATCACCACGAGACCTTGCACAACCCGGATATGCTGGAGTCCGGAGGGGACCGCAGCCTGTTCCGCCAGGCCTACGATTCGTTGTTCGAAAAGGATTCCAAGGAGTGAGCATGGAAAGCTGCCCGATCGCCACCAGTATGACTCAATCCGGCAACGTCAACTTGCGCTGGTTCGTGCCACAAACCGAGTACTCTCCGCTTGAAAGCACCTTCGAACCCTTGGTGAATGGCGAGCGAGCCTTCGGGGCGGTCTACGATGCGATAGTCGCGGCCAAGCACAGCGTCGAGATCATCTGCTGGGGCTTCCAGCCGTCCATGTACTTCCGGCGGGGCGATAGAAACAGCCTGTGCATCGGCGAACTGCTGGCGCGTAAAGGCGCCGAGGGCGTCAAGGTCCGGGTGCTCTGCTGGTACGACAGCCTGCACATCGCCCAGTACGGCGAGAACATGACCCCCGGCGACAACCTCGGCAGCTCGCTGAACCGGTTGCGCAGCCGCGACCTCGACCTGCGCAATGAGGCGCAGCGTGAGCTCGACGATGCCTGGTATTCCCAGGCCCGGCTGAGCAACGTCAAGCAGGGGCGTGGACCATTGGAGTTGACCCAGGACTTCTTCAACAAATTGCGCTTCGGTGGTGACCCCACCAACTATTTCGCCAACGTGGAGTTCGTCACGCGCGATTTCGGCCTGTTGGCGCGTGCAGAGATCGCCTGGCGCGTAGCCATGCGTGGCGACGACTCCGAACGCAGCAGAAAGACCAAGGCAGCGAACGCCACGGCGATGTCCGCCGAACCTTCGCATCACCAGAAGATGGTCCTGGTCGACTACGAGCACCCGGAAATGGCCATGGGTTTCGTTATGGGCCACAACATGCTCGATGCCTACTGGGACAAGGATGACCACAGCCACCTGCGCATGCATGCGCAGATGGGGCGCAATGGCCTGACGCCGCGCCAGGATATTTCCAGCCGGGTGACCGGGCGGGTCCTGGAGGCCTTGAACCTCAACTTCTGCGAGGCCTGGAAGATGTCCACCGGTATCGACCTGCTCCCGCCTCGCAAGGCCATCGCCTGCCAGCTCAAGCCGCGCTCGGGCTTTGGCCAGCCGCTGATGACCCAGGTGCTGCGCACCCAGTCCCAGGTCGGCAGGCAGGACATCAAGCAGTTGTACAAGAAGGCTGCCAACAATGTCACCCAGTTCATCTATATCGAGAACCAGTATTTCCGTTGGGAGCCCCTGGCAAAGCTCATCAAGCAGACTGCCGTCGCGCACCTGGAAAAGGGACGTGATCCGGGAAAGGATGGCCCGATTCACCTGTTCGTCGTCACCAATTCCAGCGATGCAGGAATGGGCGATGGCACCATCAATACCTACCGCATGCTGGAGAGCCTGGGCCGAGCGGATGTCTTGCCTAAGGTCGCCGAGGCCGAGCGCAACGATGCACTGGACCGGGAACTGGCCAAAGCCAACCAGAACGTCCAGTACATGCAGATGGCCCTGGGCAGCTACAACAATGACTCACGGCTGGCCTCCATTCCGGCCTCCGCCGTGGAGAACCTCAAGAAACGCCTGGAAAAGGCCATCGCCGAGCGCGATGAACTGGCACGCAAAATCTCCAAGCAGAAGCAGGACAACAAGACCATCGTGCCCACCGAAGTGCCGGGCCTGAAAGTCCATGTCTGCACCCTGGTGGCTCCCGACTCGCCGCCGGGCAACTGGATGGATGTCTATATCCACAGCAAGTTGATGATAGTCGACGACGTGTTCATGACGCTGGGCTCGGCCAATATCAATACCCGTAGCATGGAAGTAGATAGCGAATTGAATATCTGCCATGAAGATGCAGGCATCACCAAGCCGTTGCGTCAGAGTATCTGGGGAATCCATACCAAGGGGATGGGGGCGCAGGATGATCCGGCGGAGGCGTTCAAACAGTGGCAGTTAATTATTAATCAGAATAAGTCTCGCTTGGAAAGTAATAGAGCGAGTGGTGGGGGGCATGGAGCCTCTGCTCCAAGATATGCTCCATTTGCATCGTTGGTTGAATTTTTTCGTGATAGCCCAAAGCGAAGTCGACTGGATTGAATAAATGTGGAATTTTAAGTTAGGCCTATCTCTCTTATTTCTCATCAGCCTGGCAGGTTGCTTCGATAGAGATGAAAAAATGATCACCCAGAGAAAACTGCAAACTGCTTATGAAAATCTAGAATTTTCCTGCACTCATGAGGCGGATCGCCTCCCTCGGTTGAGTGCTGATGCAGATCTGCTTTATCGCTATGGGTTGTTTGTTGAGCGAAAAACAGGATCGAAAGATTTTAATTTGGCTGCTCGTTATTACCGGATTGCTGCCGCTCATGGCCACTATAAGGCCAATGGAAGACTGCAAGATATGGTATCGCAGGGGATGGCTGACTCACCAGACGCTCCAAGTGAAACCGTTGCATTGGCGAAGCAGTTGATCGACCAGGGTGTTCCCGGTGGATACTATGATATGGGACATTACCTCTCTCAGGGGTATGGTGTTGAGCAAGATGATGAAAAATCTCGACGCTATATCCGGAAAGCTGCTGATTTGGGAAATCCCGATGCGCAATATTATGTGGCGGAGTTATTGGGGCGGATTGTTGGGCCGAAAGACGATATGGTTCGCTTGCGCCGATGTGCCATGGAGCAAGGACATGCAGAGGGGGCCAGTGCTTTAGCTGGGTATTTGCAGGCGCTTCAAGACTACCCCGAGGCAGTAAAGGCATACCAAGAGGCAGTTAGATCGGGGCATAGTTTGTCAGCCTATTATCTGGGGAAATCTTTTGCTCCTGAGAATGTTAATAATGAACTCTACCGTCTGGGGTTGGTAGGTGATAAAGAGCGCTCCAGACGTTACAGCTTGATCAGCAAGTTTTTGGAGATTCATGAGTACCAGAATCCCAAGGTTCCGGATGTCGATCAGATCGTGCCTTTACCACCGGCCAAACTGCCTGAATGGGACGGCACTTTCCAATGGCTGAAGGAGCGTGAAGCCGCTGGTGATCCGGAGAAGCCTTCCGAAGAGCTGGTGGAACGGTTGGCCCGGGAAAAGCAGCTGGACCCGAAGACTGGGCTGCCGCTGTCCGGTGAGTTTTCCAGACAAGGATGATGGTTTGCGGAACACGTTAGGGTTTCTTGCCGTGGCATTGCTGCCGGGCCTGGGTGGTTGCTTCGAAGACCAGGCGCCGCCAGCGCAGGCTGCATATGCCAACCTGGCGTTTGCCTGCCGCCATGAGTCGGACAATTTGCCAGGGGTGGATCAGGAGGCGGATCGGCTCTATCGCTATGGTCTATTTATCGAGCGTAGATCCGGCCCAAAGGACTTCGATGCCGCCGCGCGCTATTACCGCATTTCCGCCGCGCTAGGCCACTACAAGGCGAACGGACGTTTGCAGGACCTCGTCTCGCAGGGTATGGCGGCGTCACCGGATGCACCGCGTGAAACCATTGCATTGGCCTGGCAACTGATCGATCAGGGGGTGCCAGGAGGGTACTACGATATGGGACATTATCTTTCCCTAGGGTATGGCGTCGAACAGGATGATGAAAAATCTCGACGCTATATTCGGAGGTCTGCGGACCTGGGAAATCCTGATGGCCAATATTATGTGGCTGAGCTGTTTGGGAAATATGCTGGTCCGAAGAAAGATATGCTGGCGATGCGTCGATGTGCGATGGAGCAAGGGCATGCAGCGGCCGCTGATGCCTTGGCGGGATATCTGAAGGTCACTCGAGAGTATTCCGAGTCACTAAAGGCTTATCAAGAGGCTGTCAGATCAGGGAGTGTCTTTTCGGCATCGTTTCTTGGCGATGCCTTCAGTCCTGAAAATGTGAATAATGAACTCTTCTCTCTGGGGCTGGCAGGTGATAAGGAGCGCGCCAGGCGTTACAGCCGGATCAGTAAGTTTCTCACAAACTATGAATACCAGAATCCCAAGGTGCCGGATGTCGATCAGATAGTACCTTTACCTCCAGCCAAACTGCCGGAGTGGGATGGCACCTTCCAGTGGCTGAAGGAACGCGAAGCCGCTGGTGATCCGGAGAAGCCTTCCGAAGAGCTGGTGGAACGGTTGGCCCGGGAAAAGCAGCTGGACCCGAAGACTGGGCTGCCGCTGTCCGGTGAGTTTTCCAGACAAGGATGATGGTTTGCGGAACACGTTAGGGTTTCTTGCCGTGGCATTGCTGCCGGGCCTGGGTGGTTGCTTCGAAGACCAGGCGCCGCCAGCGCAGGCTGCATATGCCAACCTGGCGTTTGCCTGCCGCCATGAGTCGGACAATTTGCCAGGGGTGGATCAGGAGGCGGATCGGCTCTATCGCTATGGTCTATTTATCGAGCGTAGATCCGGCCCAAAGGACTTCGATGCCGCCGCGCGCTATTACCGCATTTCCGCCGCGCTAGGCCACTACAAGGCGAACGGACGTTTGCAGGACCTTGTCTCGCAGGGCATGGCGGCGTCACCGGATGCACCGCGTGAAACCATTGCATTGGCCAGGCAACTGATCGATCAGGGAGTGCCCGGCGGGTATTACGATATGGGGCATTATCTCTCGCTGGGGTATGGAATTGAGCAGAATGAGGAAAAGGCCCGAATCTACATGCGTAAAGCAGCAGATCTAGGGAGTCCAGATGCGCAGTATTATGTGGCTGAGCTTTTGGGGAGAGTCGTTGGGCCTAAAGATGTAATGCTGCAAATGCGCCGTTGTGCCATGGAGCAAGGGCATGGAAAGGCAGCAAGTGATTTAGCTGGCTATCTTCAGGAACTTAAAGACTATCCCACCGCTGTGCTTGCACTGCACAAAGGTGTGATGTCAGGAAATGTAGCGTCGGCTCGTAGGATAGCAAAGGCTTTTGAGGGGCCATCTGCGGAAGAAGAACTATATTACTTGGGCTTGCCTAAGGATGATGAGCGGGCGCATCGCTATCATGCGATAGAGAAGTTTCTTGGTCGCTATGAGTATGAAAGTCCAAAAATCCCAGATATTGATCAGATCGTACCTTTACCTCCTGCCAAATTGCCTGATTGGGACGGTACCTTCCAGTGGCTGAAGGAGCGCGAAGCCGTCGGTGATCCAGAGAAGCCTTCCGAAGAACTGCTGGAACGGTTGGCCCGGGAAAAGCAGCTGGACCCGAAGACAGGGCTACCGCTTTCCGGTGAGTTTTCCAGCCAGTGGTAGGTTGCAGGCCGCGGTTGTTACCCGAGCGGCCTGCCTAGGGGTTGGCATCGATCAGCCCTTGGTGATTGAAAGTCTACGGAGTTTGTCGTCAGGGGCTTTTTACGGCGAGCTTTCAGGCGCGTCTGCCGCTTCATGGTTTTTGTCCATGCCCCTCACCCCAAGCCTCTCCCGCGCGTCAGGTCCTGGGGAGGGCATGCGGCGGGCGCGGAAAAGGGCTGGGGTGAGGGGCCGCCCGCGGTGCGGGCGGCTTGGGCTCAGAACTGGTAGTTGAGCGTGGCGGTGACGTTGCGTTTCTCGCCGAAGTAGCAATAGTCGAGATTGTAGCAGGAGGCCACGTAGTCCTTGTCCAGCAGGTTGTTGGCGTTGAGGCTGACGTCCAGGCCCTTCATGCCGAGCTTGCCAAGGTCGTAGCCGATGCGCGCGTCGACCAGGGTGTAGTCGGGCACGCGCAGGGTGTTTTCCTTGTCCGCCCAGGTTTCGCCGACGTAGCGGGCGCCGCCGCCGATGCTCAGGCCGTCCAGGGGGCCTGCGTCGAAGGCGTAGTCGGCCCACACCGAGGCCATGTGCTTGGGCGCCTGGTTCGGGGTGTGGCCCTGGTTGCCGTCCAGCGCCTTGCTGTAGGTGATGTCGGTGTAGGTGTAGCTGCCCAGCAGCTTGAGGTTCTTGGTCGCCTGGATGTGCGCTTCCAGTTCCAGGCCCTGGGAGCGGATCTCGCCGACCGAGGTGTAGAAGTTGTCCTGCGGCTCCTTGGTGGCCACGTTCTCCTGGGTGATGTGGAACAGCGAGGCGGTGTACAGGCTGGCGCTGCCCGGCGGCTGGTACTTCAGGCCAAGCTCCCACTGCTTGCCTTCGGTGGGCTCCAGCGGGGTGCCGTTCTGGTCGGAGTAGGCGTTGGGGTTGAACGACTCGGAGTAGCTGACGTAGGGCGCTATGCCGTTGTCGAACAGGTAGAGCACGCCGGCGCGGCCGGTGAATTTCTTCCAGTCGTCGTCGGCCTTGCTGCCGCTGCTGCGGTTCTTGTCTTCCACCGTCACCCAGTCCTGGCGCATGCCCAGGGAGAAGCGCCAGTTGTCCAGGTCGATCAGGTCCTGGGCGTAGACGCCGGTCTGTTCCAGGCGGCGGGTGTGGTTGTCGTCGGGGTAGTAGCTGATGGCGGCGTTGCCGTAGACCGGGTCGAAGGCGTCGATGGGCGCCACCGAGCCGGAGGACCAGTCCACCGAGGTGTGCCGGCGCTGGTAGTCCAGGCCCATCAGCAGGGTGTGCTGCGCCGCGCCGGTGGCGAATTCGGCCTGGGCCATGTTGTCGATGATGTAGGCCTCCAGGCGCTCGCGGGCGCCGGAGAAGTAGCGTGTCAGCTCGTTGCTGTCCGGGGCGGTCCAGCCGTAGCCGTAGACCTGCGCCAGGCTCACGTCGGACTCCAGGTAGCGGAAGTTCTGCCGCGCCGACCAGACGTCGTCGATGCGGTGCTCCAGCTGGTAGCCGAACATGCGCTGGGTGCGGTCGAAGTCGTCGATGCCCGGTTCGCCGTCGAAGAAGTCGCGGTCGATCTTGCGGCCGTTGTGGTGGTACAGCGCGCCGTCGGCCGGCACGCCGCTGTGGTAGCCGCCGTTGGGGTCGTGCTGCAGGTAGCCCTGGAGGGTCAGGGTGGTGTCGTCGCTGAAGTCGATGGCCAGGCTCGGGGCGATGGCGTAGCGCTCTTCCTTGGTGTGATCGAACTGGGTGTCGGCGCCCTTGCCCAGGCCGACCACGCGGTAGGCGATGCGTTTCTCCTCGTCCAGCGGGCCGCTGAAGTCGAAGCCCAGTTCGCGCTGCTGCATGTTGCCGACGCTGGCGGTGACCTGGTGGTAGTCCTCGTACAGCGGCTTCTTGCTGGTCAGCGCCACCAGGCCGCCGGGCAGGCTGCGGCCGTAGAGCACCGAGGACGGGCCCTTGAGTACGTCGATGCGTTCGAGGAAGTACGGGTCGATCTGCATCGAGCTGAAGGTGCCGCTGTCGCCCATGGCCTTGAGGCCGTCCAGGTAGATGTTGTCCACGCTGTTGTCGGCGAAGCCGCGCATCACCACGTAGTCGTAGCGGTTGGAGGCGCCGACCTGGCCGGTGAAGATGCCGGGGGTGTAGCGGATCGCCTGCTGCACGGTCTTCGAGCCCTGGTCCTGGATCTGCTCGCGGGTCACCACCGAGACGCTCTGGCTGGTTTCCAGCAGGGCCTTGGAGGTCTTGGTTGCGATCTGGCTGTGGGTGGCCAGGTAGCCGTCCTCGCTGCCCAGCGCGTTGCCCAGGGCGAACACGCTGGTGGCCGGCATGGCCAGGGCGTCCTTGGGCCCGGCGGCGCGCAGCACGTAGCTGCCGTCGCCCTGGTCCTCGGCCTGCAGCGGGGTGTCGGCGAGCAGGCGGGCCAGGCCCTGGTCCACCGAGTAGGTGCCGTTGAGCCCTTCGGACTGCAGCCCGGCGGTCTGCTGCGGGGTGGCCGAGAGGGTGATGCCGGCCTCGCGGGCAAAGCTGTTGAGCACCTCGCCCAGGGGCCCGGCGGGGATGGCGTAGGCGCGGCTGCGGGTGATGTTGGCGGCGTCGGCGGCCCAGGCCGTCAGGGGCAGGGCGCTGCCCAGGGCGGCGCACAGCAGGGCGCCGCGCACGGCGATGGCGAGGCGGCTGGCGGGGGAGTTCGGGGCGGGAGATCGGGCCGGGACTGCGCGCATGGAGGGGTATCCGTCAGGGCGGGAAATGGGAGGGTTTATCTCCATGCCGGGCCAGTGCGGAAAACCCGACAAAAATAATTCTCATCCGCGAAAAGGTTTCCGATGGCGCCCATGCGGTTCTTCGTAGGAGCGAGGGGGACGCCTAGTTCTTGCTCGCGAACCGACTCCACTGCAGGGCTCGCTGGTGACTCCCGTAGGATGGGTTGAGCGAAGCGATACCCATCGCCACGGCAGCATGGGTTTCGCAGGCTCAACCCATCCTACGAAGAGCACCGCGCCCTCTGGCAATGTGGCGCGGCGGTTCAGGTGCGGGCCTCGACGGTCACCCACCAATCGCTGCGACGCATGACGCGTACCGGCAGGGTGCGCGGCAGCAGGTCGAGCAGTTTGTCGGTGTCGTCCAGGCGGAACACGCCGGACAGGCGCAGGTCGGCCACCAGCGGGTCGCAGCCGAGGTGGCCGTGGCGGTAGCGGGCGACTTCGGCGAGGAAGTCGGCCAGGCGCATGTCGCGGCTGACGATCAGGCCGTCGGCCCAGGCGCTGCTGTCCATGCTGCTGGCGGCCAGCGGGGTGGCGCCGTTGGCGTCGACCAGATAGCGCTGGCCGGCCTCGGCCAGCGTGCTGGTCTGGCCCAGGCGGCGCGGGGCGATGGCCACGGCGCCCTGTTGCACGCTGAGCAGGGTGTCGCTCGCGTTCTGGCGCAGCACGAAGCGGGTGCCCAGGGCTTCGAACAGGCCGTCGCGGTTGCGCACGCGCAGCGGCCGGGCGGGGTCCCTGGCGGTGCTGACGAGGATTTCGCCGCGCTGCAGGACCAGCAGGCGCTGCTGCGGGGCGAAGAAGACGTCGACGGCGGTGTCGGTGTTCAGCTGCAGTTTGCTGCCGTCGGCCAGGACGAAGCGCTTGCGTTCGCCGATGCCGCTGGCGTAGTCGGCGCTCCAGCGCTGCCAGGGGCCGAGGTCGCGGCTCAGCCACAGGGCGGAGCCGCCCAGGGCGACCACCGAGAGCAGTTTCAGGGCCTGGCGCCGTTGCAGGCGCTGGCTGCCTTTCTCCAGGGTTTCCAGGGCCACGCGGCTGCCCGGTACGCTCTGCAGGCCGCTGCGCAGTTCCTGGTTCAGCGACTGCACGCGTTGCCAGGCCAGTTCGTGCTCGGCGCGCTGGGCGCGCCAGCGGGCGCAGGCTTCCTGCGCGGCCGGGTCGGCGCCGCCGGACAGGCGCAGCATCCACTGGATGGCCTGCTTGACCACCCGGGCGTCGGGTTGCAGTTCGGCGCTGGCGTTCATTCGGCGTAGCGCGCCTGGTAGCAGTGGAACAGCGCCTCGGCCACGTAGCGCTCCACCGAGCGCACGGAAACCCCGAGCCGTTCGGCGACCTGCGCGTGGGGTAGGCCCTCGCACTGGGCCAGGAGGAAGGCGCTGCGCACCTTGGGCTTCAGGCCGTCGAGCAGGCGGGCGATGCCTTCCAGCAGCTCCAGGAGCATTTCGCGGGTTTCCGCCGAGGGCGTTTCCGCCTCCGGCAGGTGGGCGATGGACTCCAGGTAGGCGCGTTCCAGTTCCTCGCGGCGCCAGTGGTCGATCACCAGGCCGCGGGCGATGGTGCGCAGGAAGGCGCGCGGGGTGCGCAGCTCCAGCAGCTCCTGCTTGAGCAGCACGCGCAGGAAGGTGTCCTGGGCCAGGTCGGCGGCATCCGCGGCATTGCCCAGGCGGCTGCGCAGCCAACCGTGCAGCCAGCCGTGGTGGTCGCTGTACAGCTGGTCGATGTCGAGGGTGGAGGAGGCCATGGGCGCCGGGAAAGATGAAGAATGATAATTCGTCGCATTTTCATCAACGCAATGGCCATTTGCAAGCGGGCGCCGAACTTCCAGGGACGTAGGGCGCATAACCGTTCGCGGTTATCCGCCGCCTGGCCTGTCTCAGCGATACCACCGCGGCGTATACACCCAATCGCCACCGCCGGCTCGGGGGAAGCGGCGGGTGAGCGACGAGCCGATGATCACCAGGGTGCGCATGTCCACCATCTCCGGCTGCAACTCGCCGAGGGTGAGCGTGCGCAGCGCCTCGGCCGGGCGGCCGATGTCGCGGCCGAGCACCACCAGGGTCTGCGGCGCGCGGTGTTGGCGGACGATCTCCAGGGCGCGGCCCAGCTGCCAGGGGCGGGCCCTGGAGATGGGGTTGTAGAAGGCCATGGCCAGGTCGGCGGCGCCGGCGTGGTCGAGGCGCTTTTCGATGACTTCCCAGGGCTTGAGGTTGTCCGACAGCGAGATCAGGCAGAAGTCGTGGCCCAGCGGCGCGCCGGCCTTGGCCGCGGCAGCCAGGGCGGCGGAAACGCCGGGCAGCACTTCCAGCTCGACGTTGTGCCACTCGGCATCGCTGCTTTCATGCAGCGCTTCGACCACCGCCGCGGCCATGGCGAACACACCCGGGTCGCCGGACGACACCACCACCACCCGCCGGCCGCTGGCGGCCAGTTCGAAGGCGTGGCGGGCACGCTGCATCTCCTCGCGGTTGTCGCTGCAGTGGCGCACCTGGCCCGCGCGCAGCGGCTCGGCCATCTTCACGTAGGTCTCGTAGCCGAGCAGGTCCTGGGCTTCATCCAGGGCGCGACGCACCGCCGGCGTCATGTGCTCGGCGGCGCCGGGGCCGAGGCCGATCACGCTCAGGCGCCCGCGTGGGCGGCCGATGCCGGCGGCCTGCTCGGGGGAGTCGGCGAGGCGCAGGTGGATGCCATCCTGCGCCGCCGGCAAGGCTTGCTCATCGATGAAGCGCAGCGGCACGTCGAGCGCTTTTGCGGCCTCGGCCAGGCTCGCATCGGCCATGTGCCGGCGCGGGGCGAGCAGGGCGGCCAGGGCGGCCTCCGCCAGCCCGGACGCGCGCAAGGCCTGGCGGACCCGTTCGGCAAGGTCGTCCACAGGCGCGGCGACCTCCGCCAGCACCTGTCGCGGGTGGATCAGCAGTTCGTCGCGCTGCGCCGGGCGTGCCTCGCAGGTCACCCGCACGCTGCGCCGGGCGTCCTCGGCCAGCGGCAGGCGCGCTGCGGCCAGCCAGGGCGCGTCGCCGTCGATGCGCAGGCTTTCGCCGCCGAGCAGGTCGGCGACGAAGCGCTTGCCCTGCTCGATGTCGGCCAGGGCATAGCCTGGCGGCGGCTCCAGCAGGCAGGTGCCGAAGCGCAGCTCGCCGCTGGTGGTGATGGCCGGCGCCACTTCCAGCGCGGCGGCGATCTCCCGGGCCAGGCGGTTGACCCCGGCCAGGCCGCCCAGCAGCGGCACCACCGCGCTGCCGTCCTCGGCCACGGCCAGCACCGGCGGCTCCGCGCCTTTTTCCTGCAGCGCCGCGGCCAGGCTGCGGATGACGATGCCGGCGGCGCACAGGGCGATGATCGGCGTACCGCTGCGATAGAGCGCGCGCAGGCTGTCGCCGAAGTCCTGGTAGCTTTCCTCGGCGCCGTCGACGCGACCTTGCAGGCCGTGGATGCGCGCCTGTGGATAAAGCGCCTGCAGGCGTCGGGCGGTGGCCAGGGCGCTGGCGCCGAGGATGACGATGGCGGGGGAGGCGTTCATCAGCCGCGCCACCTCTGCCCGGGGATCACCACCATGGAGAAGTAGGGCGAGGCCATCGGGTCCACCTCGTCCAGCGGCACGATGCGCTGCTCGCGCATGGTCGCCCGTTCCACGTAGTGCGCGCCGCCGTCGCGGCCCAGTTCACGGAGCACGCGGCGGACCTTGTCGAAGTTGCGCCCGAGCTTCATCACCACCGCCGCATCGGCGGCCGCCAGGCGCTGCTTCAGCTCGTCCTCCGGCAGCACGCCGGAGAGCACCGAGAGGCTCTGGTTGCGGTACACCAGCGGCACGCCGAGCACCGCCGCGCTGCCCAGCATGGAGCACACGCCGGGCACCACTTCGGCCGGGTAGCGCTCGGCCAGGCGGTCGTGCAGGTACATGTAGGAGCCGTAGAAGAACGGGTCGCCCTCGCAGATCACCGCGACGTCGCGGCCGGCTTCCAGGTGGCCGGCGACCTGTTCGGCGGCGGTGTCGTAGAAGTCGCTGATGACGCCCTCGTAGGTCAGCGGCGGCTCCAGCTTCTCGGTGGTCACCGGGTACACCAGGGGCAGGCGCTGCTGGCTCGCCCCCAGGTGCTGCTCGATGATGCCGAAGGCGTTGCCGCCATGGCCGGCGTGGTGCTTGGCCTTGGCCACGAAGTAGGCGACCACGGGCGCGGCTTGCAGCAGGCGCAGGGCCTTGAGGGTGATCAGTTCGGGGTCGCCGGGGCCGACGCCCAGGCCGAGCAGGCGGCCAGTCATCATTCCACCTCCGTGGCCAGGGCGTTCACCGCGGCGGCGGCCATGGCGCTGCCGCCGCGGCGGCCGCGGACGATGACGTAGGGCACGCCGCGGCTGTCGGCGGCGAGCAGGTCCTTGGATTCGGCGGCGCCGACGAAGCCCACCGGGAAGCCGAGGATCAGCGCCGGCTTCGGCGCGCCGGCGTCGAGCATTTCCAGCAGGTAGAACAGCGCGGTGGGGGCGTTGCCGATCACCACCACGCTGCCTTCCAGGTGTTCGCGCCAGTGCTCCAGGGCCACCGCCGAGCGGGTGTTGCCCAGCTCGCGGGCCAGGGCCGGGACGTCCGCTTCGTTGAGCGTGCAGATCACCTCGTTGGCCGCCGGCAGGCGTGCGCGGGTGATGCCCTCGGCGACCATGCGCGCGTCGCAGAGGATCGGCGCGCCCGCCGCCAGGGCCGCGCGGCCGATGGCGCCGGCACCGGGGGAGAAGCGCAGGTCCTGCACCACGTCGACCATGCCGCAGGCATGGATCACCCGCACGGCGAGCTTTTCCAGGTCGGCAGGAATGGCCGAGAGGTCGGCCTCGGCGCGGATGGTGGCGAAGGATTGGCGGTAGATCGCCTGGCCGTCGCGGATGTAGTCAAGCATCGGGTAGGGCTCCGGGATCGCGCAGCCGGTCGGCCGCGGCGTCGAGGGTCAGGTCGCGCGCCAGCGGCTGGCCGAAGCCGGCGTGGCCGGGGGCGCGGCGGTAGAGGTCGTAGCGGCCGTCGGCGACGGCCAGCAGGGTCAGCGGCGCCACGTGGGCGGCGGCGCAGGAGCGCGGGCAGCCGCACAGGTGCACGCCGGCGGGCAGCGGCGCGCGCAGGCGTTCGGCCAGGCGCAGGGCGTCGGCCTTGGTGTCGGCCAGGCCGCGGGCGCAGCCGGCCGAGCCGCTGCAGGCCACGAGCCGGGACAGCGGCTGTGCGGCCGAGGTGATCAGGCCCAGGCTGTCGAGCGCGACGAGCACGGCGCTGGCGCGCGCGGCCGGCACGTTGGGCAGCAGCAGGCCCTGCCAGGGCGTCAGGCGCAGGCTGCCGTCGCCTTCGCGTTCGGCGAGATCGGCCAGTTCGCGCAGCAGCCCGCTGTGCAGGCGGCCGAGGACGAAGCCGGCGCCGACGCTGCACAGGCCGCCCTGGCGCTGCGGGCGGATGCCCAGGTGGGCGAAGGGCTCGACGGCGGCGCGGCGCCAGTCGGCCACGTCCTGTTGCAGCGGCAGGTCGAGGCGCGACAGCAGGTCTTGCGCGGGAACCTTCGCCAGCAACTGGCGCATGCGCGAGACGCCTTCGCCGGCCAGGTCGAGGAACAGGTTCAACAGCGCCTCGACCAGGGCCGGCACCTGTTCGCTGGCGACGGCGGCGAGCGCGGGGCTGTCCTGCGCGCGCAGCGGCGGGCAGCCGGCCAGGCCGAAGGCGAAGCGCCCGGCGTCCATGGCCGACAGCCAGATGTCGTGGGGGTGTTCGAGCATCGCCAGGGATTCGCCGCCATCCAGTTGCAGGGCGAACTTGGGCGACAGGCCGTGGAAGCGCGGGTTGTCCTGCAACAGGTCGAGCAGCGTGGCGGCCAGTGGCGAGACGTCCAGGGCCTGGGCCGGGTCGACGCCGGCGGCGGGGCTGAGCAGCAGGTTGCGCACGTCGTCGGCGGCGGCCACCCGCGGGCCCAGCCCGGCCTGCAGCAGCTCGGCGGACAGCGCCGCGCCGGCGCCTTCGTGCACGCCGCGGATCTGCAGGTTGGCGCGGTTGGTCGCCTCCAGCACGCCGTCGGCATGGCGTTCGGCGGCGCGGGCGATGGCCCTGGCGCCACTGGCGTCGAGGCGCCCGCCGGGCAGCTTGATGCGGCAGATGCCGCCATCGCCGGAAGCGACCACGCGCAGCAGCCCCGGGCAGGGCGACGGGCGGATTTCGACAGGGGGAACGGGCGGCAGATTCGGCACAGGGTCACCATGGCTGGGTCGCGGTGACCTTGCGGATCGCCCCTGATTGGGAGGATCTACAACATCGATACACCCCGCTCGATGCTTGCACACGCGACTGGTCCCGTCGGCAGGTCTCCTGGCTGGCAGGTCTTCGCCCGACGCGGCCTTCCCGGTTTCCCAGTGGCCAATGACGCGTGGACTCGCTGCTTACAGTTGCGGGGGCAGCCGCGCTTGGATGGCTCCTGCGCGTTCCCTCTTCGGCCCTGATGGGCACCGACGAAGGCTGTATTATGCCCGCTTTGCCCGACCCCTTGAAAACCCTGCCCGTCGGAACGCCGGCGGCGCAGTGTCGCAACGCAGAGGAACCCCCATGACGCCCTGGCTGACCATCGTCGGCATCGGCGAGGACGGCTATGCCGGCCTCGGCAAGACCGCCCGCCGCGCCCTGCTGGCGGCCAGCGACGTGTTCGGCGGCGAGCGCCAGCTGGCCCTGCTGCCGCCGTGCATCGGCGCGCAGCGCAGGCGCTGGCCGAGCCCCTTCGACATGGCGCCGCTGCTGGCGCGGCGCGGCACCCCGACCTGCGTGCTGGCCAGCGGCGACCCGCTGTTCTTCGGCGTGGGCGCGAGCCTGGCGCGGCAGCTGCCGGCGGCGGAAATGCGCGTGCTGCCGGCGCCGTCCTCGGTGAGCCTGGCGGCGGCGCGGCTGGGTTGGGCGCTGCAGGACGTGGAGCTGCTGTCGCTGGTGGGCCGCCCGCTGGCGGCGCTGAACGCGCGCCTGCATCCGGGGCGCCGCCTGCTGGTGCTGTGCGCCGATGGCCGCAGCCCGGCAGCGGTGGCCGCGTTGTTGCGCGAACGCGGCTTCGCGCCGAGCCGGCTGAGCGTGCTGGAACACCTGGGCGGCGAGCGCGAGCGGCGCATCGACGGCCTGGCCGCCGACTGGTCGCTGGACGAGGCCGCCGCGCTCAATGTGCTGGCCATCGACTGCGTGGCCGGCGTCGATGCCCGGCGCCTGGCGCTGACCCCCGGCCTACCCGACGACGCCTACCGCCACGACGGCCAACTGACCAAGTGCGACGTGCGCGCGGTGACCCTCGCGCGCCTGGCCCCGGAGCCCGGCGAACTGCTCTGGGACGTCGGCGCCGGCTGCGGCTCCATCGGCATCGAGTGGATGCGCGCGCACCCCAGTTGCCGGGCCTTCGCCATCGAGGCCGAGGAAAGCCGCCTCGAGCACATCGCCCACAACCGCGACGCCCTCGGCGTGCCCGGCCTGCAACTGGTGGCCGGGCGCGCACCGGAAGCCCTGGAGGGCCTGGAGGCGCCGGACGCCATCTTCATCGGCGGCGGCGTCACCGTGCCGGGCGTGCTGGAGTATTGCTGGGATTGCCTCAAGCCCGGTGGCCGGCTGCTGGCCAACGCGGTGACCCTGCAGAGCGAGGCGGCCCTGGTCGGCTGGCGCGAACGCCACGGCGGCGAGCTGGTGCGCCTGCAGGTGGCCCAGGCGCAGCCCCTGGGCGGCTTCGACACTTGGCGCGCGGCCCTGCCGATCACCCTGCTGGCGGTGCGTAAGCCGTGAGCGGCAAACGCATCCTGCTGCTGGGCGGCATCGGCGAGGCCCTGGCCATCGCCCGCCGCCTCGGTCCCGGTCACCTGTACAGCCTGGCCGGCCTGGGCAAGGTGCCGGACGACCTGGCCTGCCAGGTGCGTGTCGGCGGCTATGGTGGGGCAGAGGGCCTGGCGGATTTCATCGCCGGGCAGGGCTACGATCTGCTGCTCGACGCCACCCATCCCTATGCCGCGCAGATCAGCCGCAACGCCGCCCGCGCCGCGCAGCTGGCCGGCGTGCCCTGCTGGGCGCTGCGTCGCCCCGGCTGGCAGCCCGGGCCCGGTGACGACTGGCGCGAAGTGGAAGGCTGGGCGCAGTTGATCGCCGCCCTGGCGCCGTTCCGCCGGCCGCTGTTCACCCTGGGGCGCGAGCCTCTGGAGCACCTTGGCGAGATTCCCGGACATCAGTTCTGGACCGTGCGCTGTTTGCAGAGCCTGCCGGGCAATGCGCGCGCCGAAGTGCTGGGCGCGCGCGGGCCCTTCAGCCTGGAGGGCGAGCGCGAGCTGTTCGCGCGCCTGGGCACCGACGTGCTGGTGAGCAAGAACAGCGGCAGCCAGGCCACCGAGCCGAAGCTGCAGGTGGCGCGCGAGCGGGGCGTGCCGGTGCTGATCCTGGCGCGGCCGGAATTGCCCGAGGTGGATCGGCGGTTCGACAGCGTCGAGGCGTTGTGGATGGTGTTGGAGCCGCTTCTGTAGGGCCGGGTTCGCGAGCAAGAACTAGGCGTCCCCCTCGCTCCTACGAAGAGCGTATGTGCGCCGCCCCGCCTATGGGAGCAATTGTCTTGCCCATCGCGCCGGGGTGCTTTCGTAGGATGGGTTGAGCATGCGAAACCCATGCTGCCATGGTGATGGGTATCGCTTCGCTCAACCCATCCTACGGGGGTGGAGGGTGCAGGGCTTGCTCGCGAACCGCCCGCCGACGCTCTAAACTGCCCTTTTCGGCAAGGAGCCGGCAGATGCTGCGGATTCTCGGCAAGGCCTCATCGATCAACGTGCGCAAGGTACTGTGGACCTGCGCCGAGCTACAGCTTCCCTACGCCAGGGAAGACTGGGGCAGCGGTTTCCGCGCCACCGACTCGGAGGAATTCCTCGCGCTCAATCCCAATGCGCTGGTGCCGGTGCTGGTGGACGGCGATTTCGTGCTCTGGGAGAGCAATGCCATTTGCAGTTACCTCGCCAGCCAGTACCCGCGCGACGAGCTGCTGCCGTCCGCGCCTCGCGAACGGGCGTTGGTGGAGCAGTGGATGGGCTGGCAGGCCACCGAGCTGAACAACGCCTGGCGCTACGTGTTCATGGCGCGGGTGCGCAACAGCCCGGCCCATGCCGATGCCGCGGCCCTGGCCGTCGGTGAGCGCGAGTGGGTGCGGCACATGCAAATCCTCGAAGCCCAATTGGAGAAGACCGGCGCCTACGTCGCTGGCACAGCCTTCAGCCTGGCCGACATCGTCCTCGGGTTGTCCGTGCAACGCTGGTTCATGACGCCGCTGCCGCGCCCCGAGCTGCCCGCGGTAGCTGCCTACTACGAGTTGCTGAGCCGGCGACCTGGCTATCGCGAGCATGGCTGCAACGGGATGCCCTAGGTTTCGACGAAGAACTCGTTCGGCCCACCTGCGTCTTCCCATGCATTCTGGGCCCTTTGCATGGTGGCTTGCAGCTGTCCCTGGCTGCGGTAGTCGTAGCGGTTGGTATGGAAGAAGACGGCGATGAAGTCTTCGCCATACTCACGCGTCTGCACTGGAATCTCCAGCAGCAGTACACCATTGCCATTCTCGTCGCGCGCACTGTCCAATGTTGCGGCCAGTCGTCGGCCTTCGCTGCGCATCACTGCGGGCAGCATCAATAGCTGATGCTTGCATAACAGTTCGGATATTTCCTCGGTATCAGTTTCCCGGTAGAGAATCGCTACTGTCGTCATAATGGTCTTCCTGGGTGCTGGAAATATGTAGGTTTACGAGGGTAGCTGGGTCTTCCAGGGAAGTTCGCTGATATGCCGGTAATCCGCTTCCAGTTCTGCAGCCAACTGGCGGGCGCGGCCCAGGCGTACCGGGCCGCTCTCGATGTCCACCAGCAGGCTGGCGCAGGGCAGCGGCGCCAGGGACGGGCAGTCGCTCAGGCGGCCGTCGGTGACGATCAGCAGGCGCTGGCGTTCGCCGGGCTTGTGGCGCTGGCGCTGCTGCAGCCAGTCGGCGGCCTGGGCCAGCGCCTCGGGCAGCGGTGTGCCGCCGCCAGCGCCCAGGTCATGCAGCCAGTCGCGCAACTGCGCCGAAGCCTTCTGCCCCTGCCACAGCCAGCGCGGCTGGCGCCCCGCGGCATGCAGCACGGCCAGGCGCGCGCGTTGCCGGTAGGCCTGCTCGAAGACTTCCGCCAGCAGGCCCTTGGCCTGGCCCAGGGCGCCGTGCCGGCGGGTGCTGGCCGAGGCGTCGACGATCACCAGCCAGAGTTCGCGGGGCTTGGCGCTGCGGGCGCGCAGCACCAGGTCGTCACGTCTCTTCGGGCGCCCGCGCAGGAAGCTGGCTGGCCAATCGACGCGCGACTGCGCGCCGTGCCGGCGGGCGCCGCTGCGGCCGCCGGCGAGTTGGCCGGGTGTGGGGCTGGCATCCGCGCCTGGGGCCGGGCGCGGGCGGATGCTCAGGGCTTTTTTGGCCAGCGCGGCAGTTCGCGGGTGGCGCCGGCGGGCACGGCGCGGGGCGGCAGTTCGCCCCACTGGCCTTCGTTTTGCGCGCCTTGTTCGGGTTGGTTGGCGGCCGGGGCCTGTGGCGCCTGCGGCTGCGCCGGTGGTGGCGGCGCATGGCGGCGGCGATGGGCGAGGGCGAAGGGCTCCAGGGCGTCGATATCTTCCGTCGCGATGCGCTCGGCGCCGCGCCAGGCGGCATGGGCGCGGGCGCCGCGCAGCCAGACCAGGTCGGCGCGCAGGCCGTCCACCCCGGCGGCGTAGCAGCGCTCGGCGATGGCCTGCAGCGCGGCGTCGTCCAGGGGAATGCCGGGAAGACGCTGGCGGGCCTGGGCGCAGCGTTGGCGCAGGACGTCCTGCTCGGCCTGCCAGTGGCCGAGGAAGGCCTGTGCGTCGGCGTCGAAGGCCAGGCGGCGGCGAACGATCTCGGCGCGCTCGGCCGGCGGCGGCGTGCCGCCCAGCTCGACCTTGAGGCCGAAGCGGTCCAGCAGTTGCGGGCGCAGTTCGCCTTCCTCGGGGTTCATGGTGCCGATCAGCACGAAGCGCGCCGGGTGGCTGTGGGACAGGCCATCGCGCTCGACGTGGTTGACGCCGCTGGCGGCCACGTCCAGCAGCAGGTCCACCAGGTGGTCGGGCAGCAGGTTCACTTCGTCGACGTAGAGCACGCCGCCGTCGGCGTTGGCCAGGATGCCCGGGGAGAAGCGCGCGCGACCCTCGCCCAGGGCGGCGTCCAGGTCCAGGGTGCCGACGATGCGTTCCTCGCTGGCGCCCAGGGGCAGGGTGACGAAGCGCCCGCCGTCGAGCAGGTCGGCCACGCCCCGGGCCAGGGTCGACTTGGCCATGCCGCGCGGGCCCTCGATCAGCACCCCGCCGATGGCCGGGTCGATGGCGGCCAGGCACAGCGCCAGTTTCAGGTCGTCGGCGGCGACCACGGCGGCGAGGGGGAAGTGCGGTTGCATGGGCGTTACCTGCGGCGAGCTTGGGCGTGCATGGAAGGCGAATGGTAGCGAAGCCGGCGCGGCCGGGCGAGGCGCCGTCGATGAAGGCGATAGGAAAGGATGATTGAAAGCCCCGCGCCGATGCGGTAGCTTGGCCGGCATCTTGTGGAGATAACCATGCCGTCCAGCCTGTCCATCCAGTCCCTCGCCCGCCCCGGTGCCATCGGCTCCGCGGTCGTTCGCGCGCAGGTGCTGGCCGCTGCCGCCGGTTATTTCTTCTATGGGTATTGGTTTAGCCACAGGCGCGCCTGATACCCCACAGGCGCCCTAGCAAGCAGGGTCGCCAACCAGACAGTTTCAGCAAACCCCGGTCGGCAACCCGACCGGGGTTTTTGTTTTTCCGGCCCACAAGGCCAACGCACTTCAACCAAAGGATCGAAACATGACCGCCTACACCACCTACCGCTATTACCGCACCTCCGACTGGCGATTTAGCAGCCGTACCGCTGCCACACCCGAACTACTCAGTCGAACACTCAGATAGCGCCGCGCGCGGCCATGACCGCGCCGGCCAAGGATGCCAGTCCATGAATTCCTCCGTTTCCGCCCTGATCCGCAACGACCTGCCGCAGTCCGCCGAAGTCCTCGAACTGCCGCGCCCCTCCGCCCGCCGCCGCGAACAGCCGCTGCCGGGCCCCGCCGAACTGCGCCAGCGCCTGCCGCTTTCCGCCGCCCTGGCCGAACGTGTACAGCACGACCGCCAGGCCATCCGCGCCATCCTCGACGGCCGCGACCCGCGCCTGCTGGTGGTGGTCGGCCCCTGTTCCCTGCACGACGCCGATTCCGCCCTCGACTACGCCGAACGCCTCGCCGCCCTGGCCCCCGAAGTCAGCGACCAGCTGCTGCTGGTGATGCGCGCCTACGTCGAGAAGCCGCGCACCACCGTCGGCTGGAAGGGCCTGGTGTACGACCCGCGCCTGGACGGCAGCGGCGACATGGCCGAGGGCCTGGCGCTGTCGCGCCGGCTGATGCTGGACATGCTCGAACGTGGCCTGCCGGTGGCCACCGAGCTGCTGCAGCCGCTGGTGGCCGGCTACCTCGACGACCTGTTGGGCTGGGCCGCCATCGGCGCGCGCACCAGCGAATCCCAGGTGCACCGCGAGATGGTCAGCGGCCTGGACCTGCCGGTGGGCTTCAAGAACGGCACCGACGGCAGCCTCGGCATCGCCTGCGACGCCATGCGCTCGGCGGCGCACCCGCACCAGCACTTCGGCATCGACGGCCTGGGCCGCCCGGCGCTGGTGCAGACCCTCGGCAACCCGGACACCCACCTGGTGCTGCGCGGCGGCCACGGCGGGCCGAACTACGACGTGGCCAGCGTGCGCGCGGCCCGCGAGGGGCTGGAGAAGCAGGGCATTCCGGCGCGGATCATGGTCGACTGCAGCCACGCCAACAGCGCCAAGGACCCGCTGCGCCAGCCGGCGGTGCTGGCCAGCGTGCTCGACCAGCGCCTGGGCGGCGACGCCTCGCTGCGCGGGGTGATGCTGGAGAGCCACCTGTTCGACGGCTGCCAGCCGCTGAAGGGCGAGCTGCGTTACGGGGTTTCCATTACCGATGGGTGCCTGGGGTGGAGTGGGACCGAGGCGTTGTTGCTGGATGCGGCGGGGCGGTTGCGGCGGGGGTAATGGGCTCGGCGTAGGGCGTATAACCGTTCGCGGTTATACGCCGCTTATCCGACGTTTCCGCGCACTCCGGGGCCCGTCACGGAGCCGCTGTTGGGGGCGCTTCGGGGCCGACCGGGAAGCCGGGCATGAGGTGGGTGTATCGGCGTATAACCGCGAACGGTTATACGCCCTACGTTACTGAATGCGGCGGGGTGAGGCTGTAGGAGCGAGCTTGCTCGCGAAGGGAGTCTCCCGGTCGTGTCGGTGTCAGGTATGAGAGCGCCCTCTCCCTAACCCTCTCCCTGAAGGGAGAGGGGACCGTTCGGAGTGCGTGGGTATTCCTGAGTCAGCCGACAGCGCCGAAGATTTCCGGCTGAAACCACTCCTTCTCTCGGCACGGACTAGCCCCCTCTCCCTTCAGGGAGAGGGCTGGGGAGAGGGGGCGGAGCTCAGCCAAAACACCTAAGCCACCTGGAAACTCCGTTCGCGAGCAAGCTCGCTCCTACGAAGAGCCAGCACGCGCCTCACTGCTCCTCGCTATCCACCAGAATGTTCTCCAACGCCTCACGATACTCACCTGGCTCCTGCCAAAGCCCGCGCTGCTGCGCCTCCAGCAGGCGTTCGGCCATGTCGCGCAAGGCCTCGGGGTTGTTGCGCTGGATGAACTCGCGGGTGTCGTCGTCCAGCAGGTAGGCGTCGGCCAGCAGTTGGTACTGGTGGTCTTCCACCAGTTCGCTGGTGGCGTCGAAGGCGAACAGGTAGTCCACCGTGGCGGCCATTTCGAAGGCGCCCTTGTAGCCGTGGCGCTTCATCCCGGCGATCCATTTCGGGTTCACCGCGCGGGCGCGCAGCACGCGGCCGAGTTCTTCCTTCAGCGTGCGGATGCGCGGGTTGTCCGGCTGGCTGTGGTCGCCGTGGTAGCTGGCCACGCGGCGCTCTTGGATGACCTCGGCGGCGGCGAGCATGCCGCCCTGGAACTGGTAGTAGTCGTTGGAGTCGAGGATGTCGTGCTCGCGGTTGTCCTGGTTGTGCAGCACCGCCTGCAGGCCGTCCAGGCGCTGGGCGAAGCGTTCGCGCGCCGGGGTGCCGTCGTCGCCGGCGCCGTAGGCGTAGCCGCCCCAGTTGAGGTAGGCCGCGGCGAGGTCGGCGCGGTTCTCCCAGCTGCGTTCCTCGATCACCCCTTGCACGCCGGCACCGTAGGCGCCGGGCTGGGCGCCGAAGATGCGCCAGCCGGCCTGGCGCCGGGCTTCTTCCTCGGCCACGCCGCTGGCTTGCAGTTGCGTGCTTTCGGCGCGCACGCGGGCGGCCAGGGGGTTCATGTCTTCCGGCTCGTCCAGCGCGGCCACGGCTTGCACCGCGGCGTCGAACAGGCGGATGAGGTTGGCGAAGGCGTCGCGGAAGAACCCGGAGACGCGCAGGGTCACGTCCACCCGCGGGCGGTCGAGCAGGCTCAGCGGCAGTATCTCGAAGTCTTCCACGCGCTGGCTGCCGGCCTGCCACACCGGGCGCACGCCGAGCAGCGCCAGGGCCTGGGCGATGTCGTCGCCGCCGCTGCGCATGGTCGCCGTGCCCCACACCGAAAGGCCGAGCTGGCGCAGGTGGTCGCCGTGGTCCTGCAGGTGGCGCTCCAGCAGGCGGCTGGCGGACTGGAAGCCGAGGCGGTAGGCGGTGGGCGTGGGCAGGTTGCGCACGTCCACGGTGAAGAAGTTGCGCCCGGTGGGCAGCACGTCCAGGCGCCCGCGGCTGGGCGCGCCGCTGGGGCCGGCGGGGACGAAGCGGCCGCATAGTCCGGCCAGCAACTGGCCGATCTCGTTGGCGCCGCAGGCATCCAGTAGCGGCGCCACGTTTTCCCGCAGTTGCCGGAGGACCAGCGCGCTGGCTTCGCCGGGGCCGTCGAGGTTGTGCTCGATCAATTGCAGGGCCAGCAGTTCCAGGCGCTCGCGGGTGTCGCCGTTGCTGCGCCAGGGTTCGTCGCTGACGGCTTGCAGCACCTCGGGACGCGGGCCTTCCCAGGGCTCGGCGAAGTTGCTGTCCAGCGGATCGCGGCCCAGTTGCAGGTCCGCCGCCAGGGCGCGCAGCAGGCTGGCGTTGCCGCCCTTGCCGTCGCCACGCGGGATGCGCACTAGCGACAGCAGGGTATCGCGGCGCAGCTGGCCCGCCGGCGATTCGCCGAACACGTGCAGGCCGTCGCGGATCTGCGATTCCTTGAGGTCGCAGAGGTAGGCGTCCAGCTGTGGCAGCCAGCTGTCTTCGTCGTCGTTGAGTTGCAGGCCCAGCTCGCGGTCCAGGGCGGCGGCGCGCACCGCGTCGAGGATTTCCCCGCGCAGCTGCACGGCGCGGCGCGGGTCCAGCAGCGAGGCATCGTAGTACTCGTCGGCCAGGCGCTCCAGGTCGCGCAGCGGGCCGTAGTTCTCGGCGCGGGTCAGCGGCGGCATCAGGTGGTCGATGATCAGCGCCTGGCTGCGACGCTTGGCTTGGGCGCCCTCGCCGGGGTCGTTGACGATGAACGGGTAGAGGTTCGGCAGCGGGCCGAGGATCGCGTCCGGCCAGCACTCCTCGGACAGGCCCACGCCCTTGCCCGGCAGCCATTCGAGGTTGCCGTGCTTGCCGACGTGGATCAGCGCGTCGGCGCCGAAGGCTTCACGCAGCCAGAAGTAGAAGGCCAGGTAGCCGTGCGGCGGGACCAGCGCCGGGTCGTGGTAGATGGCCGCCGGGTCGAGCTGGTAGCCGCGCGCCGGCTGGATGCCGACGAAGGCCAGGCCCAGGCGCAGGCCGGCGACCATCATGCGGCCGTTGCGGTGCATCGGGTCCTGCTCGGGCTCGCCCCAGCGTTCGCGCACGGCGCGCTGGTTGGCCTCGGGCAGGCGCGCGAAGCAGGCCAGGTAGTCGGCCAGCGCCAGGCTCTGGGCGCAGGGGCGCAGGTCGAGGTTGTCGAGGTCGTTGCTCACCCCGCCGAGCAGGCTGTGGATAAGCGCATCGCCAGTCTCCGGCAGGCCGGCTACCGGGTAGCCCGAGGCTTCCATGGCGCGGAGGATGTTCAGCGCCGCCGCGGGCGTGTCCAGGCCGACGCCGTTGCCGATGCGCCCGTCGCGGGTCGGGTAGTTGGCCAGGATCAGCGCCACGCGCTTGTCGGCGTTGGCCTTGCGCGCCAGCAGCACCCAGCGCCGCGCCAGCTCGGCGACGAAGTCCATGCCCGGGCGGTGCGCCAGGTAGCAGACCACGTCGCTCTGGCTGCGCTCGCTGCGCCAGGCCAGGCCCTTGAAGCTGACGGGGCGGGTGATCAGGCGGCCGTCCAGTTCCGGCAGCGCCACGTGCATGGCCAGGTCGCGCGGGCCCAGGCCCTGGGCGTTGGCGCGCCACAGTTCGAGGTTGTCCAGCGAGCAGATGGCCTGCAGCACCGGCACGTCGCGGCGGAACGGGCGGGCCTGGGGCGCGTCCGGGTTGGACTGGGCGAAGCCGGTGGTGTTGATGATCAGCTCGGCGCAGGCCTCGTCCAGCAGCGCCTCGACCTGCTCCAGGCAGGCTGCTTCCTTGAGGCTGGCCACGGCGATCGGCAGCGGGTTGAGCTGCTGCGCGCGCAGGCTGGCGCAGAAGGTGTCGATGAAGCCGGTGTTCGCCGCCTGCAGGTGGGTGCGGTAGAACAGCAGCGCCGCCACCGGCCAGCCGGGGTTCCACTCGGCCTGCCAGTGGGTGAGGGTGGCTTCAGCGTGGCCGGGATGGTGCAGGGCGACGCGGGGCAGGGCGCGGGGTTCGTTCCAGGGATAGGCGCGGTCCAGGTACTGGCTGGCCAGGTTGGCGAAGAACTGCCGGGCGTTGTCCAGGCCGCCCTGGCGCAGGTACTGCCAGAGGCGTTCGGCCTCCTCGGGGGCGACGTTGCACAGCGCGCTGAGTTCGGGGTCGGGCTTGTCGTCGCCGGGCACCAGGATCAGCGTGGCGCCGCGCCCGGCCAGGGCCACCAGTTGCTCGATGCCGTAGCGCCAGTAGCCGACGCCGCCGTGCACCGAGATGAGGATGACCTTGGCGTGCTGCAGCACCTCGTCGACGTAGAGGTCCACCGAGGCGTGGTTCTGCAACTGCATGGGGTTGGCCAGGCGCAGGCTCGGGTAGTCGTCGGGCAGTGCGCGGGCGGCCTCAGCGAGCAGCGCCAGGTGCGAGTCGCCGCTGCAGAGGATGACCAGCTCGGCGGGCGTCTGGGCCAGGTGGGCGATGCCGTCGTCGGGGACGAAGCCGCCGGGTTGGGTGCGCAGCAGGTGCATGCGGGGGACCTCTTTCGCTCGGTCAGGAGCGCCCTCTCCCCAGCCCTCTCCCTGAAGGGAGAGGGGGCCGGTTCGGTGTGCGCGCGGACATTGTGCTTACCGATGGGCACGGCCCGTGCTCGTGCGCCGGCCTATCGGCGAAGCGCCGGATCAGCCCCCCTCTCCCTCCGGGAGAGGGGTTGGGGGTGAGGGTATTCATGCCAGCGCGGTGCGCAACTCGTTGGCGATGGCGGCCTGGTCCAGCTCCTGGCCGATCACCACCAGGCGGGTGGCGCGGGGTTCGTCGCTCAGCCACTTGCGGTCGAAGTGCTTGTCGAAGCGCTTGCCCACGCCTTGCACCAGCAGGCGCATGGGCTTGCCGGGGATGGCCGCGAAGCCCTTGACGCGCAGCACCGCGTGGCGCTCCACCAACTGGCCGAGGGCGGCGAGCAGGGCCTGTTCCTGCACTTCCGGGAGGTCGACGTGGAAGGAGTCGAACTCGTCGTGGTCGTGATCCTCGTGGCCTTCGTGGTCGTGGTGGGTGGGGCGGCTGTCGATGTGCAGCTCGGCCTCGGCGTTGAGCCCCAGCAGCACCGACAGCGGCAGCTGGCCGGCGCTGGCTTCGACTATCTTCACCGCTGGCGGCAGTTCTTCGGACACGTGCGCGCGCACTTGCGCGAGGGCGTCGGCGTCGAGCAGGTCGGCCTTGTTCAGCACCACCAGGTCGGCGCTGGCCAACTGGTCTTCGAACAGCTCGTGCAGTGGCGATTCGTGGTCCAGGTTCGGGTCCTGCCTGCGCTGCTCGTCCACCTGCTCGGGATGCGCGGCGAAGGTGCCGGCGGCCACCGCCGGGCTGTCGACCACGGTGATCACCGCATCCACCGTGCAGGCGTTGCGGATTTCCGGCCACTGGAAGGCCTGCACCAGGGGCTTGGGCAGGGCCAGGCCGCTGGTCTCGATGAGGATCTGGTCCAGCTCGCCGCGGCGCGCCACCAGTTCGCGCATCACCGGGAAGAACTCTTCCTGCACGGTGCAGCACAGGCAGCCGTTGGCCAGTTCGAAGACGCGGCCCACGGCTTCTTCTTCGCTGCAGCCGATGGAGCATTGCTTGAGGATTTCGCCGTCGATGCCCAGTTCGCCGAACTCGTTGACGATCACCGCGATGCAGCGACCTTCGGCGTTGTCGAGCATGTGCCGGAGCAGGGTGGTCTTCCCGGCGCCGAGGAAGCCGGTGACGATGGTGACGGGGAGCTTGGCCAGGGTTTGCATGGTCGCCTCTGCGCTGCGATGGCGGGAGGCAGAGGCGCGCGCACGGAGGTTCCGCGCGTCGGAAGCCGCCACCGGATCACCCCGCCCGGTTGTGGTAATGCTGGTTCGAGGCAGGTCTCCTGGCTCACGATCCGGCTTGCGCCTGGCCTTCGCCTTCCCGCCCGTGGGCAGTGGCATTCGAAGGGGTTTGGATCGTTCACAGTTGCGGGGGCAGCCGTGGCCTTGACCACGTTCCCTCTTAGCTCCGGCGCCGGGCCGGAGAACCTCGAAGCGGCAAAGGCTACGCAGTGCCCGGCGGGCGGTCAATCGCCGCCGGGCCGGTTGACGCTCTGCCTGGGCCGTGCTGTGCTGCCCGGCGATTGCCCGTGGAAGGATCGCCCGCGTGATACTGGTTGCCGGACTGGGGTGCCGCCGTGGCTGCGGCGCCGACGAACTGCTCGCCCTGCTGCGCGCCTGCCTGCGCGAGGCCGGCTTCGACGAGGCGGCGCTGAGCGCGCTGGCCAGCAGCGAGGCCAAGGCCCTGGAAGGCGGCCTGCGCGATCTGTCGCGGCAACTGCGCCTGCCCCTGGAACTGCTGGATGCGCAGCGCCTGGCGCCTTACGAGCAGCGCCTGACTTCCACTTCCGAGCGGGCTCGCCAGGTCACCGGCAGCGCTGGCGTGGCTGAGGCTGCTGCCCTGGCGCTGGCCGAAGCGCTGGCCGAGGGCCCAGCGCGGCTGGTGGTGCCCAAGCGGCGCAGCGCCAATGCCACTTGCGCGCTGGCCATGGCGCCGGCTCTGATGGGATAGCGTGCTGGGGTAGACTTGCGCCTTTCCCGATCCGAAGCGAAACGCCCATGACGGTCTATTTCATCGGCGCCGGCCCCGGCGATCCCGAGCTCATCACGGTCAAGGGCCAGCGCCTGCTGCGCAGCTGCCCGGTGATCCTCTACGCCGGCTCGCTGGTGCCCGAGGCGGTGCTCGAAGGGCACAGCGCCGAGGTGGTGGTGAACACCGCCGAGTTGCATCTGGAGCAGATAGTCGCGCTGCTGGCCGAGGCCCACGCGAAAGGCCAGGACGTGGCCCGCGTGCATTCCGGCGACCCTTCGCTGTACGGCGCCATCGGCGAGCAGATCCAGCACCTGCGCCGGCTCGGCATTCCCTACGAGATCGTCCCCGGCGTCACCGCCACCGCCGCCTGCGCCGCGCTGCTGGGCTGCGAGCTGACGCTGCCGGAGGTGTCGCAGACGCTGATCCTCACCCGCTACGCCAGCCGCACGAAGATACCCGAGGGGGAATCCCTGGGCGACCTGGCGCGGCACCGGGCGAGCATGGCCATCCACCTGGGCGTGGGGCAGCTGGAGAAGATCGTCGCGGAGCTGTTGCCGCACTACGGCGCGGACTGCCCGATCTCGGTGATCCACCGCGCCAGTTGGCCGGACCAGGACCAGGTCAGCGGCACTCTTGGCGACATACTGCCCAAGGCCCGGGCCAAGGGCTTCAAGCGGACTGCGCTGATTCTGGTCGGGCGGGTGCTGGCGGCGGAGGGGGGCGGCGAGTCGTCGTTGTATAGCGCGGGGCATGGGCATCTCTACCGGCCGGATTGATGACGAAGGAGTGTAGGAGCGAGCTTGCTCGCGAACGGTGTTTGCCGGATGCACTGGCATTACACCGACCTCCGTACCCTCTCCCCAGCCCTCTCCCTGAAGGGAGAGGGGGCTTGTCCGTGCCGAGAGGAGGAGTGGTTTCAGCCGGAAACCGCCGAGACAGCCGGCTAACTGCAGCACATCCAACTCTGCCCAACGGTCCCCTCTCCCTTCAGGGAGAGGGTTAGGGAGAGGGCGCTCTTAAACCCGGCCCCACAGCCCCCCGCCGTGGCGATGGGTATCGCTTCGCTCAACCCATCCTGCGATGGCTTTCTCCGCACCTTGCAGGAGCAACTGTCTGCGCCGAGGCGCTCTTCGTAGGATGGGTTGAGCTTGCGAAACCCATGCGGTTGCGCTGATGGGTATCGCTTCGCTCAACCCATCCTACGAAGAGCCATGCTCGCTCATCCCGTAGGAGCGGATTCATCCGCGATCATGCCTACGCCATCCAATCATCCGGCCCACGCCCGGGCAGGCCGTGGCGGATGTACCAGCGCACGCCTAGGTGCAGGCCCAGGGCGGTGCCCACTGTCAGCAGGATCGTCAGGGTTTCCGCATCCATGGTCGCTGTCCTTCGTCCGGGGTCTGGTCTGACAGCCTATGCCTGCGGCAATCTGTCGCACAGATACAGATCCTGTCCGAATGTACGGAGCAGCGCTACAGCGACTGGATGATCCGCCCCAGGGTCTCCATAGCCTTTTCGCTGCGCGGCGTCCAGGGATGGCCGTAGTTCAGCCGCAGGCAGTGGCGGAAGCCGCGGGTGGCGGAGAAGATCGGCCCGGGGGCGATGCTGATGCCCTGGGCGTGGGCGAGCTGGAACAGCTTCAGCGCGTCGATGCGTTCGGGCAGTTCCAGCCAGAGGAAGTAGCCGCCGCTGGGGCGGGTCACCCGCGTCGCTTCGGGGAAGTGCCGGGCCACCGCGGCGAGCATGGCGTGCTGCTGGCTTTCCAGGGCGTGGCGCAGCTTGCGCAGGTGGCGGTCGTAGCCGCCGTGCTGCAGGTAGTCGGCGATGGCCGCCTGGGCCGGCACCGAGGCCGACAGGCTGGTCATCAGCTTCAGGCGTTCGATCTGCTCGTGGAAGCGCCCGCCGGCCACCCAGCCGACGCGGTAGCCTGGCGCCAGGCTCTTGGAGAAGCTGCCGCAGTGCATCACCAGGCCCTCGGCGTCGTAGGCCTTCACCGGCTTGGGCGCCTGCTGGGCGAAGTACAGCTCGGCGTAGACGTCGTCCTCGATCAGCGGCACCTGGTGCTTGCCCAGCAGGCCGGCGAGGGCGCGCTTGCGGTCCTCGCCCATGCTCGCGCCCAGCGGGTTCTGGAAGTTGCTCATGAACCAGCAGGCCTTGATCGGCAGGTGCTCCAGGCTGTCGGCCAGCACCTGCAGGTCGATGCCCTCGCGCGGGTGCACGGGGATTTCCACGGCCTTGAGCTTGAGCCGCTCCAGCACCTGCAGGGTGGCGTAGAAGGCCGGCGCCTCGATGGCCACCAGGTCGCCGGGCTGGGTGACCACCTGCAGGCACAGGTTCAGCGCCTCCAGCGCGCCGTTGGTCACGACCAGTTCCTCCACCGGCAGCGGCGTGCCGTTGACCATGTAGCGCAGGGCGATCTGCCGGCGCAGGGCGTGGCTGCCCGGGGTCATGTCGGCCACCGCGGCGCGTGGCTCCATGTCGCGCACGGCATGGGCCATGGAGCGCGCCAGGCGCGGCAGGGGGAACAGCTCCGGAGCGGGGAAGGCCGAGCCGAAGGGCACGGTGTCCGGGTCCTTGATCGAGCTGAGCACCGAGAACACCAGCTCGCTGACGTCCACCTCGGTGGTCTGCGCCTCGTGGCGGGCGATCTCCGGTTCGGCCAGGGCGCGGCGCACGTGCTCGCGGACGAAGTAGCCGGAGCGCGCGCGGGCCACGATCAGGCCGCGGTCCTCCAGCAGGTAGTAGGCCTGGAACACGGTGGAAGCGCTGACCCCGTAGGTGCGGCTGGCGTGCCGCACCGAGGGCACCTTCTGCCCGGGGGCGAGCACCCCGTTGCGGATCAGCTCGGCGATCTCGTCGGCGAATTTCTCGTAGCGCTTCATCTTGTCCCGGGGGCCGTTGGGGAGCTCCCACTCTAGGCGTTGCGCGGCGCCGCCGCCATGCCGCGGGGCCATCGCTCAGCGCCTCGGCGCGACGAAGGTGCTGGCCGCCTCGACCTGTTCGCCGTCCTGCGCGCTCACGCGGAAGTGCAGGGGCACAGGCCCGCCGCTGCCGCTCAGTTCCAGGCGCGCCACCGAGACGGCGAAGTCGCGGATCTCGCCCGGCTCCAGGCGCTGGTCGAGGGCGCCCTGCAGGCGGTAGCCGCTGTCCTCGGCCAGGCCCAGGCGGTAGCGCTGCGCCTGCTGGGTCTTGTTGATCAGCTTGAGGTTGTAGACGTTCTCGATCTCGCCGGCCGCGTTCTCGCGGAACAGGCCGCGGTCGCGGGCCACGTCCAGGGCGATCAGCGGGCGCGCCTGCAGGGCCCAGGCGAAGGCGCCGAACATGGCCAGCAGCACCGCCGCGTAGCCGACCAGGCGCGGCCGCAGCAGGTGGGTGCGGCCGCCTTCCAGGGCACGTTCGGAGGTGTAGCGCACCAGGCCGCGGGCGTAGCCCATGCGGTCCATCACCGAGTCGCAGGCGTCGACGCAGGCGGCGCAGCCGATGCAGGCGATCTGCAGGCCGTCGCGGATGTCGATGCCGGTGGGGCAGACCTGCACGCACTGCTGGCAGTCGATGCAGTCGCCCAGGCCGAGGGCCTTGGGCTCGGCGTCCTTGCGCCGCGCCCCGCGGGATTCGCCGCGGGCGGCATCATAGGAAATGATCAGCGTGTCCTTGTCGAACATCACGCTCTGGAAGCGCGAGTAGGGGCACATGTGGATGCACACCTGCTCGCGCAGCCAGCCGGCGTTGGCGTAGGTGGCGGCGGCGAAGAAGGCCACCCAGAAGGCGCTTTCCAGGTCCAGCTTCAGGGTGAGGAGGTCCGCCACCAGCGGCCGCACCGGGGTGAAGTAGCCGACGAAGGTCAGCGCCGTGGCCAGGCTGACCAGCAGCCAGAGCCCGTGCTTGGCGCCCTTGCGCAGGTACTTGGCGGCGCTGGGCGGGGCCTTGTCCAGCTTCATGCGCTGGTTGCGGTCGCCCTCGGTGACCTGCTCGGCCCACATGAAGATCCAGGTCCACACGCTCTGCGGGCAGGTGTAGCCGCACCACACGCGGCCGGCCAGCACGGTGATGAAGAACAGGCCGAAGGCGGCGATGATCAGCAGCGCCGAGAGCAGGATCAGGTCCTGCGGCCAGAAGGTCGCGCCGAAGATGTAGAACTTGCGCTCGGGCAGGTCCCAGAGCACCGCCTGGCGGCCGTTCCACTGCAGCCACAGGGTGCCGAAGAACAGCAGGAACAGCAGCGCCCCGCCGAGCCGCCGCAGGTCGCGGAAGCGGCCGCTGAAGCGCTTGGTGTAGACCGCCGGGGTGACCGCCGAGAGCGGCTTGGGCGGCGGGGTGAAGCGTTGCGGGGCGGCGATCTCGACGATCTTCGCGGGGATTCTCTGGCTCATTGTCGTGGCCCATCAGGCTTGGGATGCGCCGCGACTATAGGAAGCGCCCTGGGCACGAAACAGATTCAGGTCTCCCGCAAAAAACCGGATCAGATGCGCCGCGCCTGGCATGGCCGCTCATCGCCATCGATTTCCCCAGCTTCCGCGACGGCCGCGGCTACAGCCTGGCCTACCTGCTGCGCCGGCGCCTGGGCTGGCGCGGCGAGCTGCGCGCGGTGGGCGAGGTGCTGCGCGATCAGCTGGCGCACCTGCGCCAGTGCGGTTTCGACGCCTTCGCGGTGCGCCCGGACAAGTCCGTGGAGGACGCGCTCAAGGGCCTGGCCGGGCTCAGCGTGCTCTACGGGCGCTCGGCAATCGAGCCGCGGCCGTTGTTCCGCCGGCGCTGAAAACCGCCCGCTTTCAGGGACCCGGGCCGCGCCGCGCGTGGCGCCGCGCTTGACGCTGTTCCGGTGCGCAGGAAAAATGCCGGCAAAGCGTCGGCGAAACGCCGCCGGCCGTGGCCCACGATTCGAGTGACCCCCTGAAGATGCGTATGCGCCTGATGCTGTTGGGTGGCGGTAATGCCCTGGGACAGGCGCTGATCCGCCTGGGAGCCGAGGAAGACATCGGCTTCCTCGCCCCGCGCCCGCCCGAGCAGGGCTGGGATGCCTCCAGCCTGACCCTGCTGCTGGACGAGACCCGCCCCGACGCGGTGATCAACCTCGCCTACTACCACGACTGGTTCCAGGCCGAGCAGGTCGACGACGCCCGCCTGGCCGGCCAGGAACGCGCCGTGGAGCGCCTGGCCGAACTCTGCCAGCACTACGAGATCCTCCTGCTGCAGCCTTCCAGCTACCGCGTGTTCGACGGCGCCCGCGCCACCGCCTACAGCGAGAAGGACGAGCCGCTGCCCCTGGGCCGCCGCGGCCAGGCGCTGTGGCGCATGGAGCAGTGGGTGCGCGCCACCTGCCCGCGCCACGTGCTGCTGCGCTTCGGCTGGCTGCTGGACGACAGCCCGGGCGGCAGCCTGGACCGCTTCCTCAGCCGCGCCCTGGGCGAGGACGAGCTGTACCTGGCGGACGACCGCCGCGGCAACCCCACCCCGGTGGACGACGCTGCGCGGGTGATCCTCTCGGTGCTCAAGCAGTTGGACTGCCAGGCGCCGCTGTGGGGCACCTACCACTATGGCGGCCTGGAGGCCACCACCACCCTGGCCCTGGGCCAGGTGATCATCGCCGAGGCCCGCACCCTCACCGGCCAGGCCCTGCGCGACCCCGTCGCCCAGGCCCACGCGGCGCGCCCGGATGCCAGCGAGGAACCGCAGCACGCGGTGCTCGCCTGCAAGAAAATCCTCCACACCTTCGGCATCAAGCCGCGCGCCTGGCGTGCAGCGTTGCCGACCCTACTGGACCGTTACTACCGTCATGGCTGACATCTCCCCGGCATCCGCCGCCCCCATCCTCATCACCGGCGGCGCCGGCTTCATCGGCTCGCACCTGGCCGACGCGCTGCTGGCGCGCGGCTTCAAGGTCCGCGTGCTGGACAACCTGTCCACCGGCAAGCGCGAGAACCTCGCCGCGGAGGTGGAGCTGCTGGTCGGCGACGTCGCCGACGCGGCCGTGGTGCGCCGCGCCCTGCAGGGCTGCCAGGCGGTGGCGCACCTGGCCGCGGTGGCCTCGGTGCAGGCCTCGGTGGACGACCCGGTGGCCACCCACCAGAGCAACTTCATCGGCACCCTGAACCTCTGCGAAGCCCTGCGCGAAGCCGGGGTGAAGCGTGTGCTGTATGCCTCCAGCGCTGCCGTCTACGGCCAAAACGGCCAGGGCACGGCAATAGTCGAGGACCTGCCCAAGGCGCCGCTGACGCCCTACGCCGCGGACAAGCTGGCCGGCGAGTACTACTTCGACTTCTACCGCCGCCAGCATGGCCTGGAGCCGGCGGTGTTCCGCTTCTTCAACGTCTACGGCCCGCGCCAGGACCCGTCCTCGCCCTATTCCGGGGTGATCAGCATCTTCACCCAGCGCGCCCTCTCCGGGCAGCCGATCACGGTGTTCGGCGACGGCGAGCAGACCCGCGACTTCATCTACGTCGCCGACCTGGTGCAGTTGCTGGTGCAGGCGCTGGAGGCAGCGCAGGTGCCGGAAGGGGCGGTCAACGTCGGGCTGAACCAGGTGACCAGCCTGAACCAGCTGCTGGGCGAGATCGGCGCGCTGGTCGGTGGCCTGCCGCCGGTGAGCCACGCCGAGGCGCGCCCTGGCGACATCCGCCATTCCCGCGCCGACAACGGCCGCCTGCTGGCGCACTACCGCCTGGAACGGCCGACGCCGATCGGCGAGGGCCTGGCGCGCCTGCTCGGGCGCTGATCACCACCAGGGCTTGTTCAGCGCCAGGTAGAAGATGCCGCCCAGGCAGGCCAGGGCCAGGGCGCTGAGCAGCGCCTTGGGCCCGCGCGCCGCGCTGCGCATGGCGAAGGCGGCGAGCACGATGTAGCCCACCAGCAGCCCCAGCTTGGCCTGCAGCCACAGCGGCAGCGGCCAGGGCATGGCCAGGTGCACCAGGCCCAGGGCGCTGAGCAGCAGCAGGCTGTCCACCAGGTGCGGCGCCCAGCGCTGCCAGCCGGCCAGGCGCCGGCCCCGCCAGCTCAGCCCCAGGCGCCAGAGGAAGAGCAGGCTGCTGAGGACTGCCAGGGTGATGTGCAGGTGCTTCAACCAGAGGTACATGGGGCGCTCACTTGTATTCGGTGGTGTAGAGCACGACGAACTCGAAGGGCCCCGGCCGGACCTCGGCGCCCGCCAGCAGCTCGGCCTCGAAGGCGGTGTCGAAGCTCAGCGAGCGCGGCGTGCGGACCACGTGCTCGACGGGCTGGTTGAAGACTACGTACCGCTCGTTCTGCAGGTCCTTGATCTTCAGCAGCAAACCGGCGGATTCGTGGAGCAGCGCGGTGTTGCCGTCGAGGAGCTGGCCGTTGGCCGGTGACAGCGTGGTGTGGATGACCGCGCCGCCGTCGCACTGCCAATGAAAGTCGAAACGCCGCTGCAGGGGCAACTGGTTCTTGCTGAAACTGCCGAAATCGACCCGCGTCGGCGCGTCGGTCATCTCGCAGGTGGTGGGCAGGAAGGTCAGGGCGACGCCCGGGAAGGGGTCGATGGGGTAGGCCGGCGGCGTGTTGTTCCAGCGCGAGCCGACGAACAGCGCCGGCTCGCGGAAGTTGATCGAGTACACCCCCGGGGTGTCGATCGGGCCGTTCTTCAGCACCTCGATGAAGCTGTTGGACAGCGAGCCGCTGACGCATTCGCTGGGGCCCAGGCTGCGGTCGCCGACGATGCCCAGCTGGATGCGCTCGGCCACCCCGCCCACCTGCTTGACGCCGACGCCGTCCTTGCCCGAGGGAATCACCCGGTAGACCAGGCCGTTGAGGTTGGTGGCGAAGTCGTTGCCCTGCATGTGGCTGGCCTCGCTGGCCACGCCCAGCACGATGTAGCGCCCGGCGTCCCCGGCCAGGTATTCCTGCAGGCGGCAGGCGTAGTCCAGAGACAGGTTCAGGGTGCCCAGCACGCTGCCCACCGGCAGGCCGGCGCTGATGTAGGTCTCGCCGTCGTAGGTGAACTGCTGGTTGGTGAAGTAGCACTGGTTCGGCTCGACCGGGCACTCGTCGGCGGCGGCCGGCAGCGCCTGCAGCAGGCAGGCGGCCAGGGCCAGGCAGTGGAACAGGGGGCGGCGGCGCGGGTGGATCATGGTCTTTCCTCGCTTGGCGGGCCGCCGGCGGCGGCCTGGCAGTCGACCGGGATGGCCCGGTAGCTGTCCTGCTTGTCCTTCTTCGCCGGCATGGCGTAAGTGAAGCTGCATTGCTGCTCGTCCGCCTCGCCCCAGGATACCCGGTAGCTGTCGCGGCCCTTTTCCAGGTACAGGTAGACCAGGTTGTCCTGGCCGACGTAGGCGAGGACTTCGCCGGCGCCGCCGACCTCGGCGCCGAAGGGCACCTCCTGGCCTCCGGGGCGGCGCAGTTCGAGCAGCACCGAGATGCCGCTGCGGGTGCGGTAGGGCACCCGCACGATGGCGCCGTAGCGCGGCGCGGTCTTCTGGATGTTTTCCTTGATCTCGACGTCGGCGGTGGCGCTCTTGGCGTCCAGCACTATCTCGTTGTGGCGGTAGGGCGTCAGCCCGGTGAGCAGGGCCTTGCCGTCGTCGTCGAGGCGCACGCGGCCGCGGGGCAGCAGGGCGCCCGCGGCGCCTTCGGCCTCGACTATCGCCATGGTCTCGCCCTGGCTCGGCGACAGCGCGATGCCGCCGGAATAGGCCACCAGGCTGCCGCGCGCCGACAGCGACTCGCGGCTGAAGCCGTCGCCGCGCGCCAGGCTGGCGCCCAGGGCGCTGGCGGAGGTGCGCAGGTTGAGGTTGCCGCCGTAGGACTGGGTGCTGGCGCTGTCGGCCTGGCTGTGGTTGCCGTACAGGTTGTAGTTCCACTGGCCGCGCTCGCCGGCGATGCCGCTGAGGCTGGTCTGCAGCGAGCGGTTGTGCGCGTCCTGCAGCGACAGGGTGCTGCTCAGGCGCGGCGCGCCGGCATCGCGGCCCAGCGGGATGCTGATGCTCAGCAGGTACTGGTTGTCGTAGCCGTCGACGCTCTGGAAGCGCGTCGCCGACAGGCCCAGGCTGCCCCAGTTGAAGGTGCGGTTGAAGCCGCTGCTGAAGGTCAGGCTGCGCCGCTCGCCGGTCCAGTAGCTCTGCCCCACGCCGGAAATGTACAGGCTGCCGCCGGCCAGCGCCTGGCTGAGGCTGAGCTGGACGCGGTCGCGCTCGCGGAACAGGCTGGCGTTGTCGGTGTCCAGGGCGTCGGCCGCGGCGGCCAGGCCCAGGTAGCCCTTGTCCGAGCGGCGGTAGGACAGCTGCAGGTTGGTGCCGCCGAACGACTTGTTGTAGGCCAGGCGGTAGCTTTCGCCGTTGTCGGGCATGTCCTGGCCCGCGGCGTCGGCGGGCAGGGCGTCGAAGCGCGACAGGGTGGCGTCCAGGGAGAAGGCGCCATAGGGCGTGTTCAGCGCGGCGCCGATCAGCGAGGCCATGTAGCTGTCGGCGATCACCGCGCCGGAATAGGCGCTGAGGTTGTTGCTCAGGCCCCGGCGGTAGCCGCCCTGGACGAACTTCAGCGGGTTGTCGACGTCCTCGCCGCGGTAGCTGCCGGAGGCCACCTGGTAGCGCGAGGCGCCGGGCCTGAGCAGTTCGGCGGCATAGGAATAAGGCACGCTGAAGCTCTTCTCGCGGCCGTCGGCCTCGATCACCGTGACCAGCAGGTCCTCGGTGTAGCCGGTGTTGTACAGGTCGTCGATGACGAAGGGGCCGGGCGGCACGCTGACCTGGTGGATCAGTTGCTGGCCCTGGTGGATCTTCACGGTCGCGTTGCTGTCGGCGATGCCGCGCACCACCGGCGCGAAGCCGCGCTCGCTCTCGGGCAGCATGCGCTCGTCGCTCTCCAGCTGCACACCGCTGAAGGGGATGCTGTCGAACAGGTCGCCGGCGGTGAAGTGCTGGCCGAGGGTCAGCTGCGAGGACAGCGCGGTGATGTCGCGCTGGGCGTAGTTGTTCAGGGTGCGGTAGTGGCTGCCCTGGCGGGTGGTGTCGCCGTGGCTGAAGGTGGCGTTGTGGCGCAGGCGCCAGTCCATCAGGTTGAGGCCGCCGTTGAGGCCGAGGAACAGGTCGTTGCGGGTGTCCTGGCTGTTGCTGGAGCGGTCGAAGTTGCTGGTGTAGCTGACGAAGCCGGCGTTGATCCCCGAATCCCAGCTCTGCGGCGGCGCATAGTTGCGCGGGCGCTGCTTGACGTAGGCCTGGGGCAGGGTGAGGAGGATGGCCCCGCTGGCGCCGTCCAGTTCCACGCGGCTCTGCGGCACGCGTTCGGGCAGGTCGATGCAGTCGCCGCTGGCGGGCTTGGCGTCGGCGGCGGGCTCGGGCAGCAGCACGCCCCACTGTTCCAGTTGTTCCTGGGTGAAGCAGTAGACCTGGCGTTGCTCGGCGGTATGCACCACGCGTACTTCCTGCTGGCCGAAATACACCTTGTTCAGTGTCAGGTCGAGGGAGTAGGTGCCCGGCGGCAGCGCCGAGGGGTTCTTCTCGAACCCGGAAACGTCCGTGCTCATGCCCAGCGTCTCCAGCAGGCCGCGGTCGAAGTGCACCTCGCCGGTGCCTTCGGCGGCCACTGCCGGGGCCGGGAGCAGGGCGCAGAAGAGCCCTCCCAGGCACCCCAGACGCAGGAGGCGGGACAGTATCGAAGGGGACACGATGGACCTCGCGAGGGAGGGTTACTCGACGGTGGCTTCGGTTTCGATCAGGCCGCCGAAATCGTTGATCCAGGTGTAGCGGACCCGTGCGCCGGGCCTGGCCCAGGCCGCCGCGTCGCGGGGCAGGGCGATGCCGTAGCTGCCCTTGGCCGGGACCATGTCCAGGTCGTCGTTGTCGTATTGCCTGGCGCCCGAGCGCAGTTGCAGGCGGGCCAGGGACACCGAGTAGGGCAGGTCGTTGACCGCGCGCAGCGTGCTCTTGCCGCCCTCGGAAACGATGCGCCACTTCAGCTGCTGCGCCGCGTCGGCGGCCACGCCCTTGAGCTTGGCCGGGCGGTAGAACAGCTTGAGCTGCGAACGGAAGGCCACCTGCAGCTTGCCCGCGCTGTTGTTGCTGGCGGCCGCGTCGGCCTTGTCCGGGCTGCTCGAGGGCACCTCCAGGACGTTCAGCCAGAACACCGATTCGCGGTCCTGGGGCAGCGAGCGGTCGATGTTGGCGATGCGCAGCAGCAGGCCCTTGTCCGGGTCGACCCGCGAGACCGGCGGCGTGACGATGAAGGGCGAGCGCCCCTGCTTGTCGGCGCCGGGCGTGCCCTTGCCGTTGTCCACCCAGGCCTTGATCAGCGACGGTGTCTTGCCGGTGTTGCGGATGTTGACGGTGATGTCCCGCTCGGCGGCCGGGTAGACCACGCGGGTGCCGGTGATGACGATGCTGGCGTTGGCCTGGAACGCCAGCAGGCAAAGACCGAGCAGGAAGAACAAGTGGGTAGCGGGACGCATCGGGCAACCTCCTTCTCTGTAAAGAAGGACTTTGGGTGGAGTCTAGGCGGGGCCGGCATACTGGCAAGTTCCCGGGCGGTGAAGTTTTCCGGAGAACTTGTAAGTGCGTTTACTCATTCAGCCTGTGTATGAACTTTCGTCGATGTGTTCATGCGCGTGATGAATATTCCGAGTGCATCCCCCGATGGGGGAGGGGGATGCATCCGGGGCCGCTGTCAGTCGTAACGGATGGAATACAGCAGGGCGGTATCGGCGGTACCGGGCGATACCAGTTCCGAGGTCTGCACGTAACGGGCGTAGTAGGCGAATTCCAGCGGGCCGGCTTCGTCCATGGGCTTACTGACGTTGTTGGCGTTGGTGCGCAGGTCGATGGCTTCCAGTTCTTCGTTGGCGATCTGCAGCTCGATGCCGGACATGCTCATGGCTTCGCCGTTGAAGGCCAGGTTGCCGGTGGTCGGGTTGACGTTGGCCGAGGCGAAGTCGACCTTGTAGGTCTGGCCGACGGTGCAGCCGTTCAGGGCAATGGTGAAGCGCTGCTCGCCGGCGGTGGAGCCCACGGTGTCGAAGTCGCTGGTGGAGATCGACGGCAGGTTGATGGAGGCATCGGCGCCGCCACCGTTCACGCTGACTTCGCAGGTGTCTTCCATAACGTGGCCGGTGAAGCTGATCTGGCCACCGGTCGCTGCCTGGGCGCCACCGGCCGCCAGGGCGAGGAGTACGGCTGCGGGGAGAGTGAGACTTTTCATGGAGTTTTTCCTTGCAGGTTTTTCGGTAGGTGAATTCTCCCTGCTTCCTGAAATTTCGAATATTAGGAAACTTCTGATGAGTCGTAGGTGTATTCCTATGAATGAGGTAGGCAACGGATATAAGTGGGTTACTTATTGAAAAGCAGGAAGTAAAACAAGTTGCCTGGAATGTAGGGCGTATAACCGTTGGCGGGGACACCGGGGTCCTATGCAGGTGGGTTTAAGAGCGCCCTCTCCCCAGCCCTCTCCCGCAAGCGGGAGAGGGGGCTGTCCTGAGCGGGGGGCGAATCCTGAGTCATCCTGAAATGCCTATCTCCCCCCACGTCATTCCCGCGAACACGGGACGCGGCTCCATCGCGAACAGCGCTTGCGCTGGCCCGAAGGGGAATAACCCAGCCGCCTTGGCTTGGGTGTTTCTGCGCCGCACCGAGTCTGCCCGACCGTCTTGTTTCGCCCCCTCGGGCGAGTCCCTTTTGTCAAACGCCACAAAAGGAACCAAAAAGGCTTGCCCCGCATACGGGCCCGATGGAGCCGGGCTACCCTCGCGAATTCCCCCGCCACGGAGGCCCGCCCCGAGGGTACGTCCCTGTAGCCCATCGGGGCTCTCGCGACATCCATGTCGCATGACCTCCTGAGCGCCGGTTTCGTTCGGCCTGCTGAAGGGGCGTTCCGGTGCGCGCGGATGTTTCTCTGGAAATCCAAAAGCCAGAGCAAGAGCGGACGCGCTTTTGCTTTTCGTAGGAGCAAGTTTGCTCGCGAACCCGCCAGTCACTGGGTTATTCCCCTTCGGGCCAGCGCAAGCGCTGTTCGCGATGGAGCCGCGTCCCGTGTTCGCGCACTACTGTCCGGCACGCCTCATGCTATTAACAGCTGCCCCTGACGCAGGTTGATCTCGCGTATTCGCTCCTGCCGTCGTCGGTAACGTTCGGCCTCCAGGCCAGGACGCTGAAACAGCGTCGC
>NZ_BSQE01000030.1:0-78184 GCF_030268185.1 Pseudomonas sp. NBRC 100443
GTTGGCCAGAAGCCCGACGTGGCTTCCTCGAACAGGCCTAATACATAGATGCAGTCGGGTTTTCATGTTCAAAAGCGGGTTGACGGTGGGGGTGAGTCCATACATAGGAGCGAGCTTGCTCGCGAACAGGTTCCGCTGCGGGGCTCATTCGCGAGCAAGCTCGCTCCTACGAAAAGCCATAAAGCCATCCGCCCTCAGGCCAACACCGCCACCGACTTCACCTGCGCCCACACCCCCTCCCCCACCCGCAACCCCAGTTGCTCGCAGGAGTAACGGGTAATCCGCGCCAACAACGGATTCCCCCCCACATCCAGCCGCACCAGCAGATGCGCCGGCGTATCCGTGGGAGCCAGCTCGGTCACCGTGGCCGGCAGCAGGTTGAGGATGCTGCTGCGCTGCGGGCGCTGCAGAGTCAGGCTGACGTCGCGGGCCTGCACCTTGATGCGCAGCGCCTTGCCTACCGGCAGCGGGCCGTGGGCCAGGCGGATGCGTTCGCCGCAGTTGGGCAGGCCGAGGTCGAGCAGGCCGTATTCGGCGTCGTGGCCCAGCACCTGGCCGTCGATCACCACGCCGGCGTCTTCCAGCAGCGAGGTGGGCAGGTCGGTGCGCGCCAGGGTCTCGCCCACCGCGCCGCTGGCCAGGGCGCGGCCGGCTTCCAGCAGCACCAGGTGGTCGGCCAGGCGCGCCACTTCGTCCGGCGAGTGGCTGACGTAGAGGATGGGAATGTCCAGCTCGTCGTGCAGGCGCTCCAGGTAGGGCAGGATTTCCGCCTTGCGCTTGAGGTCCAGGGCCGCCAGCGGCTCGTCCATCAGCAGCAGGCGCGGGCTGGTCAGCAGGGCGCGGGCGATGCCCACCCGCTGGCGCTCGCCGCCGGACAGGTGGCGCGGCATGCGTTCGAGCAGGTGGCCGATGCCCAGCAGTTCGCAGGCCTGGTCCATGGCCACGCGGTGCTCGCGCGCCGGCACGCGTTTCATGCCGTAGCGCAGGTTGCGCCTCACCGACAGGTGCTCGAACAGGTTGGCGTCCTGGAACACGTAGCCGATGGCGCGCTTGTACGGCGCCAGGAACAGGCCCTGGGCGCTGTCCTGCCAGGTTTCGCCATTGACCACCAGGCGCGCCTCGCGCGGCCTTTCCAGGCCGGCCACGCAGCGCAGCACGGTGGTCTTGCCGGAGCCGGAATGGCCGAACAGCGCGGTCACCCCGCGGCCCGGCAGGCGCAGGTCGACGTCCAGGGTGAAGCTGCGGTATTCGAGCAGGAAGCGCGCTTGGATGTCTGCCGGCATCTCAGTTCCAGGCCGAGTGGCTGCGGCGCGTGGAGTACAGCGCCAGCAGCACGAAGAAGGAGAACACCACCATGCCGCCGGCCAGCCAGTGCGCCTGGGCGTACTCCATGGCCTCGACGTGGTCGAAGATCTGCACCGAGACCACGCGGGTCTGGCCGGGGATGTTGCCGCCGATCATCAGCACCACGCCGAACTCGCCCACGGTATGGGCGAAGCCGAGGATGGCGGCGGTGACGAAGCCCGGCCGCGCCAGCGGCAGGACCACGCTGAAGAAGGTGTCCAGGGGCCCGGCGCGCAAGGTCGCCGCGGCCTCCAGCGGGCGCGTGCCGATGGCCTCGAAGGCGTTCTGCAGCGGCTGCACCACGAAGGGCAGCGAGTAGATCACCGAGCCCACCACCAGCCCGGCGAAGCTGAACGGCAGGCGTTGCCAGCCGAGGGCGTCGGTGAGCTGGCCCACCGGGCCGTTGGGGCCCAGCGTGACCAGCAGGTAGAAGCCGATGACCGTCGGCGGCAGCACCAGTGGCAGGGCCACCAGCGCACCCAGCGGGCCCTTGAGCCACGAACGGGTGCGCGCCAGCCACCAGGCGATGGGGGTGCCCAGCAGCAACAGGATAAGGGTGCTGACGGTGGCCAGCTCGAGGGTGAGCCGGATCGCCGTGAGGTCCGCCGCGGTCAGGTGCATCGTTTTCCCTGTTTACAGCTCGTAGCCGTAGGCCTTGATCACCGCCGCCGCCTTCGGCCCCTTCAGGTAGTCCACCAGGGCCTTGGCCGCGGCGTTGTCCTTGCCTTTTTCGAGGATGACCGCGTCCTGGCGGATCGGCTCATAGAGGTCGGCCGGGACTATCCAGGCCGAACCGGCCGTCACCTTGCCATCCTTGTAGATCTGCGACAACGCCACGAAGCCCAGTTCGGCGTTGCCGCTGGAGACGAACTGGTAGGCCTGGCCGATGTTCTGGCCCTCGACGATCCTGCCGGCCAGCTTGTCCTTCAGGCCGAGCTTGTCTAGCACCTGGGTGGCGGCCAGGCCGTAGGGCGCGGTCTTCGGGTTGGCGATGGACAGGTGCTGGAAGCCGCCTTTCTTCAGGACCTCGCCCTTGGCGTCGACGTAGCCGTCTTTCGGCGACCACAGCGCCAGCTTGCCGATGGCGTAGGTGAAGCGCGAGCCGGGGACCACCGCCTTCTCCTGCTCCAGCTTGGCGGGGGTGCTGTCGTCGGCGGCGAGGAACACCTCGAAGGGCGCGCCGTTCTTGATCTGCGCGTAGAACTGCCCGGTGGCGCCGAAGGAGGCCACCAGCTTGTGCCCGGTGTCCTTCTCGAAGTCCTTGGCGATGGCCTGGATGGGCGCGGTGAAGTTGGCCGCGACCGCGACCTGCACCTCGTCGGCCAGCGCCGCGTGGGTGGCCAGGCAGGCCGCCAGGGCCAGGGAAAGGCGGGCGAATGTGTGTTTCATCGATGTGCTCCAGTGGTTGGCTGTCGTTCTGCTTCGAAGGGCCCGCCGGCTCTGCTATACCTTCCTGACCTCACTGCAACCAAGGAGAGAAAGACATGAAAGTCAGCGCGCGCAATGTGTTCCGCGGCACGGTCAAGCAACTGCGCAACGGCGCAGTGAATGCCGAGGTGGTGGTGCAACTGCCCGGCGGCAACGACCTGGTGGCCATCGTCACCGAGGAAAGCGTGAAGAGCCTTGGCCTGGCCCAGGGCAAGGACGTGGTGGCGCTGGTCAAGGCGCCCTGGGTGATGCTGATGACCGACGCCGAGGGCATTCGCCTGTCGGCGCGCAACTGCCTGGCCGGCACGGTGAAGTCGGTGGCCGACGGCGCGGTGAACGCCGAGGTGGTGCTGGACCTTGGCGGCGGCAGCGAAGTGGTGGCGGTGGTCACCCGCGACGCCGTCGCCGAACTGGGGCTGGCGGCCGGCGTCAAGGCCACGGCGGTGATCAAGGCTTCCCATGTGATTCTCGGTGTTCCTTCCTGACGGATGCCACGGCGCGACGCTGGAGGGCCCGGTCTGTCCGGGGCCCGCTGCCGGAGAATCGTTATATCAAAAATTACATAACGATACCCGTGCCGCAGCAATACCCATTAAGGGCAACGCCATGGGCTTGGCCACGGGCGTCGGTGCCGATGGGCACGCCAGCATTCTGCATTTATTGACCTAGAGGTCAATTTTTTCGCAAGGCTACAGCGCCAGGTACAGCGTCAGCAGCAGGCCCAGGCCGGCCACCGTCAGGTTGAGCCAGGGCCCGGCGTTGACCCGGTAGCCCTCGGGAATCTCCACCGGCTTCAGCCCGCGCACCACGTTGCGGTACTGCAGCGCCGAACTGCAGGCCGCCACGCAGCCGAGCAGGATGAAGCCCAGCCCCACCCAGAACGACATGCGCAGCGCCGCCGCGGTCTCCAGGCCCGCGTGCATCAGGCGCAGCAGCAGGCCGGTGCGCTCCACCACGAAGCCGAAGGCGATCAGCGCCAGGGCGGTACGGTTCCAGGCCAGCAGGGTGCGCTCGGCGGCGAAGAAGACGCGGGGGTCGTTCAGGTCGGACATGGGGCCTCGGTGTGCAAGGGAATCTCCGGGTAGCGTAGGCGGCGGGCGGCGCTGCGTCTAAGGCACGGCTTCATGCCCCCGCGCCCTTGCGCCGCTGCTGCCATTCGAACGCCGCCATGCCGGCCAGCATCCCCAGCACGAACAGCGCCGCCTGCCAGTGGCCGGCGCCCAGGCCGACCAGCGCCGGCCCCGGGCAGATGCCGGCGATGCCCCAGCCAACGCCGAACACCAGGCTGCCCAGCACCAGGCGGCGGTCCAGGTCGCGGCGCGTCGGCAGTTGCATGGCGCCGCCGAGCAGGCCGTGCGCCTTGCCGCGGGCCAGGCCGAAGAACGGCAAGGCGGTGAGGATGGCGCCGACCATCACCAGCGCCAGGGACGGGTCCCAGGCCCCGGCCAGATCAAGGAAGGCCAGCACCTTGGCCGGGTCGGCCATGCCGGCCAGCAGCAGGCCCAGGCCGAACAGCAGGCCGCAGAGGAAAGCGCTCAGGCGGGCCATGTTCAGGCTCCCAGCAGGTGGCGGGTGCAGAAGACGGTGGCGAAGCCGCTGGCCATGAAGCACAGCGTGGCCAGCAGCGACCGCGGCGACAGCCGCGCCAGGCCGCACACGCCATGGCCGCTGGTGCAGCCGGCGCCATAGCGGCTGCCCAGCCCCACCAGCAGCCCGGCCAGCAGCAGCGCTGGCCAGGCGCTGTCGAAGTGCAGCGCCGGCAGCGGACCGAAGGCCAGCCACAGCAGCGGCGCCAGCAGCAGCCCGAGGAGGAACGCCAGGCGCTCGCCGCCGACGCCGCCCCTGGCCAGCAGGCCGCCGAGCAACCCGCTGATGCCGGCCACGCGGCCGTTGAGCAGGGCGAACAGGCCGGCGGAAAGGCCGATCAGCGCGCCGCCGGCCAGGGCGCTCCAGGGGGTGAAAGCCGTCCAGTCGATGTTCATTCGGCATCCTCCGTGCAGTACAGCCGGTAGAGCGTCTGGATCACCGCCAGCGCCTGCGGGCTGCTGATGCGGTAGTACACCTGCTTGCCCTCCTTGCGCGTCGCCACCAGCCCTTCGCGGCGCAGCACGCCCAGTTGCTGCGACAGCGTCGGCTGGCCGACGCCCACCCGCTCCTCCAGGGCGCCGACGTGCAGCTCCTCCTGGGACAGCATGCACAGCAGCAACAGGCGGTCGGGGTTGCCCAGGACCTTGAGCAGGCGCCCGGCCTGGTCGGCGGAGTGGCGCAGGCGTTGCAGGTCGATGGCTGGAGTGGCGGGCATGGGAACGCTCTACGAAATTACAATATATGAAAACATATAATATAAACCCGCAGAACGTCCACCCTCACCCGCCGCGGGCTATTCCTTGGGCGCCTGGCGCCGCGGCCAGGCCAGGGTGAAGCAGGCGCCGCCCAGGGCCTGGCTGCGGGCGATGGACACCCGGCCGCCGTGCCAGCGGATGATCCGCCGCACGATGGACAGCCCCAGGCCGTGCCCGCCGGTGACCCGCGTGCGACTGTCGTCGACGCGGAAGAACGGCGTGAACAGGCGCTCCCAGCGGTCCTCCGGCACGCCCGGGCCGTCGTCCTCGACGTCTACCTGGCAGCGGTCCAGGCTGACCCGGTAGCTCACCCGCACCCGCGTCTCGGCGTAGCGGATGGCGTTGCTCAGCAGGTTCTGCAGGGCGCGGTGCAGGTAGCGCGGCTCGGCCTCGATCCAGCTGCCCTGGTCGAAGGGTACCAGCGCGCCGGCCTCGCAGGTCACCTGCACCTCGCCGCGCAGCGGGGCGATCTCCGCCACCACCTGGCGCACCAGCTCGCCCAGCTCCACGCTCTGGTAGGTCAGCGCCGGCGAGCCCTGCTCCAGGCGCGCGTAGGTGAGCATCTCGTCCACCAACTGGTCGAGGTCCTGAATGTCGCCGTCCATGCCCTCCAGGTACTTGTGCCGGGTCTTGTCGTCCTCGGCGGACTCGATCATCTCCAGGCCGAAGCGCAGCCGCGCCACCGGCGTGCGCAGCTCGTGGGACACCGCGCGGACCAGCTCGCGCTGCACGCTGATCAGGCGCTGGATCTGCTCGGCCATGTGGTTGAAGGTGCCGGCCAGGCGCCCCACCGAGTCGCTGCCGCGCTCCTCCACCCGGGTGTCGAGGCTGCCGCGGGCAATGCGCGAGGCAGCCGACTCCAGGCCGCGCAGGCGCTGCTCCAGGCGGCTGATCAGCAGGTACAGGGTGAGGCCGATCAGCGACAGGCCGACGGCGGCGATCAGCAACAGCAGTTGCGGCGGATAGGGGTTCATCTGGTAGATCGGCCCCAGCTCCAGCACCCAGGGCGTGTCGACGATGCCGGCCACCACGCGGATGGAGTCGCCGTTCTTGCCCAGCGCCAGCACGGTGTCGCCCTCCTCCACCCGGCGGCTCTGGTCGTCGTCCAGGTCGATCTCCTTCAGGCGCAGCAGGTGCACGTCGAAACCGAAGCGCTTGTCGCGCACGATGCGCGCCAGGTGGTAGGGCTGCTCGCTGGCGGGGAAGCGGCGCAGCTCGTCCATCAGCATATAGATGGTGGCCCGCGCCAGTTGCTCGCTGACCTGCTCCACCTCGCCGGTGAGCACCAGGCCCTCCTGCAGGCTGACCTGGGTATGGATGCGCACCTGGTGCGGCCCGTCGGCCTCCACCAGCACCTGGTTATTCATCAGCCGCGCGCGGTCGCGGCCGTCCATGCCCAGGGCGTCGAGCTTCTGCAGGCTCAGCGGGATGCCCATCAGGCGGCTCCACTGCAGCAGCGCGCGCTTGCGGTCCACCTCCTCCATGCCCGCCATCTCGTCGGCCATCAGGCGGAAGGTGCCGCGCGCCAGCTCCTCGCGGTAGCGGTCGCCGCGCACCTCGTTGACCAGGTGCAGGGTCAGCACGCCGAGGGCGGCGACCAGCACCAGGGTCAGCAGCATGCCGCCGTAGATGCGCAGGAAGATGGATTTCATCGGCGAAGCCCTGTGCCGGGTTCAGCGGCCGGCGTGGAGGCGCGGGGATGGCGCCGGGAAGTATGGATGCAACACGCAGGATGGGAGAGCGAAGCGATTCCCATCGATGGGTATCGCCGCGCTCCACGCCATCCTACGTGAACACGGACGCGGGCGAGAGCGTTGGCCCTACTGCTCGCCAACGAACAGATAGCCCTTGCTGCGCACCGTCTTGATCAGCCGCGGGTGCATGGGGTCGTCGCCGATCTTCGGGCGGATGCGCGAGATGCGCACGTCGATGGAGCGGTCCTGGCCGTCGTATTCGATGCCGCGCAGGGAATTGAAGATTTCCTCGCGGGAAAGGATGCGCCCGCTGTTGGCCGCCAGCAGCCACAGCAGGTCGAACTCGGCGCTGGTCAGCTCGATGGTCTGGCCGTCCAGCCAGGCTTCGCGCATGGCGTTGTCGATCACCAGCCTGCCGAAGGTCAGGCGCTTGCTGCCCGCCGCGGGCGCCTCGTCCGGCCCCTCGCTGCGCCGCAGCAGGGCGCGGATGCGCGCCAGCAGCAGGCGCGGGCGCACCGGCTTGCACACGTAGTCGTCGGCGCCCATCTCCAGGCCCTGGATCTGGTCCATGTCGTCGGTGCGCGCGGTGAGCATCAGGATCGGGCCGTCGTAGTCCGGGCGCAGGCGCCGGCAGATCGACAGGCCGTCCTCGCCGGGCAGCATCAGGTCCAGCACCACCAGGTCCGGCCGTTCCGCCAGCACGCGGTCCACCGCGCGGGCGCCGTCGGCCTCGACGCCCACCTTCAGGCCGTTGCTTTCCAGATAGTCCTGGGTCAGCTCGGCCAACCGCTGGTCGTCCTCGACAATGAGGATTCGCGCCTCTTGCTCCACACCGCCTCCCAATGCACCTGAACGGGTCCGCCGCGCACCGCCGCGAGGCAGGCGGGACGTGCCGCATTGTAGCCAGGAAGCCGCGCCATGGCACGGGCGGAACGCGACGGGGCAGGACCACAAGATATTGTGGTAGGGTTCACACCCTGACAGCCTCAGGCCAACTCCTGAATCTGTCAGTCGCTCATGACGAACGGTGAAAATCAGCAGCGGTGCGGCCTGGCGCGATCCCTACGCGATCACGCACACGCCACCCACAATTTATCCACAGGTTTCCCCCAGCCTGCCGCCTTGCAAAGCCTCCCATAGCGCATTATCTTGTATCCCCGTTGCGGATAACCCCTACATGTTGGGTCCGCAACCTGGAACCGGACACAAGAAGAAGCATGAGGTCGCGAGCCTTTTCCACGGCTCCTCCGGTTCCCCCAGCAGCTGCATCCAGGCGTACGGAAGTCCGACGCGGCGTAGGCCGCAAAGGAGTGATCGATGTCGATGGCCATGCGGTACGGGTGTTGCAACCGATCGGTCAACACCACTAGGTATTGTGGTTCCGGCCCGTAAAGCCGGACACCCGACTTGGGCCAGGGAGGCGCTTGAGTCCCCTTCCCCTGTTACGCAAGTTTTCATGCGGCCGGCCCCGCCGGACGCACACGCTCTTTATTGCTGTTTTTCCGGAGCGGCGCCCCCGGCGCCAGTGACAGAACCCACTAAGAGAATGTGGAGACAACCACCCATGCAGATCGACACCACTCGCGAGAACCCGCAGGCCGCAGCGCCGCAGGCAGCCGAATCCGCCCAGGATCTGGCCGCCACCGCGCCCGGCCAGCTGCGCGTGATCAAGCGCAACGGCACCGTAGTTCCCTACACCGATGACAAGATCACCGTAGCCATCACCAAGGCGTTCCTCGCCGTGGAAGGCGGCACCGCTGCCGCCTCGTCGCGCATCCATGAAACCGTCGCGCGCCTGACCGAACAGGTCACCGCGACCTTCAAGCGCCGCATGCCCTCCGGTGGCACCATCCACATCGAAGAAATCCAGGATCAGGTCGAACTGGCCCTGATGCGCGCCGGCGAGCAGAAAGTCGCCCGCGACTACGTGATCTACCGCGAAGCCCGCGCCAACGAGCGCAAGACCGCCAGCGCCGCCGGCGAAGTCGCCCAGCCGCACCCGAGCATCCGCATCACCAAGGCCGACGGCAGCACCCAGCCGCTGGACATGGGCCGCCTGCAGACCATCATCCGCGAAGCCTGCGAAGGCCTGGCCGAAGTCGATGGCGGGCTGATCGAACGCGAGACCCTGAAGAACCTCTACGACGGCGTGGCCGAGAAGGACGTCAACACCGCCCTGGTGATGACCGCCCGCACCCTGGTGGAACGCGAGCCGAACTACTCCTACGTCACCGCCCGCCTGCTGATGGACACCCTGCGCGCCGAAGCCCTGGGCTTCCTCGGCGTGGTCGAGAGCGCCACCCACCACGAAATGGCCGAGCTCTACGCCCGCGCCCTGCCGGCGTACATCGAGAAGGGCGTGGAATTCGAGCTGGTCGATCCCAAGCTGAAGACCTTCGACCTGGCCAAGCTGGGCGCCGCGCTGAACCACGAGCGCGACCAGCAGTTCACCTACCTGGGCCTGCAGACCCTGTACGATCGCTACTTCATCCACAAGGACGGCATCCGCTTCGAACTGCCGCAGGTGTTCTTCATGCGCGTGGCCATGGGCCTGGCCATCGAAGAGCCGCAGAAGGAAGAACGCGCCATCGAGTTCTACAACCTGCTGTCGTCCTTCGACTACATGTCGTCCACCCCCACCCTGTTCAACGCCGGCACCCTGCGTCCGCAGCTGTCCAGCTGCTACCTGACCACCGTGCCGGACGACCTGTCGGGCATCTACAGCGCCATCCACGACAACGCCATGCTGTCGAAATTCGCCGGCGGCCTGGGCAACGACTGGACCCCGGTGCGCGCGCTGGGCTCGTACATCAAGGGCACCAACGGCAAGTCCCAGGGCGTGGTCCCGTTCCTGAAAGTGGTCAACGACACCGCCGTGGCCGTGAACCAGGGCGGCAAGCGCAAGGGCGCCGTGTGCGCCTACCTGGAAACCTGGCACCTGGACATCGAAGAATTCCTGGAGCTGCGCAAGAACACCGGTGACGACCGCCGCCGCACCCACGACATGAACACCGCGAACTGGATTCCCGACCTGTTCATGAAGCGCGTGTTCGAAGACGGCACCTGGACGCTGTTCTCCCCGTCCGACGTCCCCGACCTGCACGACCTCTACGGCAAGGCCTTCGAAGAGCGCTACGAGTACTACGAAGCCCTCACCCAGTACGGCAAGCTGAAGCTGCACAAGGTCGTCCAGGCCAAGGACCTGTGGCGCAAGATGCTCTCCATGCTGTTCGAGACCGGCCACCCGTGGCTGACCTTCAAGGACCCGTGCAACCTGCGCAGCCCGCAGCAGCACGTGGGCGTGGTGCACAGCTCGAACCTGTGCACCGAGATCACCCTGAACACCAACAAGGACGAGATCGCCGTCTGCAACCTGGGCTCGGTGAACCTGGTCAACCACATCGTCGACGGCAAGCTCGACGTCGAGAAGCTCGGCCGCACCGTGAAGACCGCGGTCCGCATGCTCGACAACGTCATCGACATCAACTACTACTCGGTGCCCCAGGCGGAGAACTCCAACCTCAAGCACCGCCCGGTGGGCCTGGGCATCATGGGCTTCCAGGACGCCCTGTACCTGCAGCACATCGCCTACGGCTCCGACGCCGCCATCGACTTCGCCGACAAGTCCATGGAAGCCATCAGCTACTTCGCCATCCAGGCCTCCTGCGACCTGGCCGAAGAGCGCGGCGCCTACGAGACCTTCGACGGCTCGCTGTGGTCGCAAGGCATCCTGCCGATCGACTCGCAGAAACTGCTGATCGAAGCTCGCGGCGCCAAGTACATCGAAGTCGACCAGAGCGAGAGCCTGGACTGGGCCCCGGTGCGCGAGCGCGTGCGCAAAGGCATCCGCAACTCGAACATCATGGCCATCGCGCCGACCGCGACCATCGCCAACATCACCGGCGTGTCGCAGTCCATCGAGCCGACCTACCAGAACCTCTACGTGAAATCGAACCTCTCCGGCGAGTTCACCGTGATCAACCCCTACCTGGTGCGCGACCTCAAAGCCCGCGGCCTGTGGGACCCGGTCATGGTCAACGACCTGAAGTACTACGACGGCTCCGTGCAGCAGATCGAGCGCATCCCGCAAGACCTGAAAGACCTGTACGCCACCGCCTTCGAAGTGGAGACCAAGTGGATCGTCGACGCCGCCAGCCGCCGCCAGAAGTGGATCGACCAGGCCCAGTCGCTGAACCTCTACATCGCCGGCGCCTCGGGCAAGAAGCTGGACGTGACCTACCGCATGGCCTGGTACCGTGGCCTGAAGACCACCTACTACCTCCGCGCCCTGGCCGCCACCAGCACCGAGAAGTCCACCATCAACACCGGCAAGCTGAACGCCGTGAGCTCGGTGATCGACGAAGGCCTGCAAGCCGCCCCGGCCCCGGCGCCGGTACCCAAGGCCTGCAGCATCGATAACCCGGACTGCGAAGCCTGCCAGTAAGGAAGTAGCGGCCCTCGCCCGAGGGCCGCGTTTCCACGCAGCACGGATATCCCCTCTCCCTTCAGGGAGAGGGTTAGGGAGAGGGGCTCTTGTCCCCGCCTCCCCCAGACATAACAGCTTCCCCTCGTCATTCCCGCGAACGCGGGAACCCGGAGAAGGGAAGCCAAGCAAGCTTTAGCGTGCCCCCCATCACGCAACCAGACCAGGAGAGGAACCAATGCTGAGCTGGGACGAATTCGACAAAGAAGACCCCACCGAAGCCAAGGCCGCCCCGGCCGTGGCCAAAGCCGCCGCCCAGGCCGCCGACAAACTGGACGACGAAGCCGCCGGCTCCGTGGAAGAAGCCCGCGCCGTCTCCGCCAGCGACTCCGACGCGGTCGCCCGCGCCAAGAAGGCCCTGGACGCCCTGGACATCCAGGAAGGCCTGGACGATCTGGAAGGCTCGGCCGCCCGCGTACAGGTCGGCGACAAGCAGATGATCAACGCCCGCGCCGACCTCAACCAACTCGTACCCTTCAAGTACGACTGGGCCTGGCAGAAGTATCTGGATGGTTGCGCCAACCACTGGATGCCGCAGGAAGTGAACATGAACGCCGACATTGCCCTGTGGAAGAGCAAGGACGGCCTGTCCGAAGACGAGCGCCGCATCGTCATGCGCAACCTCGGCTTCTTCTCCACCGCCGACTCCCTGGTGGCGAACAACCTGGTGCTGGCCGTGTACCGCCTGATCACCAACCCCGAATGCCGCCAGTACATCCTGCGCCAGGCGTTCGAAGAGGCAATCCACACCCACGCCTACCAGTACTGCATCGAGTCGCTGGGCATGGACGAGGGCGAAATCTTCAACATGTACCACGAGATCCCGAGCGTCGCGAAAAAGGCGTCCTGGGGCCTGAAGTACACCCGCTCGATCTCCGACCCGCAGTTCCAGACCGGCACCCCGGAAACCGACCGCCAGTTCCTGCGCAACCTGATCGCCTACTACTGCGTGCTGGAAGGCATCTTCTTCTACTGCGGCTTCACCCAGATCCTCTCCATGGGCCGCCGCAACAAGATGACCGGCACCGCCGAGCAGTTCCAGTACATCCTGCGCGACGAATCCATGCACCTGAACTTCGGCATCGACGTGATCAACCAGATCAAGATCGAAAACCCGCACCTGTGGGATGCCCAGATGAAGGACGAAGCCACGCAGATGATCCTGCAGGGCACCCAACTGGAAATCGAATACGCCCGCGACACCATGCCGCGCGGCGTCCTGGGCATGAACGCAGCGATGATGGAGGACTACCTCAAATTCATCGCCAACCGCCGCCTGACCCAGATCGGCCTGAAGGAAGAATACCCGGGCACCAGCAACCCGTTCCCGTGGATGAGCGAAATCATGGACCTGAAGAAGGAAAAGAACTTCTTCGAAACCCGCGTGATCGAGTACCAGACCGGCGGCGCGCTGAGCTGGGACTGACGGAAGTAGTAGCAAAGCAGCAAGTCAAGACCATTAGAAAGCGCTATATTCCCGAAATGGATTTTTGGGGCAGCGATGAAAGACCAAAGCCCCGCCTAGTGCGGGGCTTTCCTATTCACGGCATTTGGTCAGGAAGTCATGATCTCTAAAGAAAAAGTCCGAGAACTGTTACTTGACGTCGAATCTGATCGAACTGAGAGAACGATATCGACTACCAATAAAGATAAATTCTGCGAAGCAATTTGCTCATTCGCCAATGACTTCCCTAACCATCGAGAGTCTGGATATCTTTTTATAGGTGCAAAAGACGATGGAACTTTAAATGGCCAAATCATTACTGATGAAATATTAAGAAATCTTGGTGGCATCAGATCTGAAGGAAATATTCTGCCCCAGCCAGCTATGACCGTATCCAAGTATTCCTATGAAGGTGGCGAAGTTGCCGTAGTAGAAGTTCACCCATCGGACCTTCCACCTGTTCGATATAAAGGTAGAACTTATATTCGCGTAGGCCCAAGAAAAGCCATTGCGAATGAGCAAGAAGAGAGAATTCTTACCGAAAAGAGGATTGGCCTTGCGCGATCATTTGACTCTCATCCTTGTGTAGCGGCAAGTCTTGCCGACCTAGCTCTGAATCAATTTATCGCATACAGAGATGAAGCTATAAATTTAGATGGAGAAGAAGACAGCCGTAGCATTGAGATGCAAATGGCGTCATTACGTTTATTTGATCCTGATCGAAACTGCCCGACAAATGCAGGAATACTCCTCTTTGGGAGCAATCCAATTTTTCATCTCCCAGGTGCGTATATTCAATACCTTGAAATGCCCGGCACAGACTTAACCGAACTTCCTACCAATCAGGCAGAAATTTCTGGCGATCTCAGGACCGTTCTCACTGAGCTTGAGACCCGTCTGCGGTCCCTAATCACCAGAACAATAGTCAGCGTAAGTGAATAAGAGAAGAGACTCGCTATAACTATCCTGAAACGGCAATTAGAGAGCTACTTATGAATGCTGTCATGCACAGAAACTACGACAGCACAAGCCCAATAAAATTCTATGTATTTTCTGATCGAATAGAAATAACAAATCCGGGAGGGCTGTATGGCGAAGTCAATCAGTCCAACTTCCCCAGCAGAAGCAGCTATAGAAACCCAACTATTGCTGAAGCAATGAAATCATTAGGTTTTGTAAACCGTTTTGGATATGGAATTATTCGAGCTCAAAGTCTACTTGAGAAAAACGACAGCCGTCTTGCAGAGTTCGAAATTGAAGAGAACTTTGTACTAGCAAGGGTTTTTGCGAGGACCGAATGAAAATTCTAGCATTTTTCAACAACAAAGGCGGAGTTGGAAAAACTTCACTTGCCTATCATCTCGCATGGATGTTTTCCGAGAAAAACATTCCAACCCTTGCCGTAGATTTAGATCCGCAAGCCAACCTAACCACCATGTTTCTTGACGAGCAAAAGCTAGAAGAGATATGGCTGGATGGCGGTGAGCGTACAATATACGGCTCCGTTGCACCGTTAATGTCTCGTGTCGGCGACATCGCCCCTCCCCATATAGAGCCCATTGCACATAACCTCTGGCTTATCCCTGGAGATCTTACACTCTCCAGGTTTGAGGATCTGCTCTCTGAGAACTGGCCAAAGTGCCTAGACTCTCAAGAAGCAGCCTTCCGCGTTACTACCGCCTTTTTTCGGGCAATATCAATTGCAGCAAAACAGACCAAGGCAGAATTAGTCCTCATTGACGTAGGACCAAACCTCGGTGCGATTAACCGATCTGCATTAATAGCCTCTGACCATGTATTACTACCTCTCGCGCCAGATTTGTTTTCTCTTCAAGGTCTTCGAAATCTCGGCCCAACCCTTAAAGAATGGAGAAAGGGCTGGAGAAAACGATATGATGAAGCGCCACAGAGAAAAGACCTTGAATTACCTAACGGGTCAATGACGCCTATTGGCTATGTTGTAATGCAGCATAGTACGCGAGAGAACAGACCAGTAAAAGCATACCAGCGCTGGATGGAAAAAATTCCGGAGATCTACGAAGATAACTTCCTCGACCCTCCCTCTAGTTCACAATCCACTCCAGATGAGTACAGATTGGCACTATTAAAGAACTATCGAAGCCTAATGCCTATGGCAATGGAGAACCATAAACCAATGTTCTCCTTAAAATCATCCGACGGTGCTATCGGCTCCCATATAGAGGCAGTTAAAAGTTGCTACCGCGACTTCGAACTCTTGGCAAGCAGAGTTTCCGAAAAGCTAAAAATACCCTTCACTCTTTCCAAAAGAACTCTAAACGTCAGAGGCTCTTACTCAAAAAGCACAATAATACCAACAAGCCTTCCAGGAGCATTCAGCCTTAAAAAATCTACCGACGGCCAATACTACTTCACCCTAAGCCGCGGCAATGGAGAAACAATTCTAAGCAGCGAACTTTACAAGCATAAAGAAAGCGCAATAGCCGGAATAGAATCCGTACGAAAAAATTCTCTCCGAGCAGACGCCTTCGAAATAAAAAAGGCATCTAACGGAATGTTTTATTTCACACTAAAAGCAATGAACGGCCAAATTATAGGCCAAAGTCAAATGTATTCATCAGAGTCACACTGCATGATTGGCATTCAGGCAGTTGCCGCATCGGCCTTCAACTCCAACCTGAAGGACTCAACTAGTTAATCTTCGGAGTTCAAACTGACATAATTTTTATTTACAGTTGACCAAAATTAGTAAAAAAATTAGTATTTTTCGCGGCGCCTAAGAAACGCCTGTCACCTAGCGGCCTGACCGCTCCCGAAAGCTAAGCGGCTTTTTTGAGCCTGCGGGATTTTCTCGTCCTCAAAAAACTCTGCGACGCCGGGAGTGGGCTAATACAAGACCCGAAAGGGGAATACGTCCGGCCCTCTAGGTGGGGTTTCTTAACTCCCGGCACCCAGCCCTAAGAAAGCTGTTCTGACCTAGCAGAGGTAATGGATATGCCTATCACCCCCAGCCTTCAGCCCGAAGGCGCTCCGCCGTACCTGCCCTCTTCCCCCTCCACCCCGGAGGTGCGCCATGTCTGAAGAGGTACTGATCCCCACCCTGTTCACCCGCCACAAGCGCCAGCTGCGCGCCCTGCTGCTGGAAGACCAATGCTGGTTCAGCACCCGCGACCTCGGCCGGCTGATGGGCGTGCCGATGCTGGAAGAGCGCGTGCAGCGCAACCTGGACGACGACCAGCACCGCCGCGCCTGGCTGCGCGGCGGCAATGGCGACTACGAGGACGAACTGCTGCTCAGCGAATCCGCCGTGTACGCCACGCTGATCCACTACTTCCACCCGGAAAACCGCTGCATCCGCCAATGGATCACCCAGGAGGTGGTCCCAGCCCTGCGCGACAGCTACCGCCACGACACCCGCCAACCCCGCCGCGAAACCCTCCACGGCCCCACCCAGGCCCTGACGGTGCTGCACTGGCAAGGCATGCTCTGGGTGCCCTACCGGCAATGGCCACAGGTGGACACCACACCCACCCGCTGAACACCGGACCTGTTCGTAGGATGGCGTTGAGCGCAGCGATACCCATCGATGGCGCGGCAGCATGGGTATCGCTTCGCTCCACCCATCCTACGGGGGCTGGCGCTTCGGGTTCGGCCATGGTGTTGGCGGCAACGGTGATCACCGCGTACAACCGCGAACGGTTGTACGCCCTACGGGAGGGCCTGGCGTAGGGCGAATAACGCTCCGCGTTATCCGCCGTTTGACCTTGGCCCAATCCCGCTCGCCGCCGAGCACGGAGCCGCCCTCGAAACCGCGCCAGGCTCAACCACGGCGTTGCCGACAAGGAAGGTGTAGCGGCGGATAACCGCGAACGGTTATTCGCCCTACGGGTGGGCCTGGCGTAGGGCGAATAACGCTCCGCGTTATCCGCCGTTTGACCTCGGCCCAATCCCGCTCGCCGCCGAGCACGGAGCCGCCCTCGAAACCGCGCCAGGCTAAACCACGGCGTTGCCGGCAAGGAAGGTGTAGCGGCGGATAACCGCGAACGGTTATTCGCCCTACGCAACCTGCCCACCGGGGACGATCACGCCGCCTGATGCTCTATGGTCAGGCCGATGGACAATCCGGCGTGAACGGTGAGCACAACCAGGGCATCCAGGCTGAACTCACTCAACTGGCCGCGCTTGAGCAGGGTATAGCGCGGCGCGGTGATACCCAGACGTTTGGCGCGGCTGCGGTCGGTGCCATCCCAACTGGCCGCCTCCTTCTGGATCGCCTGCAGGAGGGTCGCGCGCAGGCGCAGCTTTTCCACCTCGGCGGTGGTGTCTGCAATGGCGTCGAAGACGCTGTTGAACGCTTGGACCTCGATCGTTTTCTTTCCCTCGGTCAATCGCGCAGGCGGCTCCTGGCCAGGTCGATAGCTGCCCGCCGATAAAGCCGGGCAAGCAAAGTTATCGGAACCGATAACGCGGCACAATTTTCCTGTCGACCAAAAGCGGAGTTTGGCGTTAAGGATGAGGCCCAGCACCGTAGGGCGCAGGGAAGCACGGTCGTAGGAGCGGACTCCGTCCGCGATTCGGCGGATAACGCCGGCGGTCGGGGTTAAGAGCACCCTCTCCCCAGCCCTCTCCCGCAAGCGGGAGAGGGGGCTGTTCGTGCCACCGGGGCATCCGGCGTGGCCGGGGAAGCCAATCGCGGACGGAGTCCGCTCCTACGGGAAGCTTCGTGCCTCATTGCAGACTGTAGGAGCGGGCCCTGCCCGCGAATCGCGCGCAGGGCGCGCTCCTACAGGTGAATGGTGCGGGCGGCACTCACGTCACGACCGAGCGCCATGCTCGGGGCTGTCGTCCAGGCTAATGCCCTGCACCCCGATTTCCTTCTCCAGTGCCAGCAGGTATTGGCGCAGGGCCTGGCGGGTGGATTCTTCGCGCAGGCTGTGGCGGACGCGGGTGCTGACCTGGGCGTAGGGCAGCGGGCGGCTTTCCTGGCGTTGGTCGATGCTGACCAGGTGCCAGCCGTAGCGCGAGGCCAGGGGGCGGTCGTGCAGGCCCAGGGGCAGGCGGTGCAGGGCCTGGTCGAGTTCGGCGACGGTTTGCCCGGCGCGGAGCCAGCCCAGGTCGCCGCCTTCTTCTTTCGACGGGCAGGCCGAGTGGCGTTGGGCGAGTTCGGTGAAGCGCTGCGGGTCGCGGTGCAGTTCGCGCAATAGTTTTTCGCCCAGGTGGTAATGGGCGTCGCGGGCGCTGGCGTCGTCCGGGGCGGCGGGCAGGAGGATGTGGCGGACCTTGATCCTGGCCGGCTCGGCGAAGCGTTCGCGGTGGGCTTCGAAGTAGCGCCGGCAGGCGTCCTCGTCGGGCTCGGGGACTTGCAGTTCGCGCTCCAGCAGCGCCGCCACCGCCTGGTCGGCGCCCTCCTCCGCCAGTTCGCCCGCGGGCAGCAGGCCGAGGCTGGCGGCCCTTTGCCCGAGCAGTTCGCGCACCACCAGGGCGCGGGCCGCCTGCAGTTGCGCCTCGGCCAGGGAGGCGGCCGGGTGGAAGGGGGTTTCCCGGGCGATGTCGGCTTCGCTGAGCTGGGCGCTGCCGACGCGGATGACCGCGACGGGCTCGTCCGGCAGGTTCTCGACGGCGATCATTTGGGCCATGGCTTCGCTCCTCAGCCGCGCCGGCGGACGATCTGGTAGTTACGCCCGAAGTAGCCCAGGGGGATGCTCCAGACGTGCACCAGGCGGGTGAAGGGGAACAGCAGGATGATGGTCAGGCCGATGAAGATGTGGATCTTGAAGATCAGCGGCGTGCCGATCAGGAAGCTGGCCGCGTCGCCGCGGAAGAACACGATGGACTGCGCCCAGCCGGCCAGGGCCAGCATCATTTCGCCGTCCAGGTGGTGCAGCGAGAAGAAGATGGTGATCAGCCCCAGGCACGCCTGCAACAGCAGCAGGGCGATGATCAGGTTGTCCATGAAGCTGGACGAGGCGCGCACCCTGGGGTTGAACAGCCGGCGCCAGAGCAGCATGCCGCCGCCGATCACGCAGAGCACCCCGGCCGCGCCGCCGAAGAGGATGGCCATGAGCTGCTTGTGGCCGGCGGAGAGGAACGGCTCGTAGACCCAGTGCGGCGTCAGCAGGCCGACCAGGTGGCCGAAGAAGATCGCCAGGATGCCGATGTGGAACAGGTTGCTGGCCAGGCGCATGTGGCGGCTGGAGAGCAGTTGGCTGGAGCCGGTCTTCCAGGTGTACTGGCCGTAGTCGTAGCGCAGCAGGCTGCCGAGCAGGAACACGGTGCCGGCCAGGTAAGGGTAGTAACCGTAGAGCAGGTGCAGAACGTAGTCTTCTAACATGGTGAGCCTCCGTTCATTGGCCGTCCGCCAGGGGCGACGGGGTGGCGGGCAGGACCTGGACGACCTGGGGCAGCGCCTGGTATTTGCGCTCGGCCAGGCGCCGGCCCTCGGCGGACTGCAGGCTGCAGTCCTGGTCGGTCTCGGCGTTGAAGCGGACGATTTCCTCTTCCCACACCGCATCCAGGGCTTGTGGCGTGTGGTCCGGCGCCTCCCCCTCGACCGCCGGGCGCTGCTGCTGGATCAGCTCGCTGCGGCCGATCAGCGCCAGCAGCGCGTGGGGCACCAGGGCGTGGTCGGCGCCGCGCTCTTCCAGGCGCGCGGCGAGCAGCGCGAGGATGTGCTGGATGTCGCCCAGCCATTGGCCGATCTCGGCGTGGCTGCGGGTGGAGAGGTATTCGAGGAACAGCGGCAGGTGGTCGGGCAACTCGCGGGCGTCGAGCTGGAAGCCGGCGGCCTCGTACTCGGCCAGCAGGTCGACCATGGCCTGGCCGCGGTCGCGGGACTCGCCGTGGACGTGCTCGAACAGCAGCAGCGAGACCGAGCGGCCGCGGTCGAAGAGTTCGACGTAGGCTTCCTGCAGGTCCAGCAGGTCGCTCTGCGCCAGGCGTTGGCACCACTGGCCCAGGCGCTTGCGCAGGGGCTCGGGCAGGCGCGTCTCGTCGTCGAGGATGGCGGCCAGCTCGCCGCCCGCTGCCTGCAGCTCGGCGCAGGGGTAGTCGAGCAGCCGGGCCAGCACGCGCAGGCTCAGCAGGCCCTGGGGCTGGCGCTCATCCATGGCGGCTGTCCTCCACCGGGTCGAAGGTCTGCACCGGCTTGACCAGGGTGGTGGTCTGCTTGCTGCCGCCGAACAGGCTGACCTCGCTGTTGCCGCCGTGGCAGCCGTTGCCGAAGCTGAAGCCGCAGCCGCTGCGCTCGGCGTAGGCGTCGGGCAGGGCCTCGCGGTGGCCGGTGGGGATGACGAAGCGGTCCTCGTAGTTGGCGATGGCCAGGTAGCGGTACATCTCTTCCACCTGGCGCTGGCTCAGGCCGACCTGTTGCAGCACTTCGCTGTTGAGGGTGCCGTCCACGTGCTTGGCGCGCATGTACACGCGCATGGCCATCAGCCGCTTGAGGGCCAGCACCACCGGCGCCTCTTCGCCGGCGGTGAGCATGTTGGCCAGGTAGCGCACCGGGATGCGCAGCGACTCGATCTTCGGCAGCACGCCGTCGAATTCCACGTGGCCGGCCTCGGCGGCGGACTGGATGGGCGACAGCGGCGGCACGTACCAGACCATCGGCAGGGTGCGGTATTCCGGGTGCAGCGGCAGCGCCAGTTGCCAGTCGATGGCCAGCTTGTACACCGGCGAGGCCTGGGCCGCGGCGATGACGCTGTCGGGCACGCCGTCCTTGCGCGCCTGCTCGATCACTTGCGGGTCGTGGGGGTCGAGGAAGATTTCACACTGGCGGTGGTAGAGGTCGCGGTCATCGGCCGAGGCGGCCACTTCCTCGATGCGGTCGGCGTCATACAGCAGCACGCCGAGGTAGCGGATGCGCCCCACGCAGGTCTCGGAGCAGACCGTCGGCTGGCCGGTCTCGATGCGCGGGTAGCAGAAGATGCACTTCTCGGACTTGCCGCTCTTCCAGTTGTAGTAGATCTTCTTGTACGGGCAGCCGCTGATGCACATGCGCCAGCCGCGGCACTTGTCCTGGTCGATCAGGACGATGCCGTCTTCCTCGCGCTTGTAGATGGCGCCGCTGGGGCACGAGGCCACGCACGCCGGGTTCAGGCAGTGCTCGCACAGGCGCGGCAGGTACATCATGAAGGTGTTTTCGAACTGCCCGTAGATGTCGGCCTGGACCTGCTCGAAGTTGATGTCCTTGCGCCGCTTGGCGAACTCGGTGCCCAGCAGTTCTTCCCAGTTCGGCCCCCATTCCACCTTGTCCATGCGCAGCCCGCTGATCAGCGAGCGCGGCCGCGCCACCGGCTGGTGCTCGCCCTGGGCGGCGCTGTGCAGGTGCTGGTAGTCGAAGGTGAAGGGTTCGTAGTAGTCGTCGATCTGCGGCAGGTCGGGGTTGGCGAAGATGTTCGCCAGCACCCGCCATTTGCCGCCGATGCGCGGGTTGATGGAGCCGTCGGCGTTGCGCACCCAGCCGCCGTTCCATTTCTTCTGGTTCTCCCATTCCTTGGGGTAGCCGATGCCGGGCTTGGTCTCGACGTTGTTGTACCAGGCGTATTCGATGCCTTCGCGGCTGGTCCAGACGTTCTTGCAGGTGACCGAGCAGGTGTGGCAGCCGATGCACTTGTCGAGGTTGAGGACCATGCCGACCTGGGAACGGATCTTCATTTCACCGCCTCCTGCTGGTAGTCGTTGCCTTCGCCGTCGAGCCAGTCGATGCGCTTCATCTTGCGCACGATGACGAACTCGTCGCGGTTGGAGCCGACGGTGCCGTAGTAGTTGAAGCCGTAGGACAGCTGCGCGTAGCCGCCGATCATGTGGGTCGGCTTGGGGCAGACCCGCGTCACCGAGTTGTGGATGCCGCCGCGCGTACCCGTCACTTCGGAGCCGGGGATATTCAGGATGCGTTCCTGGGCGTGGTACATCATCGCCATGCCCGGGCGCACCCGCTGGCTGACCACCGCCCGCGCGGCGATGGCGCCGTTGGCGTTGTAGAGCTCTATCCAGTCGTTGTCGACCACGCCGATGGCGCGCGCGTCGTCCTCGCTGATCCAGACGATGGGCCCGCCGCGCGACAGTGTCTGCATCAGCAGGTTGTCGCTGTAGGTGGAGTGGATGCCCCACTTCTGGTGCGGCGTCAGCCAGTTCAGGGCGATTTCCGGGTTGCCGTTGCTGCGCGGCTCGGCGACGCTGGCCGCGGCCTTGGTGTCGATGGGCGGGCGGTAGACCATCAGGCTCTCGCCGAAGGCGCGCATCCAGGGGTGGTCCTGGTAGAACTGCTGGCGGCCGCTGAGGGTGCGCCAGGGGATCAGCTCGTGGACGTTGGTGTAGCAGGCGTTGTAGCTCACGTGCTCGTCCTCCAGGCCCGACCAGGTGGGGCTGGAGATGATCTTGCGCGGCTGCGCCACCAGGTCGCGGAAGCGGATCTTCTCTTCCTGCTTGGGCCGCGCCAGGTGGGTGTGGTCGCGCCCGGTGATCTTCGACAGCGCGGCCCAGGCCTTGACCGCCACCTGGCCGTTGGTTTCCGGGGCCAGGGTGAGGATCATCTCCGCCGCGTCCACCGCCGAGGCCAGCCGTGGCCGCCCTTCGGCGGAGCCGTCGAGCTTGCGGTAGTTGAGCTTGCCGAGCAGGTCGACCTCTTCCTGGGTCTGCCAGGCGATGCCCTTGCCGCCGTTGCCCAGGGTGTCCAGCAGCGGGCCGACGGAGCTGAAGCGCTCGTAGGTTTCCGGGTAGTTGCGCTTGACCTCGATCAGCGAGGGCATGGTCTTGCCGGGGATGGGCTCGCACTCGCCCTTCTTCCAGTCGCGCACTTCGGGCTGGGCCAGCTCGCCGGGGCTGTCGTGCTGCAGCGGCAGGGTCACCAGGTCCGTCTCCTCGCCCAGGTGGCCGACGCACAGGCGCGAGAAGGCGCGGGCGATGCCGTCGTAGATCTGCCAGTCGCTGCGCGCTTCCCAGGCCGGGTCGGTGGCGGCGGTGAGCGGGTGGATGAAGGGGTGCATGTCCGAGGTGTTGAGGTCGTCCTTCTCGTACCAGGTGGCGGTCGGCAGCACCACGTCGGAGTACAGGCAGGTGGTGGACATGCGGAAGTCGAGGGTCACCAGCAGGTCGAGCTTGCCCTCGATGGGCTCGTCCTTCCACAGCACTTCCTCGGGCTTCTGCTTGCCGGCCTCGCCCAGGTCCTTGCCGAGCACGCCGTTCTTCGTGCCGAGCAGGTACTTGAGCATGTACTCGTGGCCCTTGCCCGAGCTGCCCAGCAGGTTGGAGCGCCAGACGAACAGGTTGCGCGGATGGTTCTGCGGGTTGTCCGGGTCTTCGCTGGCGAAGCGCAGCTGGCCGCTCCTGAGCTGCTCCACCACGTAGTCGGCGGTGCTCTTGCCGGCGGCCTGGGCCGCGGCGGCCAGGCGCAGCGGGTTGGTGCTCAGCTGCGGCGCCGAGGGCAGCCAGCCCATGCGCTCGGCGCGCACGTTGAAGTCCACCAGGCTGCCGCTGAAGTCCTGCGGCCGGGCCAGGGGCGAGAGCAGTTCCTTCACCTCCAGCTTCTCGTAGCGCCACTGGCTGGAGTGGTTGTAGAAGAACGAGGTGCCGTTCATGTGCCGCGGCGGGCGGTGCCAGTCCAGGGCGAAGGCCAGGGGCGTCCAGCCGGTCTGCGGGCGCAGCTTCTCCTGGCCGACGTAGTGCGACCAGCCGCCGCCGCTCTGGCCGATGCAGCCGCAGAGGATCAGCATGTTGATCAGCCCGCGGTAGTTCATGTCCATGTGGTACCAGTGGTTCATCCCGGCGCCGACGATGATCATGGAGCGGCCGTGGGTCTTGTCGGCGTTCTCGGCGAACTCGCGGGCGATGCGGATCATCTGCGCCGCCGGCACCCCGGTGATGGCCTGCTGCCAGGCCGGGGTGTAGGGCTTGAGCTGGCCGTAGTCGCTGGCGCCATCGTCCTCGCCGGCGCCGCCCACGGTGGGCTGCAGGCCGCGGTCGATGCCGTAGTTGGCGGCCATCAGGTCGAACACGCTGGCCACCAGTGCCTCGCGGCCGTCGGCCAGTTGCAGGCGCTTGGCCGGCACGTGGTGGTAGAGCACGTCGCGCACCGGCACGTTGGGGAAGTGCTTGCGCTCGATGCCGCCGAAGTACGGGAAGGCCACCCGCGCCACTTCGTCGTGGCGGCCCAGCAGCGACAGCGCCAGGCGCACCTCGCGGCCCTCGGCGTCCACCGGTTCCAGGTTCCAGTGGCCGGACTCGCCCCAGCGGAAGCCGATGGAGCCGCGCGGCACCACCAGGCGCTCGCCCGCCTCGTCCCAGGCCACGGTCTTCCACTCGGGGTTGTTGGCCTGCGCCAGGTTGCCGGCGAAGTCCGCGGCGCGCAGTTGCTTGCCGGGGACCAGGCCGCCTTCGGCGCGCGGTTCCAGTTCCACCAGGATCGGCAGGTCGGTGTAGCGGCGCGCGTAGTCGGTGAAATAACTCCGCGGGTTCTCCAGGTGGAATTCCTTGAAGATGACATGGCCCATGGCGATGGCCAGGGCCGAGTCGGTGCCCTGCTTGGCGCTCATCCACTCGTCGCAGAGCTTGGAGATTTCCGCGTAGTCCGGGGTGATGGCCACGGTCTTGGTGCCCTTGTAGCGCACCTCGGTGAAGAAGTGCGCGTCGGGGGTGCGCGTCTGCGGCACGTTGCTGCCCCAGGCGATGAGGTAGCCGGAGTTGTACCAGTCGGCGGACTCGGGCACGTCGGTCTGCTCGCCCCACACTTGTGGGGATGCGGGCGGCAGGTCGCAGTACCAGTCGTAGAAGCTCAGGCACACCCCGCCGATCAGCGACAGGTAGCGGGTGCCCGAGGCGTAGCTGACCATGGACATGGCCGGGATCGGCGAGAAGCCGGCGACGCGGTCCGGGCCGTAGGTCTTCACGGTGTAGACGTTGGCCGCGGCGACCAGCGTCTGCAGCTCGTCCCAGTCGCTGCGCACGAAGCCGCCGCGGCCGCGGATGGACTTGTACTGCTTCGCCTTCTGCGGGTCTTCGACGATGCTCGCCCAGGCCAGCACCGGGTCCCTGTGCGCGGCCAGCGCCTCGCGCCACAGCTGGATCAGCGCCTTGCGCACCAGCGGGTATTTCAGCCGGTTGGCGCTGTACAGGTACCAGGAGTAGCTGGCCCCGCGCGGGCAGCCGCGCGGCTCGTGGTTGGGCAGGTCCGGGCGGGTGCGCGGGTAGTCGGTCTGCTGGGTTTCCCAGGTCACCAGGCCGTTCTTCACGTAGATCTTCCAGCTGCACGAGCCGGTGCAGTTCACCCCGTGGGTGGAGCGGGCGATCTTGTCGAACTGCCAGCGCTGGCGGTAGCCGTCCTCCCAGGCGCGGCTCTCGTCGCGGGTCTCGCCGTGGCCGCCGGCGAATTCCGGCGGGCGTTTGACCAGGTAGCGCAGGCGGTCGATGAAGTAACTCATTTCTCTCCTCCTCGGCGCGGGCCGGATGGCTAGCAGCTCACCTCGGCGTTACGGCGGGTGTAGTAGAACCAGGTCACGACGATGCACAGGGCGTAGAAGACGATGAAGCCGTAGAGCGCCCACTCCGGCCCACCGGTCAGGTCGAACGAGCTGCCGAACGACTTCGGGATGAAGAAGCCGCCATAGGCCGCCACCGCCGAAATGAAGCCCACCGCGGCGGCGGACTCCTTCTCGCTCTGCAGCGCCTGCTGCTCGGCGGGCAGGCCGGGGAACAGGCGCGGCGTCTGGATGCGGAAGATCGCCGGGATCATCTGTGTGGTGCTGGCGTTGCCGACCCCGGAGAAGAAGAACAGCAGCAGGAACATGGCCAGGAAGCCCCAGTAGGCCCCCGGCTGGTCCTTGATGCCGATGAAGAACAGCACGCCGCCCACGCACACGGCCATGGCGACGAACACCCAGAGGCTGATGCGGGCGCCGCCGAAACGGTCGGCCAGGCCGCCGGAGAAGGCGCGGCTCAAGGCGCCGATCAGCGGGCCGAGGAAGGCGAAGCGCAGCACGTCGACCTGCGGGAACAGGTGCCCGGCCAGCAGCGGGAAGCCGGCGGAGAAGCCGATGAAGCTGCCGAAGGTGCCGGTGTAGAGCACGCTCATCAGCCAGGTGTGCTTGCGCTTGAAGATCGCCATCTGGTCGCTGAACGAGGACTTGGCGCTGGCGATGTCGTTCATCCCGAACCAGGCGGCGAGGGTCGCGGCGATGATGAACGGCACCCAGATGAAGCCGGCGTTCTGCAGCCACAGCGGGGTGCCGGCGGCGGTCGTCTGCGGCTCGCCGCCCAGGCTGCCGAACACCGCCAGGGTGATCGCCAGCGGCACCAGGAACTGCATGACGCTCACGCCCAGGTTGCCCAGCCCGGCGTTCAGGCCCATGGCCGCGCCCTTGGCCTGTTTGGGGAAGAAGAACGAGATGTTGGCCATGCTCGAGGAGAAGTTGCCGCCGCCCAGGCCGCACAGCAGGGCGAGGATCAGCATGATCAGGTAGGGCGTGTTGGGGTTCTGCACGGCGAAGCCGATCCACAGCGCCGGCAGCAGCAGCGAGGCGGTGGACAGCGCGGTCCAGCGCCGGCCGCCGAAGATCGGCACCATGAAGCTGTAGAAGATGCGCAGGGTGGCGCCCGACAACCCGGGCAGCGCCGCCAGCCAGAACAACTGGTTGGGCGTGTAGCTGAAGCCGGCCAGTGGCAGCTTGGCCACCACCACCGACCAGACCATCCAGATGGCGAAGGCCAGCAGCAGGTTGGGGATGGAGATCCACAGGTTGCGCGTGGCGATGCGCTTGCCCTTGGCCTCCCAGAACGCGGCGTCCTCCGGGTGCCAGTCCAGCAGCACGAAGCTGCTGGGGGTGGACAGTTCCGGCAGGTCGCGGCCCTCCCGCTGCTCGGCCCATTCCACGCGCTCGGCCATGCGGATCGCGTAGTGCATCCAGGCCAGGGCGCCTGCGGCGATCAGGAACAGCAGCATGAAGCAGCTCTGCCAGACGCCGATGACGTCGTTGAGCATGCCGAAGGTCAGCGGCAGCAGGAAGCCGCCAAGCCCGCCGATCATGCCCACCAGGCCGCCGACCACGCCGACGTGCTGCGGGTAGTAGCTGGGGATGTGCTTGAACACCGCCGCCTTGCCCAGCGACATGAAGAAGCCCAGCACCACGATGACCGGGATGAAGCCGGCCAGGCCCAGGTGCAGGGAGAATTCCAGGTCGCCGCGCACGCCGCTGACGATGTAGCGCGTCGGCGGGTAGCTGAGCAGGAAGGTGCACAGCACCGACACGCCGAGGGTCCAGTACATCACCCGGCGCGCGCCGTAGCGGTCGGACAGCCAGCCGCCGAGGATGCGGAACAGCGACGCCGGCACCGTGTACAGCGCGGCGATCACCCCGGCGCTGGCCAGGCTGACGCCGAACACCTGCATCAGGTAGTGCGGCAGCCACAGGGCCAGGGCGACGAAGGCGCCGAAGACGAAGAAGTAGTACAGCGAGAAGCGCCAGACGCGCAGTTCCGCCAGCGGCGCCAGTTGCTCCGCCAGGGGAATGGGCTGCTGCTTGCGCGCCTGGCTCTGCGGGTCGGACTTGGCCAGCAGCATGAAGGCCACGCCCATGACCGCCAGCACCGCGGCATACACCAGCGCGGCGCCGCGCCAGCCCAGGGCCAGCAGCAGGAAGGGCGCGGCGAAGTTGGTGATGCCGGCGCCGACGTTGCCGGCGCCGAAGATGCCCAGCGCGGTGCCCTGGCGCCCCGGCTCGAACCAGGCCGAGGTGTAGGCGGTGCCGACGATGAAGCCGCCGCCGGCCAGGCCCACGCCCAGGGCCGCCAGCAGCAGGCTGTAGAAGTCCGTGGCGAAGGTCAGCAGGTAGACGCACAGCGCCGAGGCCAGCATCACCAGGCCGAACACCCAGCGCCCGCCGTAGCGGTCGGTCCACAGGCCGAGGAAGATCCGCGAGATGGAACCGGTCAGCACCGGCGTGGCCATCAGCAGGCCGAGCTGGGTGTCGGTTAACCCGAACTCGTCCTTGATCTGCAGACCGAGGATGGAGAACAGCGTCCACACGGCGAAGCAAAGGGTGAACGCCAACGTCGACAAGCCGAGGGCCCGGTATTGGTCCCGGGCGGGAACGGTCGTAACCATGCGCACGCAGTCCCTGGCGAGCGCCTCGAACGGCGCTTGCTCTACAGGCCCGGGGGCGAGTCCCGATACCGGCGGCTACCGGTCCACAGCGAATAACGTCGCACTCAGGCCAATCACGGTTGATGTTGCTGCTTTCGTTATCGTGGCACCGCTTTGGTGCAAGAACTGAGCGTAGACAGGTTCCGCGAGAATTCCAGAACGCCGCCTCAGGCAGGCGCCGCCGCAGAGGCGGCTCAAGTTGTCCCCTTGCGGGGACATCGCGGTAGCGCGCGGGGGGTAGAGTCGTCGGCGAATCCGCCCACAAGCACAATAATCCCGGAGACGCACCGCGATGCACTGCCCTTCCGCCGAGCCCCGGCGCTCGCTGTATTTCGACTACCAGGTCCACCCCGCCTTCACCGCCGCCGTGGGCGCCGCGCAGGCCGCGCGGCATGCCGTGGTCATCGTCGGCGCCGGGCCCATCGGCCTGACCACCGCGCTGGACCTGGCCCGCTACGGCATCCCCTCGGTGCTGCTCGAAGCCGAGCAGCAGGTCAGCGAGGGCAGCCGCGCCATCGTCTTCACCCGCCGCTCGCTGGAAATTCTCCAGCAGGTCGGCGTGGCCGGGCGGGTGACCGCCGCGGGGCTGGGCTGGCGCTTCGGCAACTCCTTCTACCGCAACCAGCGGGTGTTCCGCATGGAGGCGCCGCAGGACGCGGACGACCGCTTCGCGCCCATGACCAACCTGCAGCAACCCTGCCTGGAGCAGTACCTGGTGGAGGCCGTCCAGGCCAACCCGCTGATCGAGCTGCGCTGGGGCAACAAGGTGACCGCCGTGACCCAGGCAGCTGACCATGCGCGCCTGGAAGTGGACACGCCCGCCGGCCCCTACGCCCTGGAAGCCCAGTGGGTGATCGCCGCCGACGGCGCGCGTTCGGCCCTGCGCTCGCTGCTCGGACTGAAGCTGGAAGGCGCGGCCTACGAGGGCCGCTTCGTGATCGCCGACATCCGCATCCGCCTCGACCTGCCCACCGAGCGCCTGGCCTTCTTCGACCCGCCGTGGAACCCCGGCAACACCGTGCTGATGCACCGCGAGCCCGGCGACATCTGGCGCATCGACTACCAGCTGCCGGCCGACGAGACGCCGGAGCAGGCCCTGGCGCCCGAGTCCCTGCGCGCACGCATCGACGCGCAGCTGACCCTGGTTGGCGTGCAGGACCCGCAGTGGGAGCTGGACTGGTGCTCGGTGTACTCCGCCCGCGCGCTGACCCTGCCGGACTACATCCACCGGCGGGTGATCTTCACCGGCGATGCCGCGCACCTGCTGCCGATCTTCGGCGTGCGCGGGGCCAACACCGGCTTCCAGGACTGCAACGGCCTGGCCTGGAAACTGGCCCTGGCGCTCAAGGGCCTGGCCGGCCCGGCGCTGCTGCCCTCCTACAGCCACGAGCGCGTCGGCGCGGCGCGGGAGATCATCGCCGAGGCCGGCAAGAGCACCCGCTTCATGACCCCGCCCACGCCCGGCCAGCGCCTGGTGCGCGATGCCGTGCTGTCGCTGTCGCTGAGCCAGGCCTTCGTCCGCCCGCTGTACCACTGGCGCACCTCGCGGCCCCACGACTACACCGACTCGCCGCTGAACTGCCGCGACGACGACGATGCGGCGTTCCCCGCCGGCCCGCGCCAGGGCGCGCCGCTGCCGAACGTCCGCCTGGGCGAGGACGACTACCTGTTCGACCACCTGGGCGCCGCCTTCCACCTGCTGTACTTCAGCGAAGCCGGCGAACTGCCCGAAGACCTGCGGGCCCAGGCCGCGGCCCTGCGCGAGCGGGGCATCCCGCTGCGCATCCTGGCCATAGGCGCGGCCGATGCGGTGGACGGCGCCGACCTCAGCCTCGCCGACGCCGACGGCCACCTGCGCCGCAAGTACGCCGCGCAGCCGGGCGGCGCCTACCTGGCGCGCCCCGACCAGCACGTCTGCGCACGCTGGCGGCAACTGGACGGCGCCGCGCTGGGCCGGGCCATCCACACCGCACTGGGCAACGCCTGAGGGAACCGCCATGCAAACACTGACCATCGCCGGGCTGGAAAGCGTCTACGAACAACTGGCCGAAGCCCTGGACCGCGCGCCCCAGGCGCAGCGCGAGCTGTTCCTGGTCAAGCTGGCGCTGCTCGCCGCCGAGGCCCTGGGCGAGCCCGAACGCTTCGCCGAACTGACCGAGGCCGCCCTGCTGGACCTCTGAGCCCGGCCGATCCCCGGTCCGCCATGGCGGCGGCCGGGGTGCTACAGTGGCCGGCGCCCGCAACCCGCAGAACCCCGGAGGGACGTCGCGATGCAGTACTGGCCCCTGCGCGCCGGCAGCGTCGAGCACAGCCTGAACCTCGGCCACGCCGCCAACCTGTTCGCCCGCGTCGGCGGCAACCGCAGCCGCACCCTGGCCGCCGACCTGCTGCAGCTGATCGGCCCCGGCGTGCCCCTGGCGCAGTGCACCATCTTCGCCTACGCGCCGCGGCGCAACCCGCAGGTGTTCTCCTTCGCCGACCGCGCCCGCGACGTGGCGCTGCCGCGCATCTCGCACAACTACGCCGAACGCTTCTACAGCCAGGACGGCAACCAGCAGGCCATGGCCCGCCGCGGCCCGGCCGAGCGCATCCTGGTGCAGCGCCAGGGCATCGACGACATCGCCCACCCCGAATACCGCCGCGTGTGCTACGAGCAGCCGCGCATCAGCGAGCGCGTGGCCCTGCTGGCCCATGGCGAGAACGAGCGCTGGCTGTCGCTGAACCTCTACCGCGGCCACGAGCACGGGCACTTCTGCGCCCGCGAGATGGACTACCTGGAAACCCTGGCGCCGCTGCTGATCCAGGCCGTGCGCCTGCACTACCAGGCCTGGCTGCAGGCCAACGAGCTGCCGCTGCTGCTGGCCGAACGCATAGCCGCCCGCCAGCCGGGCCTGACCCTGCGCGAGCAGACGCTGCTGCGCCTGATGCTGACCGGCGCCGACAACGACGCCATCGCCGCGCAACTGGGCGTGCGCCCCTCCAGCGCCGCCACCTACGTCAAGCGCCTGTACCGCAAGCTGGGCATCGGCGGCCTGCGCGAGCTGATCGGCCTGGCGACCCAGGCGCAATGGGCCTAGCGCAGACGCCAGGCGGGCGCCGCGGAAAACCCCGGAAACGCTTTTGCCCGGCGGCGATCCGCAATTCCACGAACTGGCCTGACTTGGGACAAGGACTCCGGGGAATGGCGCGACCGAGCCTAGGTGTCGGCCGAAAAATTGTCGGACAATTCGCACGCCAATCTCTGCCCTTGACGGGAAGAAACTACACGCATGCCCACCCGGATCTTCGCCTTCATGATGTCGCTGGCCATCGGCCTGTCCCTGCTCGCCGGCTGGCAGATGCTGGCCATGAAGCGCGATGCACTAGCCTACGCCCGGGCCAGCGGGCACAACATCCTGCTGCTGGTGGAACGCGAGCTGCACCGCGACCTGGTGGTGCATACCCAGACCCTGCAGACACTCAACAACGTGGTCGTCTCGCCGGACGCCCGCGAAGTCGCCGGGCCGGCGCTGGGCGCCCTGCTGCGGGGGCACGAGGACAGCGCCGGGGAACTGGGCACCATCGTCCTCACCGATGCCCGGGGCCAGCTGCTGCGCGAACTGCACCACCAGACCGAGGTGCAGCGGGACCTGTCCGGGCGGGAATACGTCAGCGCGGTGCTGGCCGAACCGCAGCGCCTGCACCTGAGCCATCCCTTCCTGCCGTCCTATCCGGGCGCGGGGCCGAGCACGGCGCTCAGCCGCAGCCTGCTCGACGCGGACGGCAAGCTGATCGGCGTGGTGGCGGTGATCAAGGAGCTGCGACGCCTGCGCAGCCTCATCGAGGACGTGAAGATCGACAGCAGCGGCCTGGTGTCGATCCGCCTGCTCGACGGCACGCCGCTGGCCCGGTGGCCGGTCGCGGGGCGCAGCAACAGCGAGGCGGAAAAGCGCGCCTTCGAGCACTTCGTCGCCAGCGGGCAGCAGGAATACGTGCACGACAACCTGGACGCCCCGCAACCGGCCTGGCACGGCTACAAGCGCGTCGGCGACTACCCCATGGCGGTCAGCGTGGAACTGGGGAGCGAGTGCGTGCTGCGCACCTGGAACGGCCGCACGGTGGTCACCAGCGGCCTGCTGGTGAGCTTCAACATCGCCACCGTGGCCATGGCCTTCCGCCTCAGTCGCTATCTGCGCGAACGCGCCGCCGCCGAGAACCGCCTGCGCAACCAGGCCTGCACCGACGCCCTGACCGGCCTGCACAACCGCCGCTGGTTCGACGACAAGGCCCGCCAGGAATGGCACCGCCACCTGCGTAACGGCGGCGACCTGGCGGTGCTGATGCTGGATATCGACCAGTTTAAGGCCTACAACGACCACTACGGCCACCCCATGGGCGACGTGGCCCTGGCGAAGGTGGCCGAACAGGTGCGCCAAGGCTGCCGCCGCGAGGAAGACGGCGCCGCGCGCTACGGCGGCGAGGAGTTCGTGGTCATCCTGCCCAACGCCGACCTGGCCGGTGCGCGCAAGGTGGCCGAGGACATCCGCCAGCGGGTGGAAGCCACCGCCCTGCCCCACGCCAAGGTCCAGCGCGGCGTGGTGACGGTGAGCATAGGCGTGGCCAGCACCTCGGCGAGCAAGGTGGAGAGCGTCGAGGCGCTGCTGAAGGTGGCCGACGAGAACCTGTACCGGGCCAAGGCGGATGGGCGTAATCGGGTGGTGGGGTGACCGCCCATGGCGGGCTTGGCGTAGGGCGCATAACGCCTCCGGCGTTATCCGCCGCTTGACCTTGGCCACACACCGCTCGCTGCCGTGCACGGAGCCGCCGTTGAAGAGCGCGCCGAGTTCAACCACGGAGTCGGTGATAGGTGAGGTGAGGGCTTGCTCGGGGGCGGTGCTTGCCGGGGGCTTTGGTGGTGAGCCTTCAGAGCGCCCTCTCCCCAGCCCTCGGCTGCGCGCCCCGCCCTGAAGGGAGAGGGGGCTTGTCCGTGCCGAGAAAGGATCTGGTGTCAGCCGGGTAATCGGTACAAGCCGGCTAACGCCGAAACATCCGCGCACACCGAACGGTCCCCTCTCCCTTCAGGGAGAGGGTTAGGGAGAGGGAACAGAGGTGGGCTTGGCAGAGGAGTCACCGGGGAGCCTGTTCGCGAGCAAGCCCCACTCCTACTACTGCATGAGCGAGCATGGCTTTTCGTAGGATGGTGTTGAGCGAAGCGATACCCATCACCGCAACCGCATGGGTTTCGCAGGCTCAACCCATCCTACGAAGGGCGCCTCGGCGCAACCGGCAAGACAGTTGCTTGTGCCAACTCTGCAAACAAGAACGCCCGCGGATCACTCCGCGGGCGTTCTTTCATTCCAGCGCCGCCGCCTTCAATCCGGCAGCGCGAAGGCCATCACGTAATCCCCCTGGCGGGTGCCCAGGGAGCCATGCCCGCCCGCCATGACCAGCACGTACTGCTTGCCGTCCTTGCCGGTGTAGGTCATCGGCGTGGTCTGGGCGCCGGCCGGCAGGCGGCCTTCCCAGAGGACCTTACCGTCGCGCATGTCGTAGGCGCGCAGGTACTGGTCCAGGGTGCCGCTGAGGAAGCCCAGGCCACTGGCGGTGGTGATCGGCCCGCCCATGCTGGGCACGCCCATGGTCAGCGGCAGCGGGAGGGGCGAGTTGTCGCGCACGGTGCCGTTCTTGTGCTTCCAGATCACTTTGTGGGTGGTCAGGTCCACCGCCGCCACGTAGCCCCAGGCCGGGGCCTGGCAAGGCAGGCCGATGGGCGACAGGAAGGGCGCCATGATCACGCCGTAGGGCGCGCCGGCGTTGGGTTGCACGCCTTCGGTCTCGCTCTTGCGGGCCGGGCCGCCGGCGACTTCCTCGCGGGGCACCAGCTTGGACTTGAAGGCCATGTAGTCGGGGTTGACGAACATGATCTGGCGCACCGGGTCGACCGACACGCCGCCCCAGTCGAACACCCCGAAGTTGCCTGGGAACACCAGCGAGCCCTGCAGCGACGGCGGGGTGTAGATGCCCTCGTAGCGCAGCGACCTGAAGTCCAGGCGGCAGAGCATCTGGTCGAACGGCGTCACGCCCCACATGTCCTTCTCGCGCACGGTGGGCGGCATGAAGTTCAGCTCGGACATCGGCTGCGTCGGCGAGGTGTGGTCGCCTTCCACCGCGCCCTGCGGCACCGGGGTTTCGTTGATCGGCACGATGGCCTCGCCGTTGCGGCGGTCGAGCACGTAGATGCTGCCCTGCTTGGTCGAGGCCAGCAGCGCCGGCTTGATGCCGTCGGCGGTCTTCAGGTCGACCAGGGTCGGCTGGCCGCCCACGTCCATGTCCCACAGGTCGTGGTGGGTGAACTGGTGGGTCCAGCGCACCTTGCCGGTGGCCAGGTCCAGCGCGGTGACGCCGGCGCTGAACTTCTCCGCCTCGGGGGTGCGGTTGCCGCCCCACTGGTCGGGCATCTGGTTGCCCATGGGTAGGTAGACCAGGCCGAGCTTCTCGTCGACGCTGGCCACCGACCACATGTTCGGCGAGTTGCGGGTGTAGGTCTTGTCGGCGGCGATCGGCGCGGTGGCGTCCGGGTTGCCGCTGTCCCAGTTCCACACCAGGTGGCCGTCGCGCACGTCGTAGGCGCGGATCACCCCGGAAGGCTCGTCGGTGGAGACGTTGTCGGTGACGTGGCCGCCGATGATCACCAGGTCGCGGGTCACCGCCGGCGGCGAGGTGGAGTAGTAGCCGCCGGCGGTGAAGCTGCCGATGTTGGCGCGCAGGTCGATCTCGCCCTTGTCGCCGAAGCCTTCGCAGACCTTGCCGGTGTCGGCGTCGAGGGCGATCAGGCGGGTGTCGGCGGTGGGCACGAACAGGCGTTTCGGGCAGCTGCCGGCGGCCGGCGCCGGGCTGGCGACGGTAGTGCCGTCGGCGGCCTTGGCGGCGTAGGCGGCTTCGTCATGGTAGGCCACGCCGCGGCAGGTCATGTGCGCCCAGCCCTTGAAGTTGGCCGCGTTCTGCGTGCTCAGCTTGGGATCGAAGCGCCAGAGTTCCTTGCCGGTGTCCGGGTCCAGGGCGATCACCTGGCTGTGCGGGGTGCACACGTAGAGCTTGCCGTTGACCTTCAGCGGGGTGTTTTCCGCGGTGGTCTCGCCCGGGTCGTTCGGGCCGGGCAGGTCGCCGGTGCGGAAGGTCCAGGCCAGCTTCAACTGGTGGACGTTGTCCGGGTTGATCTGCGTGAGCGGCGAGTAACGGTCGCCGAAGGCGGTGCGCCCGTAGGCCTGCCAGTCGCCCTCGGGCTGCGCCGGGGCGGCGTTGGGCACGCCGGCGCTGGCGCGGTCGATGCGCCCTTCGATGCGGCCCGGGTTGGTGAACTGCGAGGCGATGGCGGTGGCACCGGCCAGCACCACGGCCAGGCCCAGCAGCGCAGTGGCCTTGGGCGCCGGGCCCGCGGCCAGCAGCGGGCGGCGCAGCCAGGGCAGCAGCAGGACGATGCCGAGCACGAACCACAGCGCCAGGCGCGGCACCAGTTGCCACCAGTCCAGGCCCACTTCGTACCAGGCCCACAAGGTGCTGCCCAGCAGGAACAGCGCGTACAGGCCGATGGCGGCGGCGCGGCCGAGCAGCAGCAGCACGCCGGTCACGGCCAGCACCGCGCCGGCCACCAGGTAGTAGAGCGAGCCGCCCAGGCTCAGCAGCTTGATGCCGCCGGCCAGCAGGGCCAGGCCCATCAGCAGCAGCAATAGTCCGAGCAGGCTCGGCAGCAGGCGTGGCCTGCCAAACGCACCGTCAGTGCTCATGCGTGTTCTCCTTCGGTCTTTCAGTGAGCGGGTACTGCTTGGGTTCAGAACTGGTATTGGAGGCCAGCGCCGGCGTACCAGGAACGCCCCGGGGCGGCCTCGTAGTAGCGGCCGTTGCTGTCGCCGACGATGACCGAGCCGACGTACTGGCGGTCCAGCAGGTTGTCCAGGCGCAGCAACTGGTGGAAGGTCCAGGGGCCGTAGCGCTGTTCGAAGCGCGTGCGCCAGTTGAACACCGCGTAGCTGGGCGCCGGCTTGTCCTCGTTGCTGTCTTCAACATAGACCTTGCTGCGGTACTGCCCTTCGAAGCCCATGCTGACGTCCTGGCGCGGCTTCCACACCAGCTCGCCGTAGAGGCTGCTGCCGGGCACGCCGGGCAGGTGGTTGCCCTTCTCGATGAGGTTGCCGCCCTCGACGAAGTCCTGGTCGTAGGTGGCTTCCAGGCGGGTGTAGGCGAGGGTCGCGTCCCACTGTTCGCTGAGCTGGCTCTGCACGCCCAGTTCGAAGCCGCGGCGCAGGGTCTTGCCGGCATTCTGGTAGCTGGTGCGGCCGCCGGTGGAGCTGGCGACGACGATCTCGTCGTCGGTGCGGATTTCGAAGACCGCCGCGTTGACCCGCGTGTTGCCGCCGACCTTGGCCTTCAGGCCCAGTTCGTACTGGGTGCTGGTGGCCGGGTCGAGGCCGAAGTTGAAGCTTTCCACCAGGCCCGGGGCGTAGGCCATCTCGGCCTGGGTCGGCGTCTCGAAGCCCTTGCCGGCGCTGACGTAGCCGTGCAGCTCGGGGGTGAAGGCGTACATCACCGACAGCGACGGGGTGTTCTTCTGGTACTTCTTCGAGCCGCTGGAGTCGCCGTTGGCCAGGTAGTGGTCGTCCACCTCCATCTTCATGGTGCTGTGGCGCAGGCCGGCGTCGAAGGTCCAGTCGCCCAGCTCCCAGCGCGCCTGCACGTAGGGGTCGAGGCTGGTGGCGATGTCGTCCTCGTCGCGGCGCAGCTCGCCCTTCACGCCCAGCAGGTCGCCGCTGTAGTTCTGGTAGCCGTGGCGGTCGTCGCGGCTGCGGTCGTAGTCCACCCCCGTGGTGACGGTCAGCTCGCCGGGCACCCCATGCACCGGCTGGATCCAGCGCAGGGTGCCGCCGTGGAATTCGCGGTCGAAGTCCACCACGCCGCCGCCGCGCTGGGTGTTGGAGACCACGCCCCTGGGGATCGACAGGTACTGGATGACGCTGCGCTGCCCGGCGTACAGGTTGAACTGCAAGGTGGCGTCGCCGAAGTAGCGCTCGTAGTTCATGCCCACCTGCTGGTGGTCGATGCTTTTGCGCGTGTTGTAGGTCTCGGCCACCGACGCCACCGAGCGCGGGTCGTGCTGGTAGGCGGCCCAGGTCTGGCCCAGCGGGTCCTGGGTGCCGTTCTGCTCCAGGCTGCTGTAGATCAGCGCCAGGCGGCTGTCGTCGTCGAGCCTGAAGTTGAGCTTGGCGAAGGTCTGGTCGCGGCGCGCGGCGCTGTGGTCGCGGTAGCCGTCGGTGTCCATGCGCGAGGCGTCGAGGAGGAAGCCGGCCTTGTCGTTGCCGCCCTCGGCGTAGAGGTGGTTCTTGTTGAAGCCGTCGCTGCCGAAGGTGGTTTCGGCGCCCACCTTCGGCGGGCCGGAGCCATCGCGGCTGAACATCTGGATGACCCCGCCGGCGTTGCTGCCGTAAATGGTCGAGGCCGGGCCGCGCAGCACCTCGATGCGGTCGGCCACGTCGAGGTTCAGCGTCGCCGCCTGGCCCTGGCCATCCGGCGTGCTGGCCGGGATGCCGTCGCTGAGCAGCTTCAGCCCGCGAATGCCGAAGGCCGAGCGCGCGCCATAGCCGCGCGAGGAAATCTGCAGGTCCTGGGCGTAGTTCTGGCGGTTCTGCACCACCAGGCCGGGCACCCGCGGCAGCACTTCGGAGAGGTTGACGCCGAGCTGGCCGTCGCCGATCTGCGGCTGCTGCACGGTGTCGATGGAGAACGGCAGGTCGAAGCTGGAGACCGGCGCGTAGGTGCCAGTGACGACCATCGGGGCGAACACCTCGTCGGCGGGCACGGCGCTGTCCGCGGCAAGGGCGAAGGTGCCGGTGCTCAGGCCCCAGAGCAGCAGCGGCGGCTGCAGGGTCATGGCGAGGCTGAGCGGGCGAAAACGCAAGGGCATGCTGGGGTTCCTGCTCCCTGCCCCGGCGCTGGCCGGGGCCTTGGTGATGACTGGGCGGCTCAGAAGCTGGACTGGATCTTCAGGCCGGCGACCAGGGCGTTGTCCACCTCGTAGACGCCGCCGGGATGCTTGATGTACTGCAGGTTCGGCCGCACCGTCAGCCAGTTGGTGACGTGCACCCCGTAGTACAGCTCGGCGTCGTATTCGCTGTGCTGCACCGGCTGGAACAGCGGTTTGTCGTAGTCGTCGATGCCCGACACCGCGTTGATCTGCTTCTGGTGCCTGGTCACATCGTCGTTGATGTGGATGCGCGCCACCGCCAGGCCGATGTCGTCCTTCGGCCGCGCATCGAACAGGCCTTTGTAGACCGCGCCCACCTGCTGGTAGTTGTCGATGCTGTTGGTCGCCTGGTCATGCACGGTGAAGTTGGCGAACAGGCTCAGGCCGCGCGCGGCGTCGCCGTCGTGCGCGGTGACCTGCTGCTGCGCCACCACCCACCAGCCGTGCTTGCTGCCGTGGGACTTGAAGGCGTTGCCGGTCAGCGCCTGGGGCTGGCCGTTGACATCCTCGTAGACGTCGTCGGCCTTGGCGGTGCTGTAGTAGTAGCCCAGGCGGTATTCGCCCGGCAGCCCGCCGACCTTCGGCGACCACACCAGCTCCATCGGCAGGATCGCGCCCTTGGTGCCGCTGCCGCTGAGCTTGAAGCCGTTGCCGGTTTCCAGGTTCGAGGGGTTCTGCTCGTAGGCGCCGACCTGCACGAAGAACTCCGGGCTCAGGTTGTACTTCACCCGCAGCGCCCACTGCGCCACCGGCCAGTTGTACCAGATGCCGCCCACCCAGTTGCCCACCTGCGAGCCGCAGAAGGCCAGGTTCTGGAAGTCGCAGGGGAAGCTGTTGAAGTCCTCGCCCTCGCCGAACTGGCCGACCTTGATGTCCAGGGCGTCGTCGAGGAAGGTCTGCTTGTACCACATCTGCGTCAGCCGCCAGGTCTGGCCGCGGCCCCAGACTTCCTGCACCGAGCTGAGCTGGCCGGCGCGCGGGTCGCTGATGCGGTCGTTGGAGAGGTTGTTGCCGCTGCGCTCGGTCACCGTCAGCTGGAACTCGGCGCCGTGCCAGCCGAGGATCTTCTGCAGGTCCAGGTGGGTGCCCAGCGCCCACTGGTCGGTGTAGCGCGCAGTCTTGTCGTCGTTGTAGCCGCCGTGCAGGTTGCCCGCGGCCTCGCCGACGTAGTCCAGCTTGAAGTCGTAGCCCTTCTCCAGCAGCTCGCTGCGGATGCCGCCCCAATCCCCCAGGCCCCATTTCGAATCGGCGGAAAAAGCCTCGTCGCCATGGGCGCCGCCGGCCAGCAGGGCGAGCAGCCCCAGCCCCGGGGCGAGATTGCGGGCGGTGATCATGGGGGCTATTCCTCCTGGCAGCCTGAAGCGAAAAGCGCCACCCGGCCCGCTCCCCAACGGGGCGCGAGCCGCATGGCCAAACGAAAACTGTAGAACAGGGCCCGGCGCAGCGCTCTGGCGCGGCCATTCCCCCTGCCCCGGAAAATCTGCGCAGCCTTGAGACAGCGCTATCTTTTGCAGATGAAAAAAACGCCCGGTCAAAGGCGACGCGCACGTTACTGCCCGCACGGGCTAATGGCCAGACGCAGGGCTGGCAATATTATTTTTCATTTCCCGTAATAATCTAGTCCGCTGGCGAAGTATTTTCCTCAATAACCGCACGAAAATCAGGGTAATGGCGGCCCACAGGTTCGCGCCTGCGGGGCCCTGCGGCGACATGCAGCCTCCCGCGCGCAAAAGACAGCGCTGTCCAAACACCTCCCCAAACCACCACCGGCACGGCGCTGGCAGCCCGCGCCCGGCTCCGCTACCTTGGCCGGGCCATCGACGAAGCGAGAATCCCCATGCCCCTTCCGCACGCCGCCCGAGGCCGCCATGCCCCGCGCTGACACGGCCAGCGCGCCCACGCCGCGCATCGACGAAGAGCTGACGCTGAAGAAGCTGGAAGTCTTCCTGGCCTTCATGCGCACCGGCAACCTGGCCCGCGCCGCCGCCGAGCTGGGCACCAGCAACGTCAGCGTGCACCGCGCCATCCACTCCCTGGAAAGCGCCCTGCGCTGCCCGCTGTTCAAGCACGAGGGGCGCACGCTGACGCCGCTGGAAAGCGCCTTCGTGCTGGAGGAACGCGCGCAGAAGCTGGTGCAGGACGTGAACGAGACGGTGCGCCTCACCCGCGAGGCCGCCGGCTTCTCCGCCGAGCGCTTCAAGCTCGGCGCGCTCTATTCGCTGACGGTGAAGACCGTGCCGCAGCTGATCATGGGCCTGAAGCTGCGGCGCAGCGAGCTGAACATCGATCTCATCCTCGGCTCCAACGTCGACCTGTTCTACCAGTTGAAGAACATGGAGCTGGACGCCATCCTGGTGTCGCTCAACGAGAGCGTGGCCGACCCCGACTGCGAGCAGCTGCCGCTGTTCTCCGACGACATCTTCCTCGCCGTGCCGGTGGATTCGCCCTATGCCGAGCAGGCCGAGATCGACCTGGCCAGCCTGAAGGACGCGCCCTTCGTCACCCTCGCCCAGGGCTTCGCCACCCACCAGGACGGCGTGCGGGTGTTCCGCCAGGCCGGCTTCGAGCCGCACATCGCCATGCAGGTGAACGACATCTTCACCCTGCTCAGCATGGTCAGTTCCGGGGTGGGCTACGCGCTGCTGCCCAAGCGCATCGAGGCGGTGTACGAGAACCGCGTGAAGCTGATTCCGCTGCAGGCGCGCTACCGCCTGCAGCAGCGCATCGGCGTGGTGTTCCTGCGCGCCAAGGAGCGCGACCCGAACCTGCTGGCGCTGCTCGCCGAATGCCGCATGTACAGCATGCGCCACGAGCAGGAAGCGGCGCGGGCGGGGGCCTGAGGCGCCCCGCCCGCTTTTCTCAGCCGGCCACTAGCTCAACCCACCAGGCCGCGCACGCAGAAGTACAGCAGCGACGGGCCGAGCAGACAGCCCAGGCCGGTGTGGAAGGTGGCGGTCAGCGCGCCGTAGGGCACCAGGCGCCGGTCGGTGGCGGCGAGCCCGGCGGTGACGCCGCTGACGGTGCCGGCCAGGCCGCCGAAGACCATCGCCGAGCGCGGGTTGTCCAGGCCCAGCAGGCGCGCCGAAACCGGAGTGAAGACCATCACCAGGATGGCCTTGATCAGCCCGGTGGCGATCGACAGCGCCATCACGTCGGAACTGGCGCCCAGCGCCGCGCCGGTGACCGGGCCGACGATGTAGGTGACCGCGCCCGCGCCTATGGTGGTCATGCTCACCGCGTCGCGGTAGCCGAACGACCAGGCCACGATCACCCCGACGATGAACGGCAGGATGGTGCCCAGCAGCAGCGACACCGCGCCGATCAGCCCGGCCTTGCGCGCCTCGGTGGCCTGCACCTCGAAGGCCGTGGCGACGATGGCGAAGTCGCGCAGCATGGCCCCGCCCATCAGGCCGATGCCGGAGAACAGCGAGAGGTCGGCCAGGCCCTTCTGCCCGCCGCTGAGGGTGCCGCCGACCCAGGCCAGCACCAGGCCGATGAGGATGGCGATGGCCGAGCCGTGGACGCGGCCGAAGGTCAGGTGGCGGGAAATCAGCACCGACACCCACATGATCACGCCCACCACCGCGAAGGCGGTGACCAGGCCGTTATGGATGAGCGCGTTCTCGACGATCTGCCACATCTCAGCGCCCTCCCACCGGGGCGGCGCCCAGGTCTTCGGCTCGGTCCTCGCGCGGCAGCGGCTCGCCGCGGTGGGTACGGCTGATCAGCGCGATGGTCGCGCCGCACACCAGCACCGAGCCGATCGCCGCGAGCAGCGCCACCGGGCCGCCGTGCAGGGCGGTGACCACGTTCTGCTGCGCGGCCATGGCGACTACCACGGGAATGTACATGGCGCCCCAGAAGCCCACGCCGAACTCGCATTCCTTGCTCAGCCCGCCGCGCTTGTGCATCGCCAGGCGGGCGAAGATCAGCAGCAGCATGGCGATGCCGACGCCGCCGACGTTGGATTGCACGCCGAGCAGCACGCCCAGCAGATCGCCCAGGATCACGCCGGCGAGCGTGCAGGCAGACAGTAAAGCGACACCGTAGATGATCATTGTTGTTGTCCTCGGTTGGTCGTTGGGGTTGGGGGTATTTGGGACCGGCTCAGGGGTCGCGGCGTTCCTCCTCGCGCAGCAGCGCGTCCAGGGTGTCCGCGCGGGCACCGTCGAAGGCGATGGCGGCGGCGCCGAAGCAGGGCTTGGCCAGGCCGCTGAGTATGCGCCCGGGCGGCAGCTCCAGGTGCAGGCGGGCGCCGCGCTCGTAGGCGCTGCGCAGGGTCGCGCGCCACTCCACGCGGCGCGCCATGTTCCAGGCGAGGTCCGCGGCCAGGGCCGCCGGCTCCATGACCAGGCGCGCCGTGCTGCTGCTCAGGTAGCGCAGCCGCGGGCGCTTCAGTTGCACGCCGGCGAAGGCTTCGGCCAGGCGCGCGGCGGGTTCGGCCAGCAGTTCGCAGTGCGAGGGCACGCTGACCGCCAGGCGCTTCGCCGCGCTGGCGCCCTGGGCGCGGGCCAGTTCGGCGATGGCTTGCAGGGCCTCGTCGCTGCCGGCCACCACCAGTTGCCGTTCGGCGTTGATATTGGCCAGGTAGACCGGGCGCTCGGCGCTGTGCACCTGGGCCAGCAGCGGCTCCAGTTGCGCCTGTTCCAGGCCGAGGATGGCGCTCATGCCGTAGCCGCTGGGCCAGGCCCGCTGCATCAGCTCGCCGCGCAGGGCGACCAGGCGCAGGGCGTCGGCATAGGCCAGGGCACCCGCGACCACGGCGGCCGGATAGGCGCCGATGGACAGCCCGGCCACCATCGCCGGCCGATGCCCGCGTGCGCCGAGCAGGCGTGCCGCGGCGACACCGGCGATCAACAGGCACAGCTGCACGGCGCGGGTAGAGGCCAGGGCCTCGGCGCTTTCCAGGCTGGCCATGGACTGGCCGAGCACGTCCGCCGCCTCTTCCAGGCAGGCGCGCACTTCCGGCTCGCCGGGCAAGGCCGAGAGCATGCCGGAGTACTGCGCGCCCTGCCCGGGGAAGGCGAAGAAGCTGCTCATGCGGCCACCTCGGCACGCGCCCAGGGATCGGCCAGCAGAACCGGCGCCTGGTCGCCCTTGACCATGACGCGGGCGCCCTCCCCGGCCCATTCGGCCAGGGCCAGGCCGCCGGCGGGGGTCTGCAGTTGCAGGTCGATGCGGCAGGCGGCCTGGTTCAGTTCGGCGAGCAGCGCGCGGGCCGCATCGCGGGAAAACGGCTGCGGAGTGCGCAGCAGCAGGTCGAGGTCGCTGGCGTCGTGCAGCACCGGCACGCCGGTGGCCAGTTCGAAGCCGGCGCCGCCGGTGATGCCCCAGGCCAGGCCGCTGGCGTCCAGCACTTCGCGCACTTGGCGCAGGGCCTGCCAGGTGGGCAGCTCGCGTTGCGGCGCGACCTGGCGCAACGCTTCGGGCATGGAGCAACGCTGCACCGCGGCTACCAGCAGCCAACCCGCCCAGCGCTGCTCGCGGCTCCGCCCGCGCAGGCCGACGGCCACCCAGCCATCCCGTGCCGGCGCGCGGCGCACGACAACCGGCCAACCGGCCGCCAGCACTTCGCTCGCCCAGGCCGGTGCATCCTCCGGCAAGTGTTCGGCGCCCATGCCCCAGAGCAGGTCGTGGGCGCGGAAAAGGTCAGGAGCTGGCCGGTCCCGGCGCGAACCCCGCTGTGAGCTATCGACGATGGCCATGGCCCGCTCCTGAGTTCTCACCACTGCTCGCGCAGCAGTTCGCGCACGCGGCTGGAGGCCGCGCGGTTGGCTGCGCCGAGGCGGCCGCGCAGGTCGCGCGGGGCGCCGGCGATATCGTCCAGGGCGCGGCGCAGGCTGGCTTGCACCTGGGCCACGTCCGCTTCGCCGGGCGCGTCTATGGACGGCACTTCGAGGCTGTCCCACAGCAGGCCGAGCGAGGCGTAGCTGTCGATGTCGTAGGCCATCGGCGGAACCGTGGCGGCCAGGCGTTCCAGTTCCTCGACGCTGCGCAGGGTGATGCGCGCGGCGGCGGCCTTGCCCATGGCGTGGACCATCACCCCCGCATCACGCAACGCGATCAGCCGGTTGGCCTGGTAGCCGTGGGCGAGGAAGGCGCCGGACATGGCCTTGCCCACCAGCAGGCCGATCACCGGGTGGCCGGCGAGGCGCGCGCGGGCATAGGCGTCCACCGCCGCCGCCAGCGCCTGGTGAATGCCCAGGGCTTCCTCGCGGCGGCCGTAGGCCTGGCTGGGCACGTCGACGATGGCGACCAGGGCGCGCTTGCGCGGCGCATCACGGTCGGCCTCGATGGCCTCGTCCACCGCCGCAGCCAGGCGCCAGCCTTCGAGCAGGCCGACCTCGCCGTTGCAGGCGCGGGGGAAGGGATTCTGCGCATCGGCAATCACCGCCAGGTAGCGCAGCGGCTGGCCGTCCAGCTCGGCGTCGGCCACCCGCAGCGAGGCGCCGTCCTGCGCCCGCGCGGGCTGTTCGCCGGCCAGCGCCTGGAACCAGGCCAGGCCGCGGGAAGAAGGTGCTTGGCTCATTGCGCGTCTCCTTGGTTCAGGCCGGCGTAGAGGTGGCGCACGCCGGCGGCGTCGATCTGCTCGCTCGTATCGAGGCTTTCCAGGCGCGCCAGGAAGTCCCGCGCGCGGCGGCTGCGCGGGTGCGCCGGCAGGCCCTTGGCGAAGTAGTCGCGCACCGCCTGGTGAAGGGTCGCCAGGTCATCGGCCAGGCAGGCATCGGCCAGGCCGCTGGCGGCGCGTTGCTCGCCGCCGGTGAGGCTCCAGATGAACGGACGGTCGCGGGAGTCGTATTCCTCGATGCCGGCTTCCTGCTCGATCACCTGCGGGCCGTTGAGCCCCAGGCGCGCCTCGCGGGTGACCAGCACGTAGCTGCACAACCCGGCGGCGATGGACATGCCGCCAAAGCAGCCGACCGGGCCTGCGACCAGCGCCACCACCGGCTGGTACTGCTGCAGGTCGACGATGGCCGCCTGGATTTCGGCGATGGCCGCCAGCCCCAGGTTGGCCTCCTGCAAGCGCACGCCGCCGGTTTCCAGCAACAGCAGCGCGCGGGTGGGAATGCCCTTGCGGTTGTCCTCCGCGGCCAGTTCCAGGGCGCCGGCGATCTTCGCCCCGCTGACCTCGCCCATGCTGCCGCCCTGGAAGGCGCCTTCGATGGCGGCCACCACCGCCGGCTGGCCGTCCAGGGTGCCGCGGGCGATGACCACGCCATCGTCGGCCTGGGGCACGATGCCCTGCCCTTCCAGCCAGGGCGACTGCACGCGGGCGAAGGGGTCGATGAGTTCGCGGAAAGTGCCGGCGTCCAGCAGTTCGCGGGCGCGCTGGCGGGCGGAGAGTTCGGTGAAGCTGCGCAGGGCCAGCAGTTGGGCGACGTCACTCATGGCCGGCCTCCTCCAGTGCCTGTTCCAGGCGTAGGCGCACCACGCCGGGGGTGGCGCCGAAATCGTGGATGCAGATTTTCGCGGCCGGCGCCGGCACGGCGGCGAACAGCCGCTCGAAGAGTTGCTGCCAGCGCGGCGCGCTGCCGTTCACCGAGGTCACCACCTCGATCTTCAGGGCGCCGGCCGCGGCCGGTTGCAGCAGCACCTCCAGGTCGCCGGAACCGACGCAGCCCACCAGGGCGCGGCCGCGCACCGACGAAGTGGCGGGGTATTCGAAGGACAGGGTTTCCATGGTCAGAGGCTCCCGGCCCACCCGCCGAGCGCGGCGGGCAGGCGATCCAGAAAGAGACAGGCGGCGAGCAGGTCGGCAGCGCCACCGGGGGATGCGTTGAGCGCCAGCAGCGCGCGGTCCAGCTCGCGCAGTTGGCGACGCCCGGCCAGGCTGGCGCTGCCGCCGGCATCGAGCACCGCCCGCGCGCCGCCCTGCATGGCTTGCAGGCCGGCGCTGCCGGCGCGGTGCAGCACGCAGGTGTCGTCGAGCACAGCCATGATCGCCAGCAGCGCGTCGAGCCGGGCGTTCTGCTCGCCGGCGCCGGCCGCGCGGCTGCGCCTTAGTTGCGGCAAGCCGTGCAGCACCACGCGGGGGAAGCCCAGCTGGGCTTCCTCGCGGGCGCCGCCGACGCCGTAGCGCTGGCGCACCCTGGCGCCATGGCTGGGCAGTTGCGGCTGGGCGCGGTCGGCGAGCACGGCGATGCGCCCGGCGCGGGCGGCCACCGCTTCGGCCGCCAGCCGCGAAGTGTCGAGCGCGGCGGCGGCGCTCAGCAGGCCCAGGGCCCAGATGGCGCCGCGATGGGTGTTCACCCCCGCCGTGGTGCGCAGCATGTCCGCCTCGCCTTCGCGGCCGAGGCGACCGAGGGTTTCGCGCAGCGGCAGGCCGATTTCGCCATGGGCTTGCGCGGCCTCGGCCATGGCCTGGAAGCACGGCCACAGGCTCAGCGCCGAGGCCTGCATCAGGCCCAGGTGCAGGTCGCTGTGGGCGCCGCTGCCGCGACGGTCCACCAGCGCCGGCTTGGGCGACAGCTCGGCTTCGTCGATCAGCGCGTCCACCGCCAGGTCGGCCAGGCGCTCGCCCAGGCCGACGCGGGGTTCGAGTTCGTATGCCTGGGCCATCACCAGCTCCTGAAGCGCGCCGGCGGCTCGTACAGGCCCCCGGACCAGCCGACCAGTTCGGCGATGCTCTTGGCCGCGAGCAGTTCGCGGCTGGCGTCGGCGCGGCGGATGCCCAGGTCCTCGGGCAGCGCGATCAGCCCTTCGCGGCGCATGCGCTCGGTGTCCTTGGGGTCGTGGCGCAGGCCGATGGGGCTGATGCCGGCCACCGCGGCGATCATCGCCCGGCGTTCCTCCAGCGAGCGCGCCTTGTACAGGTAGGCGATGCCTTCCTCGGTGAGCACATGGGTGACGTCGTCGCCGTAGATCATCACCGGCGCCAGCGGCATGTTGGCCTTGCGCGCCACGTCCACCGCGTCCAGTTGCTCGACGAAGGTGGGTTTGCCGCCGTCCTGGAAGGTCTCGACCATCTGCACCACCAGCTTCTTGCCGCGTTCCAGCAGGGCTTCGGGCTCGGGGCGCATGTCCAGCCAGGCCGGGGTGGAATGCCGCCGGCCGCGCGGGTCGTGGCCCATGTTCGGGGCGCCGCCGAAGCCGGCCAGGCGGCCGCGGGTGACGGTGGAGGAATGGCCGTCGCCGTCCACCTGCAGGGTGGCGCCGATGAACAGGTCCACCGCGTACTGCCCGGCCAGTTGGCAGAACATGCGGTTGGAGCGCAGCGAGCCGTCGCGGCCGGTGAAGAACACGTCCGGGCGCTGGGCGATGTAGCGCTCCATGCCCAGCTCGGTGCCGAAGCAGTGCACGCTTTCCACCCAGCCGCTCTCGATGGCCGGGATCAGCGTCGGGTGCGGGTTGAGCGTCCAGTGCCGGCAGATCCTGCCCTTCAGCCCCAGGGACTCGCCGTAGGTCGGCAGGATCAGCTCGATGGCCGCAGTGTTGAAGCCGATGCCGTGGTTCAGCGACTGCACGTTGTGCCGCTCGTAGATGCCGCGGATCGCCATCATCGCCATCAGCACGTGCACCGGCTTGATGTGGCGCGGGTCGCGGGTGAACAGCGGCTCGATGTAGAACGGCCGGTCGGCCTCCACCACGAAGTCGATCCAGCTGGCCGGGATGTCCACCCGCGGCAGGTCGCGCGGATCGTCGACGATGCGGTTGACCTGGGCGATGACGATGCCGTCGCTGAAGGCGGTGGGCTCCACCAGCGCCGGGGTGTCCTCGGTGCTGGGGCCGGTGTAGAGGTTGCCTTCGCGGTCGGCGATGAAGCCGGCCACCAGGGCGACATTGGGAATCAGGTCCACCACCAGGCGCGAGTACAGCTCGATGTAGGTGTGGATGGCGCCGATCTCCAGCAGCCCATCCTCCAGCAACTGGCCGATGCGCAGGCTCTGCGGGCCGGAGAAGGAGAAGTCGAGCTTGCGCGCGATGCCCAGCTCGAACAGGTCCAGGTGCTCGGGGCGGCCGACGCTGGGCATGATCATGTGCAGGTCGTGGACCTTGCCCGGGTCCACCCGGGCCAGGCTGCGCGAGAGGAAGTCGGCCTGCTTCTGGTTGTTGCCCTCCAGCACCACACGGTCGCCCGGGGCGATCAGCGCCTCCAGGGCGCGCACCAGGTGCTCGCGCGGCAGCACCGCGCCGTCGGCCAGGTGGCGCACCCGTTCGAGGCGTCGCGCTTTCTCGGCGCGCCGCCGCGACCACTGGGGCGGGGGGGATGTCTGGATCATCGGAACCTCCACGAACGCTGCTGTCGTGGACGCACCTTAGGGACCCGCCGCCCGCTGCATCAATCAAGCGCGGCGCACGATCGTTAACCTGAGCGTAACGTTTGACCCAGCCTGCCAGCGGTTCCGCGCCATGGAACCGCTGTGCATTGCCGCGCCGGCCCCGTCCGGATTCTGCTGGAAAGGCGACGGCGGCCCCGCAGCCGCCCCGGTACCTGCCTACAACAACCACAACCAGGAATCCGCGCCGTGCACACCCAAGCTCACCACCGCAAACCTTCCCCGTTCCTCCTCGCCGTCCTGCTGGCCGCCCCCTTCGCGGCCCAGGCCGAGGGCTTCCCCGGCATCGGCCGCATCGCCTCGGGCTTCGGCTACTACAACATCGACAAGGGTTTCGACGACAAGGCCAGGGTCTACGGGACCCTCGACGTCTTCAGCGACTACCACGACTCCGACCACCACTCCGGCTGGCGCCTGGAAGGCGGCGGCGCCTGGACCAACAAGCTGGGCCTGTACCTGCGCAAGTCGCTGGACGAGGACACCGTGCTGGAGGCCGACGTCGAGGAAGGCTTCAACCTCAACGGCCAGGCCCTGGAGCAGCACTGGAAGCAGGTCGGCGCGCTGCGCCTGGCGCTGGTGGCGCTGCGCACGCGCAACTACGGCAAGCTGGAGTTCGGCAAGACCTACAACATGAGCACGCCGACCTACGCCGACCCCTTCCTCGCCGTGTACGGCTCGCCCTACACCTTCCTCACCCTGCCGCCGCGCGGCAAGGGCGCCTACTACCTGGACGTGCGGCCCAAGCACACCCTCGCCTACACCACGCCGAGCTACCACGGCTTCAGCCTCGGCAGCGCCATGAGCTTCGGCTTCGACGACGCCGCCAGTTCCGGGCGCACGGTGCGCGGCAAGGGCGTGAGCCTGCAGTACCGCGACAGCCGGCTGATCCTGCTCGGCTCCTACAACGACTACCTGAGCGACCCGTGGGACGACGGCGGGCGCAGCCGGCAGACGCACAACGTGTTCAAGAGCGCCTCGGCCTTCTACGACTTCGGCCCCTTCTCCTCCAACCTCACCTGGCAGCGCCAGGACGTGGACTACCACGGCACCCCGAGCATGACCGCCTGGACCCTCGGCTTCATGCTGCCGGTGGGCGAGCGCGACCTGGCGCGGCTGGTGGCCACCCGGCGCAACGTCGACAGCGGCGAGCAGGACGCCACCGGGGTGATGCTCGGCTACGACCACTTCCTGCGCCCGAACCTGGCGCTGTATGGCCGCGTGGCGCTGATCGACAACCAGCGCCAGGCCGCCGTGAGCTATGCCGGCATCCCCGTGGAGCAGGCCGGCGACGACCCGTCCAGCGTGGCCATCGGCATCTACTACCACTTCTGAGCGCGCGCGGTTCCACAGGGTGGAACCAACGCGCATTGCCCACTCACGGCGCCCGCGCTTTGCTGGTAGCCATCCGAGCCGGCGGCCCCGCCGCCGGCAACCGCCAACAAGACCGGACTCCAGTCCGGCTACCCCGGGAGAGCCCCACATGCCCCGCCACGCTCACATCCTCGCCTGGCTGAACGACAGCGCCGACGAACTCAAGGCCCTGCGCCAGGACATCCACGCCCACCCCGAACTGGGCTTCGAAGAACGCCGCACCGCTGACCTGGTGGCCGACCTGCTCGGCCAGTGGGGCTACGAGGTGCACCGCGGCGTCGGCCGCACCGGCGTGGTCGGCGTGCTGCGCAACGGCGACTCGCCGCGGCGCCTGGGCCTGCGCGCCGACATGGACGCGCTGCCCATCGAGGAGGCCACCGGCCTGCCCTACAGCAGTTGCCACAGCGGGCGCATGCACGCCTGCGGCCACGACGGCCATACCACGATGCTGCTCGGCGCGGCTCGCTACCTGGCCGCCACGCGCAACTTCCAGGGCAGCCTGACGCTGATCTTCCAGCCCGCCGAGGAAGGCCAGGGCGGCGCCCTGGCCATGCTGGAGGACGACCTGCTGCAGCGCTTCCCCTGCGACGCGTTGTTCGGCATGCACAACATGCCGGGGCTGGAAGCCGGCCACCTGTGCTTCCGCAGCGGGCCGATGATGGCCTCCCAGGACCTGCTGGAAGTGCGCATCGAAGGCGTCGGCGGCCACGGCTCGATGCCGCACCTGAGCGTCGACCCACTGGTGGCGGCGGCGAGCGTGGTGATGGCATTGCAGACCGTGGTGGGGCGCAACGTCGACCCGCAGCAGGCCGCGGTGGTCACCGTGGGCGCGCTGCAGGCCGGCGAGGCGGCCAACGTCATCCCGCAGCAGGCATTGCTGCGCCTGAGCCTGCGCGCGCTCGACGCCAAGGTGCGCGAGCAGGTGCTGGAGCGGGTGCAGGCGATCATCCACAGCCAGGCGCAGAGCTACGGTTGCACGGCACAGGTCGAGCACCGCCCGGCCTACCCGGTGCTGGTCAACACGGCGACGGAAACCGCCTTCGCCCGCGAAGTCGGCCTCGAACTGGTGGGCGCCGACGAAGTGCGCGAGGCGCCCACGGTGATGGGCAGCGAGGACTTCGGCTGGATGCTCCAGCGCTGCCCCGGCAGCTACCTGTTCATCGGCAACGGCGCCGGGGCGATGGTGCACAACCCGGCCTACGACTTCAACGACGCCATCCTGGTGCGCGGCGCCGCCTACTGGGCGGCGCTGGCCGAGCGCTGGCTGCGCCCCTGAGCGCCTTACCGAGCTGCCCTCCCCCTTTCTGGAGCACCCCGTGATGCAGACCTCCTCCCGCGCCGTGTCGCGCAACCACCAGGTGGCGGCCGCCGTGATCGGCAACGCCCTCGAGTGGTACGACTTCATCGTCTATGGCTTCCTCTCCAGCCTGATCGCCCGGCTGTTCTTCCCCGCCGAAAGCGCCTACGCCTCGCTGCTGATGGCCCTGGCCACCTTCGGCGTGGGCTTCTTCATGCGCCCGGTGGGCGGCGTGCTGCTGGGCATGTACGCCGACCGCAAGGGCCGCAAGGCGGCCATGCAGCTGATCATCGCGCTGATGACCCTGGCCATCGCGCTGATCGCCTTCGCCCCGGACTACGCCGCCATCGGCGTCGGCGCGCCGGCGCTGATCGTCGTCGCGCGCATGCTGCAGGGCTTCGCCACCGGCGGCGAATACGCCAGCGCCACGGCCTTCCTGGTGGAGTCGGCGCCGGCCAACCGCCGCGGCCTGTACGGCGCCTGGCAGCTGTTCGGCCAGTGCCTGGCGGTGTTCGCCGGCGCCGGCATGGGCGCGCTGGTCACCCACAACCTGTCGCCCGAGGCGCTGGACGCCTGGGGCTGGCGCGTGCCCTTCCTGCTCGGCCTGCTGATCGGCCCGGTGGGGCTGTGGATGCGCCGGCACATGGAAGAGACCGAGGACTTCGTCCGCGCCAGCAGCCAGGAAAAACCCGTGGGCCTGCGCCAGGTGCTGCGCGAGCACCGCCGCGCGGTGCTGGTGACCATGGGCTCGACCATCAACGGCACCGTGGCCTTCTACGTGGTGCTGGTGAACATGCCGACCTTCGCCCACACCCAGCTGGGCCTGCCGCTGGACCAGGTGTTCATGGTGCAGATGCTGGCGGTGGCGCTGATGACCGTGATCATCCCCGTCGCCGGCGCCCTCTCCGACCGCTACGGCCGGCGCCCGGTGCTGTTCGCCGGCATGCTCGGCTTCACCCTGCTGGTCTACCCGCTGTTCGCCTGGGTGGCCGGCGCGCCGAGCATCGGCAACCTGCTGGTGATGCAGCTGGTGCTGTGCAGCCTGATCGGCATCAGCTACGGCCCGGCGCCCACCGCCGTGGCCGAGCAGTTCCCCACCCGCGTGCGCTCCACCGGCCTGGCCCTGGCCTACAACGTGGCGGTGATGCTGTTCGGCGGCTTCGCCCCGTTCATCGTCGCCTGGCTGACAAAGGTCGGCGGCACCCCGGTGGCGCCGGCCTGGTACGTGCTGGCGGCCTCGCTGATCGGCCTGTTCGCCCTGGCCTTCCTCCGCGAAGGCGCGCCCGAGGCCCTGGCCCGGCGCCGCGCCCGCGCTACCCTTTCCGCCACTGCCCGGAGCCTGTGAATGACCGCCATGACCGCGCCCTACGCCACCGCGCTGCAGCAGGACATCGTCGCCCTCGACGCGCTGCCGCTGTCGGAGGCGATCCGCAACCGCCAGCTCAGTTGCCGCGAGGTGATGCAGGCCTACCTGGAACAGATCGAACGCTACAACCCGCGGGTCAACGCGCTGGTTTCGCTGCGCCCTGAAGACGAACTGCTGCGCGAGGCCGACGAGCACGACCGCCTGCTCGCCCAGGGTCGCTGGCTCGGCTGGCTGCACGGCATGCCCCAGGCGCCGAAGGACCTGGCGGCCTGCGCCGGGCTGGTCACCAGCATGGGCTCGCCGCTGTTCGCCAGGCAGGTGACCGGGCACGACGCCTACGTGGTGGAGCGCGCGCGCAAGGCCGGGGCGATCTTCGTCGGGCGCAGCAACGTGCCCGAGTTCGGCCTGGGCTCGCACACCTACAACGCCGTGTTCGGCATCACCGGCAACGCCTACGAGCCGCGCCTGACGGCCGGCGGCAGCAGCGGCGGCGCTGCGGTGGCCCTGGCCCTGCGCATGCTGCCGGTGGCCGACGGCAGCGACATGATGGGCTCGCTGCGCAATCCGGCGGCGTTCAACAACGTCTACGGCCTGCGCCCGTCCCAGGGCCGCGTGCCCTTTGGCCCGGCCAACGAAGTGTTCGTCCAGCAACTGGCCAGCGAAGGGCCCATGGGCCGCAGCGTGGCCGACGTCGCCGCGCTGCTGCGCACCCAGGCCGGCCATGCGCCCGGCGCGCCGCTTTCGCTGCGCGGCAGCGACGACCTCGCCGGGCCGCTGGAGCGCGACTTCCGCGGCGCGCGCATCGGCTGGCTGGGCGACTTCGACGGCTACCTGCCCACCGAGCCGGGCCTGCTCGCGCTGTGCGAGGCGGGCCTGGCGGACTTCCGCGCCCTGGGCGCCGAGGTCGAGCCATGCCGCCCGGACTACGACATGGCGCGCCTGTGGCGCTGCTGGCTGGTGCACCGCCAGTGGCTGGTGGCCGGCAGCCTGGCCCAGGCCTACGCCGAGCCGACGTTGCGCCGGCAACTCAAGCCGGAGGCGATCTGGGAAGTGGAGTCGGGCCTGGGCCTGGGCGCCGCCGACGTCTACCAGGCCTCGCTGGACCGCAGCGACTGGTACCGCGCCCTGCAGAAGCTGTTCGAGCGTTACGACTACCTGCTCCTGCCCAGTGCCCAGGTGTTCCCTTTCGATGCACAACTGGCATGGCCGGATGCCATCGCCGGCCGCCCGATGGACACCTACCACCGCTGGATGGAAGTAGTGATCGGCGCCACCCTCGCCGGGCTGCCGGCGATGAACGTGCCGGTGGGCTTCAACCCCGCCGGGCTGCCCATGGGCGTGCAGATCCTCGGCCCGGCGCAGGCGGACCTGGCCGTGCTGCAACTGGCCCACGCCCATGAACAACGGACGCGCTGGGTCGCCCGGCGGCCGCCGGCGCTGCTCGATGAACGCTGAGGCGCGGGGCCCGCTCGGGCATGGCACGCATCCTGCCTCCCCATTGCCGACGGCATTGGGTACATGGGGAACGGCGATGCAGGGGAAAGAGGAAGGCAGCACGGTGCGCTCGGTGGAGCGCGCCCTGGCGATCGTCGAACTGCTCGGCGAGCACGGCTCCCTGGGGCTGGAGGAACTGCACTACCTCACCGCCCTGCCCAAGGCCACCGTCTCGCGCCTGCTGCACACCCTGCAGGAGCAGGGCTGGCTGTACCGCGGCCTGTGCGACCGGCGCTACCGCCTGAGTTCGCGGCGGCTGTTCGGCGACGCCAGCGAGCGCCAGAGCCGGCGCCTGGTGGAGGAAGCCGCGCCGCTGCTCAAGGCGCTGAGCGAGCGCACCGGGCTGGTGGCCGACCTGTCGTTCTTCGACGGCGCCGACCTGCGGGTGATGGAAAGCTCGGTGCCCGAGCGCCTGCGCAAGCGCTACCCGAGCAACCGCATGATCGTCGGGCTCAAGGCCAGCCTGTTCCACTCGGCCATGGGCCAGGCCTGCCTGGCGGCGCTGGACGAGCAGCACGTGCGCACCCTGGCCGAACGCCACGCGCTGCAAGGTGAGGAACTGCTGCAGTTGCACGAGCGCGCGCACCATCGCGGCTTCGGCGAACGCACCGAGGGCCACTGGGAATACTCGGTGCGCCTGCCCTTCCTGATCCGCGCCATCGCCCTGCCGGTGCGCAGCGGCGAACGCCTGCTGGGCAGCGTCGCGCTGCACTGGCCGCAGGACCAGGGCAGCGTCGAGCAGGTGCGCCGCCAGTACCTGGGCAGCCTCGGCGACACCATCGAGCAGCTGCAGCGCAGCCTCGCCTGAGGCGCGCTCAGGGCGCGCCGAACATCGCCGTCCAGTAGATGCCGGCGTCGCTCTTCGGGTCCACCGCGTAGGCCGCGCCCAGCTCGCGGTACTGCGGGCTCATCAGGTTGGCGCAGTGCCCGGGGCTGGCCAGCCAGGCCTGCACCACGGCGTTCGCGGTGCCCTGCCCGGCGGCGATGTTCTCGCCCACGGCGCCGGCGCTGTAGCCGCCCAGCTCGGCGCGGTCGCCGGGGGTGCGGCCGTCGCGGTCCAGGTGGGAGAAGTAGTTGCCGTTGGCCATGGAGCGGCTGTGCTCCTCGGCCACGCTGCCCAGCACGGCATTCCAGCCCAGCGGCGCGGCCTTGGCGAAGGCCTGCCCGCCGCACTGGCGCGCCTGGCCCCGCGCGGCATTGACCGCCTGCAACAGCTTCTGCCCCTCGGCCTGCCAGTCGCCCAGCTTGCCCTGCAACAGCGGCCGCGCCAGCACCACGCGCCAGTCGTTGCCCTGGCGGCTGACGCCGACCTCGATGAACTGCGGGTCGAGCAGCACCTGGCAGAAACTCTCCTGCAACGCCGCCATGGCCGCCTGCTCGTCCTTCGGCCCGCTGAGGCTGAGCATGCGCGCGCTGCTCATCGGGTAGCCGGTGGCCTTGAGCGCCGACTGCCAGTCGGGAACCCCCGGCGCCAGCACCAGGCGCGCATCCTGCCCCAGCGGCGGCAGCGCCTCGCTGGCCCGGCCGGCGCAGGCCTGCGGCTGGCTGCGGTAGAGGTTGATGGCTTCGAGCAGCGGCTCGGCCGCCACGGCATGGCCGGCGCCGGCCAGCAGCGCCAGGGACGGCAGGAGGCATCGCAGAACGGACGGCAAGACGCGCATGAAAGGCTCCCTTGGTGGACTGCCGGACATGATGCGCGATCCGGCGGGATTTCGCTGCCCCCTGGCGCGGGGTCGAAGTCGCCAGTGCGCGCCGGGTTATCTGCCGATTGCATAACCTGGAGCAACTCCCGGCGCCGATTCGTGAGCTAGAAACACAAATCAATTGCCGCGGGGCTGGTTTTTCCGCTTCCGCGGCCTGGCTATCCTGCCGGCCACTCACAGCTTTCGGAGCCTTTCCATGCAAAACATCCTCCTGCTCAATGGCGGCAAGCAGTTCGCCCATTCCAACGGCCAGTACAACGCCACCCTGCACGAAGCAGCGCTGGCCCACCTCGACCACGCCGGCTTCGACGTGAAGCAAACCTTCATCGACGGCGGCTATGACATCGACGAAGAGGTGCAGAAATTCCTCTGGGCCGACGTGGTGATCTACCAGATGCCCGGCTGGTGGATGGGCGCGCCCTGGACCGTGAAGAAGTACGTCGACGAGGTGTTCACCGCCGGCCACGGCAGCCTCTACGCCAACGACGGCCGCACCCGCTCCGACGCCTCGCAGAAGTACGGCAGCGGCGGCCTGATCCACGGCAAGCGCTACATGCTCTCGCTGACCTGGAACGCCCCGCAGCAGGCCTTCGACGACCCCAGCGACTTCTTCGAGGGCAAGGGCGTGGATGCGGTCTACTTCCCCTTCCACAAGGCCAACCAGTTCCTCGGCATGCAGGCGCTGCCGACCTTCCTCTGTGTGGATGTGATGAAGCGGCCGAACATCGAGGCGGATGTGGAGCGTTATCGCAAGCATCTGGACGAGGTGTTCGGCAGGCAGTGAGGTTCGGCGTCGCCCCGTAGGAGCGGACTCCGTCCGCGATAGCCGGAACCACCGGCGCGATTCGCGGATGAGATCCGCGCCTACGCTGCCCCACCCACGCCATTCCCCTGTAGGAGCGCGCCCTGCGCGCGAATCGCGGGCAGGGCCCGCTCCTACAGTTCCGGGGAAGCACGGGCGTAGCGGACTTTGTCCGCGATTGGATCCACCGGCCACGCCGGACGCCCCGGGGGCACGGACAGCCCCCTCTCCCTCAGGGAGAGGGTTGGGGTGAGGGCGCCCCGACGGAAACCCTCCGCACCGTACCGGCAAATGCGCTAGTCTCTGCCTCCCTCCCCTCTGCCTTTCAGGAGCATCACCATGGCCCGCGCTTCCGCCCGTCACATCCTGGTTTCCAGCGAAGCCAAGTGCAATGAACTCAAGGCCGCCATCGAAGGTGGCGCCGACTTCGCCGCCCTGGCCCGCGAGCATTCCACCTGCCCGTCCGGCCGCAGCGGCGGCGACCTGGGTTCCTTCCGCCCGGGCCAGATGGTCCGCGAGTTCGACCAGGTGGTGTTCAGCGCGCCGCTGAACCAGGTCCAGGGCCCGGTGAAGACCCAGTTCGGCTACCACCTGGTGGAAGTCACCAGCCGCGAAGACTGATCCCTCCCAGCCGGGCGCGCCTCAGGGCAACAGCGCCCGGCTGCCTTGCCGGGCCACGCCCGGCTTCCGCACACCGCGGCGCGCGGCGATGGCGCGCAGCAGCAGATAGCAGCCAGCCGCCAGCAGCAGCGAATCCAGCGCCGGCACCCAGGTCAGGGTGAACGGCCAGAGCACCTGCAATGCCGCCGCCCCTACCCCGCAGGCCCAGGCGCCGAAGGCTTCCGGCCGCCAGCGGCGAGGGCTGCGCACGGCGCCCCGCAGGTTCAGGTAGTAGTTGCACAGGTAGACCCCGCCCACCGGCGGCAGGGCCACGGCCAGCAGCGCCAGGTAATGCTGCAGGGCGTCGCCCAGGCCGGCCAGCCCCAATGTCGCGCCGACCAGCCCGGTGAACAGCGCCAGGCGCCGGCGCTGCACCTGCGGCGCCACGCTGGCGCACACCAGGGTCGCCGCGTAGAGGTTGTAGGCGTTGGTCGACCAGGCCGAGAGCAGGATGATCAGCATCGCTGGCAGGCCCAGGCCGAGGGCGAGCATGATCGCCACCAGTTGCCGCTCCCCGGTGGCCAGGCTGGGCAGCCCGGCCAGCGCCAGCACCAGCGGGAAGCCCAGGCCGAAGGCGCAGAACACCGCCGCCAGCGCGCGGCCGGGCGACAGGGCGTGGCGGCAGATGTCCGGCAGCAGGATGCAGCCGATGACCACGCCGCCCACCACCAGCGACATGCCCTGCAGCACCGAGTAATCCCCGGCGCCACCGCCCGCGGGCGGCATGCCGTGGCCTTTCAGCGCCACCCAGCAGGCCCACAGCACCAGGCCCAGCTTCAGCGGCGTGGCCAGTTGCGACAGCCGGTCCAGGGCGCGGAAGCCGACCAGGTTGGTGAGCAGCATCAGCAGGCAGCCGGCCAGGCTCCAGCCCAGCGCCGGCACCCCTGCCAGGAAGGCCGGCGCGGCCGCCGCCATGGCTTGGCCGAACAGGCCGGCGACCACGCCGAACCAGCCCAGCAGCGCCAGCGACAGCACCAGGTTGACGCAGCGCCCACCCACGGAGCCGAAGGCGTCGAGGATCAGCATGTAGGTGCTCAGCCGCGAACGCGCCCCGGCGTAGGCGGCGGGCAGCGCCAGCAGCAGGAGCACCGCGCCGCCGCCCAGGCAGGCCAGCAGCGCCTGCTGCCGGCCCAGGGCGTGGGCCAGTTCGGCGCCGGTGACGAAGCACGGCAGGGCGATCAGCGCGCCCATCAGGATCAGGCCGAGGCGCCAGGCGCCCAGGCCTTCGCCGTGTGGCAGGGCGCAGGTGGCAGGGTCGCCGTCGGGCTGCGCGCCAGGTAGGTCGTTCATGCCGGCGCCCTCCCCTGGTCATCGGCCAGGAAGGAGCGCCACGGCGAGTCCAGGCCGAAGCGCGCCGGGCCCACCACCGCCAGCGCCGCCTCGCTGAGCAGGCACGGCGGCGCGGCGTAGGCCAGCAGGCGCACGCGCATGCCGTAGCGCAGGTTCTCGGCGGTCAGCGGCTCGGCGCTCTCGCTGTCCAGCAGGCACAGCAGGTCGGGCACCACCGCCAGCACGCGCTCGCCCTGGCGGGCGCGGAGGAACTCGTTCTGGATGTCGATGACCACCGCTTCGCCGCTGCCGCTGGCCGGCTCCAGCAGCACCTGGCCCCAGTGGAAGCCGTCGCGGGTCTCGTGGCGCACGTCGGCGACCTTGCCGTCGAACAGCTCGCGGGCGCGGCGCCCCGGCTCCAGGCCGTCGAGGAAGCACACCAGCCCGGCCACCGGGTCGGCGCTGCCGGCGCGCGCCTCGCGGATGTGGCGGCCGATGCGCAGGGCCTGGGTGATGCTGCCCGCTACCGCGAAGCGCTTCACCTGGGCCCCGCTCAGCGGATAGAGCACGCCGTACAGGCTGCCGCCCAGGCTCGCGGCCAGGGCCCGGACCATGTGCTCCAGGCTCGGGTTGTCGACCGCGCTCAGGCGCGCCAGGTTGCCCAGGTCGTCGCTGAACAGGGCCGGCGAAGCGCTGCAGCCGTGGATGCCGAAGGTGGTCATGTCGATGTGCGGGAAGGCCCGGCCGATGCCGTCGGCGTCCACCAGCGGCAGGCCGCTCAGGGCCGCGGCGGCCAGTGGCAGCATGGCATTGGCGCCGCCGACCTCGGCGCAGATCAGCGCGTCTATCGGCCGCGCGTAGAACGCCTCGGCCTGCTGCAGCAGGTGCCGCAGGGCGGCCTCGCTGAGCAGGTGTTCGACCAGCACGGTGGGCGCGCCTATCCCGGCGACGCTGACCACGAAGGCCTCATCGGCGAGCTCGGCCAGCGGCAGCAGGCGCGGCTGCAGGCCACGCTGCAGTTGGCGACGCAGGAACAGCTCGCCGACATGGGGGTCGCCCCCGCCGCCGGTGCCCAGCAGCACGGCGCCGCGCGCCAGGTCCTGGCTGGAGATGGTATCGAAGCAAGGCATGCTCGGGTCCTCTTCGGGAGTTCAGTGGGTGGCGACCAGGGCCAGGTCGCCGACGGCGCGGACCTGCACGCGGGTGGCGCCGGCGCGCAGGTGCGTCATGGGCAGTTCGTTCAGTTCCACGACGCCGACGCTGGCGGGCTCGGCGCCAGCCTGAACGGCGGCGTCGATGGCCTCCTGGCGGGCCTGGCGCAGCACGCTTTCGCGGTTGCCCGGGTGCATCTGGAACAAGCGGTCGACACGCCCGCTGACCTGGGCGATGGCCGCGCCGATGGCGTTGGCCACCTCCGCGCGGGCCGGGCGCAGCACCTGCGCGGCGCCCTGCAGGTGCATGGGCAGGAGGATGCTGCCGCCACCCACCAGCACCACCGGCAAGGGCGCGCTGCTGGTGCGCATGCGTTCCAGGGCGTGCTCCAGTGTCCCGCGGATGGCGGCCATGGCCTGCTCCACCTGGGCCGGTTCGAGATCGGCGAGGCGCCGCGGGTCGCCGATGCCCTGCAGGCCGTGGGCGGCCACGGCGATGTCGGTCGCGCACAGCGCGTCGCCGCCGAACACCCTGGCCCGCTGGCGCAAGCGCAGGCCCAGGGACTCGGGGCCGAGCACCGGCCGGCCACCTTCCAGGCGCACCAGGGTGCCGCCGCCGAGGGCGACGGACAGGGTGTCGGGCATGCGCAGGTTGCAACGCACCCCGCCCAGCTCCAGGGGGCCGGCGGTCTGCCGTGGGAAGCCCTGGACCAGCGCGCCGATGTCGCTGGTGGTGCCGCCGATGTCCAGCACCAGGGCGTCCTCCACACCGGTGAGGAAGGCCGCGCCGCGCAGGCTGTTGGTCGGCCCCGCGGCGCAGGTGAGGATCGGGAAGCGCGTGGCCATCGATGGGGTGATCAGGGTGCCGTCGTTCTGGCTGATGAACAGCGGCGCGTTCAGTTGCAGGCGGCGGAAGGCCCGCATCAGGTCGCCGACCACCCGCTGCGCCAGCGGCTGCAGGCTGGCGTTGACGATGGCCGCGCTCTCCCGTTCCAGCAGGCCGATGCCGCCGACATCCGAGGACAGCGTCAGGTGCACCGCGTCACCCAGGACCTTCCGCAGCACCGCCGCCGCTTCCTGCTCGATGTCCGGGCGCAGCGGGGCGAAGGTGGTGGACAGCACCAGCGCCTCGGCGCCGCGCTGGCGGATCGATGCGCCGATCCGTTCGAGCTGGCGCACATCCAGCGCGCTGTAGGTGCGGCCGTTGAACAGCGCGCCGCCGTCGGCCAGGAAGACCTGCCCATCGATCGCCTCGCACAGCTCCGCCGGCCAGCCCAACAGCGGCGGCACGCCGTCGCCGCGCGGCAGGGCCAGGCGCACCACCGCGACCCGCGCCAGGTGCCGGCGTTCGAGGAAGGCGTTGAGCAGCTGGGTGGTGCCCAGCATCACCGCGGCCACCGCCGCCGGTTCCACCGCCGCCTCGCGCAGCAGTTCGTCGACCGCCGCCGCCACGCCGTCGCCGACCGCCGCGGTGGTGGGGCGCTTCAGGGCGCAGAGCACTTCGCGGCCGCGCATCAGCACGGCGTCGGTATTGGTGCCGCCGACATCGATGCCGATGCGCAGCGCAGGGGTGTCCTTGCGGACCATGGGCTCTCTCCTCAAAGCGAACGTGACCAGACGACGTAGGCGGTATTGGCCGCCAGCGAATTGCGCGTGCTCAGCGGCGCCAGCGCCTTGAACTTCAGCGAGCCGGCGGCGCGCGGCAGGTCGTAGGCCAGCACCGGCCCCAACGCGGTGGCGCGGTAGCGCCGGCCGTCCGGCTCGACGCGCGCGCCGTGCTGGCGGTCGTCGTCGAGCTGGCGCGCGTGGTAGCCGGCCAGGCCCAGCTGCCAGCGGCCGATGCGCTGGCCGACGGCGAAGTTGAGGTTGGCCACGGTGCCGCTTTCGTAGTCGGTGGCGCGGTTCCGGGAGGCGACGTTGACGAAGGCGTGCAGGCTCAGCTCCAGGCCCTCGCCCAGGGCGTTCGGCCCGCCGAGGTAGGTGAGCGCGGCGTTGGGCACGAAGAAGTAGACGTTGCGCCCGGAGGTGTAGAGGTCCGAGGTGTTGTAGCGGCCGCTGGGGAACACCATCGAGTACGCCAGCTTGAGCGTCGCCCCGGTGGGCCGCTGGCCGGGGGCGGCGTCGCCCAGGTAGCGGCTCCACATCAGCAGGTCCGCGTAGAGGTCGCCGAAGCCCTGGTAGTGCTGGGCCTCGCCATTCAGCTCCATGCGCCCGCCGTTGACGCTGCCCTGCAGGCTGGAGGCCAGGGTGCCGCCGAAGACCTGCCCGGGGTAGACGTAGAGCAGGCCCAGGGCGGCCACCTGGGACGCCATGCGGCCTTCCAGCGCCGGGTCGCGCCCGCCGTCGTTGCCATAGAAGCGGTCGCCGCTGGCGTAGCCGAGCACCAGCCCGCCGTACAGACCGGAGGTGGCCGGCAGCAGCGCCGCCCCCAGGTCGGTGCCGCCCACCGGCCCGCCGTAGCTGGCCCCCTCGGCGGCGAATGCGTAGGCCAGGGGCAGCGCCGCCTGGCCGAGGAGTACCGCGGTCGTTCTTCGAAGATTCATTGCACGCCTCCTGCGCCCTGCCGGCTGAGCCGTCGCGGCTCACGGCCTGGCGAAGCCTGCGGCCTCGTGGGCCGCGGATTGTTGTTGTCATGGGCTGGCCGCGCGGCGCAGTGCCGCCGCTGCCTGCCGGGCGCAGTATGCGAAGACTCGGACGGCGCGAGCCGTCCCGGGATGAGGGAAGGTGGCGGGTAAATCGGGGGAGCGCTGCCCCCCGTCGCTAAGGCGCTGGCGGGAGTGGCCTGGATGGCGTCCTGGCGTTCGGCCGCGCGGGATATGCGGACGCAGCCCACGGAGAAACCTGGGGGAAGCAGCCGATCCCCCGGCGAAGAATCGAGGCCGCCCCCCGGTTTCCGTTCCGGCAGGCCGGAACGGCGCCCTGGCTCAGGGCAGGATGGCCCGGCGCCGCGCCACGGCCAGCGCCTCCCGGCGCCGGTGCACGCCCAGCTTGGCGTAGACCGATTTCAGGTGCTGCTTGACCGTCTCCGGGGAAATCCCCAGTTCGCGGGCGATGACCTTGGTGGTGCGGCCGCCGGCCAGGCCCATCAGCGCATCCAGTTCGCGCCGGGTGAACAGGGCCTGGGCATCCAGGCGCGCGCGGAAGTGTCTTTCCCAGAGTTCGATGCAGCGCGCGATCAACTGCGCCTGGGCGTGGCCCTGGCGCCGCGACATCTCGCGCAGGTGGGTGATCACCTCGGCGCCCGCCTCGATGAAGCTCTGCACCGCGCCGCCCTGGCCGAGCAATTCCAGCGCCTCGTCGAGCACCGCCGTGGGCTGGCCGGGCAGTTCGCCGGCCAGCAGCGCGTGAGCCTTGAGCGCCAGGGCGCGGCCGACGCAGGAGCGGTTGCGCCGCTCGCGGGCCAGGCGCTCGAAGGCCTCCGCCGTCAGCAGCGCCGCCGCCATCTGCCCCTGGGCGGCCTGCAGCCAGTAGTGGGCCTGGGCGATGGCGACCAGCTCGGCCCAGAACAGCGGGCGCCCGTCCAGGATCTCCTGCCAGAGCTTCGCCAGGTTGATCTCCAGCGCCAGTTCCAGGCCGACCTCCACCTCGCCCTGGCGCAGGCGCAGCTCCACGAGGGTCGCGGCCACCGCGCGGCGCAGCGGGTACTCCAGGGCCCGCCCGGCCCAGGCCGCCTCCAGGCTGGCCATGGCCTGGGCGCTGTCGCCGAGGAAGTAGGCCGCCCGCGCCGCGCCGATCAGGCCGCGCTCCCAGGCCTCGGCCATGGCGTTGCCCAGGCGCGAGGCGCAGTGCGCGAACGCCTGCCGCGCCTGCTCCAGCTCGCCACGCACGTAGTGGACATGGCCGAGCAGCGCATGCACCAGATGGAAGAGCACCCGCGCCTGCGGCGAGGCCAGCGGCCCGTCCTTGGCCAGCAGGAAGGTCACCGTCTGCAGCACCTCGTCGAAGCGCGCCTGGGCGCTGTCGCTCAGGGCCCGGTAGACCAGCGACCAGGGCTGGTTCTCGCGGAAGCCCTCGCTGCGGTTGACCTCGATGAACTCCTCCAGGCGCAGGCGCGCCTCGTCGATGTTGCCGTAGCGCAGCAGCAGCATGATTTCGCTCGGCAGCACCAGGCACAGGTAGCGCGGGTCCTCGAAGAAGCGCGCGCGGGCATCGGCCACGGCCCGCACCACCACCTCGCGGGAGGCGCCGTCGCCGGCCCGCTGCACGCAGCCGATGAGCATCATCGCGCGCACGTAGAGCAGGTCGGTGCGCGTCTCCGCGTCTTCCGCCGATGAGGTCACGCCGCCGTAGGCGGCCTCCAGCCGCGACAGGTCGAGGCTGTCCTGCAGCGTCTCGCCGCTGAGCATGTGCAGGCAGATGAGCATCAGGCGCAGACGCGGCTCGCGGCGCACCAGGGTCAGCGGCAACAGTTCGAGCAGCGCCCGCGTGCGCGCCGCCCCCTCGCTGACCAGCAGGCGCACCGCGCCGGCTTCCAGGATGATCGACACGGCCTGGTAGTAGAGCCCTCCTTGCGAGGCGTGCTCGACGGCGCGGAACACCTGCTGGCGGTGGGCGTGGAAGTCGGCCGCGCGCCCCTGCAGCAGGGCGAAGCGGTCCGGCTCGCGGCTTTCCAGGCGGCCGAGGAGGAATTCGCGCAGCAGCGGATGCAGGCGCACCCGCAGCGGTTGCTCGGGCACCACGATGGGCGCCAGGCGCGCGGCCTCGCGCAGCCAGCGCTCGGCGTCATCGCGCCCGCGCAGGGCATTGGCGCTGGGCACGTCCACGCTGTCCAGGATGCTGCAGTCGAGCAGGAACCCGCTCAGCTCCACAGGCAGGCTGGCGAACACCTCCTCGGCGAGGTAATCGAAGATGCCGCCCAGCGAGGCGTACGGGTCGGTCTCCGGCGGCGCCTGGCCGTCGAGGTTGCCGTTGCAGCGCAGGCGCAGCAGTTGCAGGGCGAAGGGCCAGCCCTCGGTGTAGTTCGCCCAGTAGCGGGCGCGCGTCTCGCCCAGCTGCGCGCCGAGCAGTTGCTGCGTCTCCTCTTCGGTGAACCGCAGGTTGTCGGCCTCGACGACGCGCAGCAGCCCGGCCAGTTGCAGTTGCGTGAGCGGCAGCGCCGGTTGCCGCCGGCTGCCCAGCAGCAGGCGGCACCCCGAAGGCAGGCGCCGGGCCAGGTCCTCCAGCAGCCGCTCGACTTCGAGGTCCAGGGCCAGGTCCAACTGGTCGACGAACAGGTTGCAATTGCGCGGGCAGGCTTCGAGCAGGCCGAGCAGCGCGCCGAGGCCGGCATCCGGCGCCGGGCCCAGCCCACCCTGGTGCAGGCACTGCAGCAGGCTTTCGAGGAACAGTTCCGGCCGGCAGTCGCTCTCGCCGCAGTTCACCCAGAAGGTGTACTCGCCCCGCTCGGCCAGCAGCCGCTCGACCTGCACCAGCAGGGTCGTCTTGCCGAAGCCCGCCGGGGCGCAGACCAGCACCAGGCGGGCGTCCCTCGGGGCGGCGCCGAGCAGCGCGTCGAACAGGCGCTGGCGGAGGAGTGAATCACTGATATCGACGATCGGGGCGAAACGGCCATCGGCCAACGTACTCATGCTTGCAGTTCCCATACGTTCTCCAGGTGGCGCCGGCGCCCCGGGCATGGCGCGGATCGCCGGCGGTGGTGCGGGCGGCCGGAAAAGGGTTGTCTCCGTTGGTCGAGTGGGTATTGCGTATCTTTCGCATCCAGGCCCGGACCAGGATGCGCTACGCACAGGTGGACCCGGCCGGCCGCCGGGGGATCGAGCCCTGTCGCGTGTCTGCACGAACCTGGCGGCCTTCCTGCCGCCTTCCGGCACGGCAGTATGGGAAGCTGCCGGCTACGGACAGCGGTAAAAACGGGGGAGTGCCTAACCGCAAATGGGGGATGGCGACGGTCATTGGCAGCACCAAGACGAAGCATTGAGAAATGCCCGCGCAAGTCAGCCATCCACGTCCGCAAGCAACGAAGGATTTGGCTTTGTATTGCGTAGGAAATCGGCCAATCTGGCGCAGCCCCATCGACATCGCCGGGACGACCCAGGTCAAGAAATCGGCGCCGCCGGCACGCTAGGCTGCGCGCCACCCAACAGGCCACCGTCCGCCAGGCCGGCTAGGCTGAGAACATGCGCCCGTCCCACCCCGGGCGCCCGCCCTTGCGAGGATTCCCCATGAGCGATGCCAGCGACAGCGCCCTGCCCGACGTCTTCAGCCTGCTGCACCAGCTGGCGCAGCACGCTGGTTCCGACATGTTCTTCAGCGTCGGCGCGGCGCCGCACATCAAGGTCGAGGGCGTCAGCCGCCCGGCCGGCGAGCGCCGCCTGCGCAGCGGCGAGGTCAAGCAGCTGGCCTACCAGTTGATGTCGCAGCAGCAGATCGCCGACTTCGAGCGCGACCTGGAGATGAACCTGGCGGCGGCGGTGCCCGGCAGCGGGCGCTTCCGCGCCAACGTCTACCTGCAGCGCGGCGAGGTGGCCATGGTGGTGCGGCTGATCAGGCAGGTCATCCCCGACGCCGCCAGCCTCGGCCTGCCGTCGATCCTGGAGAAGCTGGCGGTGCAGGACCGCGGCCTGATCCTGGTGGTGGGCGCGGCCGGCGCCGGCAAGTCCACCACCCTGGCGGCGATGCTCGACTTCCGCAACCGCCACCGCTCGGGGCACATCGTCTGCATCGAGGACCCCATCGAGTTCCTCCACAGCCACCAGCGCTCGATCATCGACCAGCGCGAAGTCGGCCTGGACACCCACAGCTTCGAGGACGCCCTGCGCAACGTGCTGCGCGAGGCGCCGGACGTGATCATGCTCGGCGAAATCCGCGACGCCGCGACCATGCAGCACGCCCTGCACTACGCCGAGACCGGCCACCTGTGCATGGCCACCCTGCACGGCACCAGCGCCCGCCACGCCATCGAGCGCATCGCCCGCTTCTTCCCCGACGAGGCCCGCCCGCAGGTGCTGGCCGACCTGTCGCAGAACCTCCTGGCGCTGGTCGGCCAGCGCCTGGTGCCGGGCACCACCCAGCGCCGCGTGGCGGCGGTGGAACTGGTGCTGGGCACGCCGCACATCCGCGGGCTGATCCAGCGCGACGAATTGCCGGAACTGCGCGGCGCCATCGAACGCGCCCTGGAGCAGGGCATGCAGAGCTTCGACCAGAGCCTGTACCAGTTGCTGGAAGCCGGCCGCATCAGCGTCGCCGACGCCCTGAAGTTCGCCGACTCGCGCACCGACCTGAGCCTGAAGATCAAGTTGGAGCGCGGCTTCGACGGCGACGAGGGCGGGAGTGCCTTCGGCATCTGAGCCCTGCCCCGCTGCATGCGCAATCGCGGATGAGATCCGCCCTACGCCAAGCCCGCCATGGGCGTAGGGCGTATAACCGTTCGCGGTTATCCGCCGCTTCACCTTTCTTGCCGGCAACTCCGTGGTTGAACCTGGCGCGGCTTTGACGGCGGCTCCGGGCTCGGCAGCGAGCGGGGGCATGGCCCAGGTCAAACGGCGGATAACGCCGGAGGCGTTATGCGCCCTACGCCAAGCCCACCATGGACGTAGGGCGTATAACCGTTCGCGGTTATCCGCCGCTTCACCTTTCTTGCCGGCCACTCTGTGGTTGAACCTGGCGCGGCTTCGAGGGCGGCTCCGTGCTCGGCAGCGAGCGGGGGCATGGCCCAGGTCAAACGGCGGATAACGCCGGAGGCCTTATCCGCCCTACGCCAAGCCTGCCATGGGCGTAGGGCGAATAACCGTTCGCGGTTATCCGCCGCTTCACCTTTCTTGCCGGCAACTCCGTGGTTGAACCTGGCGCCGCTTCAACAGCGGCTCCGTGCTCGGCAGCGAGCGGGGGCATGGCCCAGGTCAAACGGCGGATAACGCCGGAGGCGTTATCCGCCCTACGCCAAGCCCGCCATGGGCGTAGGGCGTATAACCGTTCGCGGTTATCCGCCGCTTCACCTTTCTCGCCAGCAACTCTGTGGTTGAACCTGGCGCGGCTTCAACAGCGGCTCCGTGCTCGGCAGCGAGCGGGGGCATGGCCCAGGTCAAACGGCGGATAACGCCGTAGGCGTTATGCGCCCTACGCCAAGCCCACCATGGGCGTAGGGCGTATAACCGTTCGCGGTTATCCGCCGCTTCACCTTTCTCGCCGGCAACTCCGTGGCTGAACCTGGCGTGGCTTCGACAGCGGCTCCGTGCTCGGCAGCGAGCGGGGGCATGGCCCAGGTCAAACGGCGGATAACGCCGGAGGCGTTATGCGCCCTACGCCAAGCCCACCATGGACGTAGGGCGTATAACCGTTCGCGGTTATCCGCCGCCTCACCTTTCTTGCCAGCAACTCTGTGGTTGAACCTGGCGCGGCTTTGACGGCGGCTCCCTGTCCAGCAGCGAGTCACGTAGGATGGGTTGAGCTTGCGATACCCATCACCATGGCCCGATGGGTATCGCTTCGCTCAACCCATCCTACGAAGGGCACCTCGGCACGAGAGCGCGCGCCCGGTTCCTGAACGGCACGCCGGCCGTCTATGCTTGCCCACGCGGAGACGGCAAAATCGTCGGCTCCGCGCCCGTTCGCCATCGAGGGACCTTCATGGGCATGCGCCACCCGTTCTCCCGCCTCGCCGTCATCGGCCTGCCGCTGTGCCTGGCCGGCTGCGCCAGCCACGACGCCGAGCAGCAGCACCTGCTGTACCGCAACGACATGCTCGAGGCGAAGCTGCTGATCGCCTCCGCCGACCCGGGCAACTATGCCCGCGCCAACGACCTGCTCGAACGCGCCCGCGAGGCCGACCAGCGCGGCGAGGTGGCCTTCTACGAGGCGCTGCTGAAGATTCGCCAGCAGGCCCCGGCGGACCAGGCCCTGCCCCTGCTGGAGCGCGCCGCCAAGGCCGGCCAGCCCTACGCCATCGCCCTGCTCTACCGCGTCTACAGCCAGCCCCTGCTCGGCCAGGATGCCGACGCGCTGAAGGCCGAGGAATACCGCAAGGCCTATGCCGAGCTGGACGTGGCCAAGAGCGGCTACCCGAACTTCGAGCGCGCCGGGCAGATCGTCGACCAGCTGCTCAGCCAGCAGCCGGCGCAGTGAGCCTCAGCCCTCCTCGGGGCTGCGCGTCTCGGCCTGTTCGAAGGTGCGCTCGCCGGGGTTCTTGCCGTGGGGCAAGTGGTGTTCGATCACCGCGTTGAGCTCGGCGCCCAGCAGCAGCACCGCGGCGGAGATGTAGAAGTACAGCAACAGCACGATGATGGCGCCGACGCTGCCGTACATGGCGTTGTAGTCGGCGAAGTTCTTCACGTAGAAGCCGAAGGCCAGGGACGCCGCCACCCAGGCCACCACCGCCAGCACCGAGCCGGGGGTGATGAAGCGGAACTTCTGCTTGACGTTGGGGGTGGCGTAGTAGATCACCGCCACCGCCATCATCATCAGCAGGACCATCACCGGCCAGCGCAGCAGCGACCAGAGCACCACCACGTAATCCTGCAGGCCGATGCGCTCGGCGATCCAGCCCATCACCTGCGGCCCGAGGATCATCAGCGCGGTCACCAGCATCAGCATCACCGCCAGGCCCAGGGTGTAGAGCAGCGACAGCGGCACGCGCTTCCACACCGGGCGCGCCTCGCGCACGTCGTAGGCGGCGTTGAGCGCGTTCATCAGCGAGCGCACCGCCGCCGAGGACGACCAGAGCGCGACCACGATCCCCACCGAGAGCAGCCCGCCCTGGCGCTGCTGCAGCTGGTCGATGATCGGGTTGACCTGCTCCAGGGCCTGGCCCGGCAGCACGTAGGCGGCCTGCTCGCGCAGCCAGTCGAAGAATTCCGGCAGGTGCAGGAAGCCCAGCAGGGCGATGAGGAACAGCAGGAACGGGAACAGCGAGAACAGCCCCTGGTAGGCCAGCGCCGCCGCGTAGGTGGGCATCTCGTCGTCGAGGAATTCCTTGACGGTCAGTTTCAGCAGTTGCCAGGGGCCCAGGCGCAGGCCCCGAAAATCCATGAATCGCATGCCTGGTTTCCTTCCTCCGCAGTCCGGCCGCGGCGCGGCCCCGTGTCGACGGTTGACCCGCCGGCGCGGCTCAAGTTCGGTCCTTGCGGGCAAGCCTAGCCACTCGTCGCGGCCAGGGGAAGTTGCGCAGGCGGCGGGCAGGTGTGGGAAATGGCCTATACACTTCAGCGCAACCACAGCCGGAGGAACCCCGCATGCCCATCCCGATGCTCCGCCCCGCCCGCCGCCTCGGCGCCACCCTGCTGCTCGCCGGCGCGGCCTTCGCCAGCCTGCAACCCCAGGCCCGGGCGGAGGACGAAGCCACTTTCCTCAAGGAGTCGGCCGCCTTCTTCGAGCAGCAGAGCAAGCAGCTGCCGCTGCAGGTGGACCAGGTGACGCGCCTGGAAAACGTGCGCCTGGACACCGACAGCAAGGTGCTGCACTACCGCTACGGCATTTCCAGCATGAAGGCCGAGGGCATGCAGGCCGATGCCCTGGACAAGTTCAAGGGCGAGCAGCGCGCCCGCCTGGAGCGCGCCACCTGCCAGCAGCCGGCGCTGTTGCAGCGCATCCGCGAGCACGGCATCCGCGTCGCCCACGACTACGATGGCAGCGACGGCAAGCCGCTGACGAGCATCGAGATCGACCCGCAGAAACTCCAGTGCCAAGGATGAGTCGCGCCGACTATCACCGCGAACACGCCGCCCGGGCCGAAGCCGAGGCCCGCCGGCTACTGGCCGAGCGCCAGGCCCTGGGCGGGCGCTGGCTGGCCTGGGTGGCCGGCGAACTCTACCGCCTGGGCCCGCCGCAGTACGCGGCCATGGTCCGCCGCGAGCTGGAGCGGCTCAGCGGCCAAGCCTGAAGCGCCCGGCAGGTCTATGCTGAAGAGGCACCGGCCCGCGCCTGCGGGCCGACGGAGCGCCGACCGCAGGGATGCCAGTCCTTCCCAGTCCACGAGGTAACGGTCATGAGCAAAGGTCTGAACGCCCACAAGGAAGGCAAGAAGAAGCCCCTGAAGACGGCCCACGAGAAACGCATGGCGAAGAAGCAGAAGAAATCCGGCAATGCGCTGCTCGGCAGTCACGGGCAAACGTCCTGAGAGTGCAGCTGCGGACGGCCGCTTGGGGGCGGTTGTCCGCGAATTATTCAGGGGGTCGGTGGATGGGTTGAGCGTGTGAAACCCATGCGGTTGCGCCGATGGGTATCGCTTCGCTCAACGCCATCCTACGAAAAGCCGTGCTCGCTCATGCGGTAGGACCTTGTCCGCGATTGGATTCACCGGCCACGCCAATGCCCAGGAGGCGGCCCCTCAATCATCCGCCTTCGGATCCAACCCCGGGAACAGCACCTCGGTAAAACCGAACTTGCCGAAATCCGTGATCCGCGACGGATACAGCCGGCCAATCAGATGGTCGCACTCATGCTGCACCACCCTGGCATGAAACCCTTCCACCGTGCGGTCGATAGGTTGCCCCTGCGGATCCACCCCCTGGTAGCGAATACGCTTGTAGCGATTCACCGCCCCACGCAGGCCGGGCACCGACAGGCAGCCCTCCCAGCCCTCCTCCATTTCCTCGCCCAAGGGCGTGATCACCGGATTGAGCAGAATGGTCGGCGGCACCGCCGGCGCATCCGGATATCGCTCGCTGCGCTCGAAGCCGAAGATCACCAGTTGCAGGTCCACGCCTATCTGCGGCGCGGCCAGGCCTACGCCGCCGGCGTGGTGCATGGTGTCGAACATGTCGTCGATCAGTCGTTGCAGTTCGGCGCTGCCGATCATCTGCGCCGGCACCGGCGGGGCGACGCGCAGCAAGCGTTCGTCGCCCATCTTGAGAATCTCGCGGATCATGCCCCTGGGCCCCTGGCTGGCGGTTGTGCGTGAGCTGGCATCCTCGCCCCTTACCCGGCGCCTGGCAAGGCCCGCTACGCCCGTCGCCCCGGGGGGCCGGGAGCGTCCAGGGAGGTAAAATTCAAAAAGTGACACCTGGCGATCCGCGTGGAACTGCCGCGAACGCCGGAGCGTTCGCCGAGGGGGGAGCCGGGGGACTGACCTGGAGGTGCTCCATGAACAGGCACTACTACATCAGCAACGACCTGGACGAGCTGGAGAACGTCGAGAGCGAGCTGAAGGCCAACGGCATCGCCGAGGAGCAGATGCACGTGCTCAGCGAGCAGGACGCGCAGCTCGACCAGCGCCACCTGCACGAAGTGCCGGACGTGATGCGCAAGGACCTGGTGCGCGGCGGCAAGTACGGGCTGGGCATCGGCGTCGCCCTGGCGGTCCTGGTGCTGGCGCTGGGCTACTTCGCCGGCTGGAGCGAAAGCGCCGCCGGCTGGATTCCGGTGCTGTTCCTGGCGGCCGTGCTGCTGGGCTTCAGCCTGTGGGAAGGCAGCTTCTTCGGCCTGCAACGGCCCAGCGGCGATGTACAGCGCTTCGCGCCTTCGCTACACGCCGGCCGGCATGTGTTCTTCGTCGACGTGCGGGCCGACCAGGAGCCGCTGCTGGACATGGTCGTCGGCCACCACCCGCGCCTGGAAGTGGCCGGTTTCGGCGCGCCCATGCCGCGCTGGGTGCTGGCCTGGGAACAGGCCTGGCACCGCTTCAAACGCATGATGTAGCGACCGTGGCGGCCGGACCTGCCGCTGGATGATCGCGCCGAGGGCGGCCGCGGGGCTGCCGGGGGCAGTTGCGGCCCGGTGGAATCAGCGCAGCTCGATGCGGTCGTCGAGGATGGTGATCAGGCCCTGCTTGAACAGCCCGCCGATGGCTTTCTTGAAATTGCCCTTGCTCACGCCGAACTCGCGGCTGATCGCCTCCGGCGGGCTCTTGTCGGACAGCGCCAGGCTGCCGCCGGCCTCGCGCAGGGCGGCGAGGATGCGCTCGCCGAGGTCGTCGCGGGCGGCCTGGCCGACCGGCTGCAGGCTCAGGCTGATCTTGCCGTCGGCGCGCACTTCCTTGATGTAGCCCTTCTCGCGCATGCCGCCGCGGACGAACTTGAACAGCTCGTTCTTGTGGATGAGCCCCCAGTGCCTGCCGTCGATGATGGCCTTGAAACCAAGGTCGGTGCGCTCCACCACCAGCAGGTCCACTTCCTGGCCCGCCTGGTAGTGCGCCGCGGTGTCGTCCAGGTAGCGGTCCAGGCGCGCGGTGGCGGTGATGCGGCGGGTGCGCTCGTCGATGTAGCAGTACACCACGCAGTAGTCGCCGACCTGCAGCGGGCGCTTCTCTTCCGAGTGCGGCAGCAGCAGGTCCTTGGGCAGGCCCCAGTCGAGGAACAGGCCGACGCGGCTGACTTCCACCACCTTCAGGCTGGCGAAGCCGCCGACCTGCACCTTGGGCTTCAGGGTGGTGGCGATGATGCGGTCTTCGCTGTCGAGGTAGATGAAGACGTTCAGCCACTCGCCCGGCTCGGTGGGCTCGTCCTTGGGGATGTAGCGCTTGGGCAGGAGGATTTCGCCGTGGGGGCCGCCGTCGAGGAACAGGCCGATCTCGGTGTGCTTGACCACCTGCAGGGAATTGAAACGGCCGATGGCTGCCATGTGCGGGACTCCGGGGAAAAGGCGCGCATTCTACACGCTCTGCGCCTGGCCGAACTGCAATTCCGCCAGGCGTGCGTACAGCGGGTTGCCGGCCACCAGCTCGGCGTGGGTGCCCAGGGCCAGCAGGCGGCCCTGGTCGATCACGGCGATGCGGTCGGCGTTCAGCACCGTGGCCAGGCGGTGGGCGATGACCAGGGTGGTGCGCCCGCTCATCAGCTGCGGCAGGGCCTGCTGGATCAGGTGCTCGCTCTCGGCGTCCAGGGCGCTGGTGGCTTCGTCGAGCAGCAGGATGGGCGCGTCCACCAGCAGCGCGCGGGCGATCGCCAGGCGCTGGCGCTGGCCGCCGGACAGCCCCACGCCACCCTCGCCCAGGTGGGTGCGGTAGCCCTCGGGCAGGCGCTGGATGAAGTCGTCGGCATGGGCCGCGCGGGCCGCGGCGCGCAGCGCTTCGTCGCTGGCGTCGGGGCGGCCGTAGCGCAGGTTGTCGTCCACCGTGCCGTAGAACAGCGCCGGGTTCTGCGACACCAGGGCGAAGCAGCGGCGCAGGTCGGCGGGGTCGAGGCGGGTGATGGGCGTGCCGTCGATGCGGATCTCGCCCTGCTGCGGGTCGAAAAAGCGCAGCAGCAGGTCGAACAGGGTGGACTTGCCGGCGCCGGAAGGGCCGACCAGGGCGAGGGTCTCGCCGGGGCACACGTCCAGGTCGATGCCGTCGATGGCCCAGTGCTCCGGGCGCGACGGGTAGGCGAAGCGCAGGCCGCGCAGCTCGATGCGCCCCTCCACGCGTTCGGGCAGGCGCAGCAGCCCCTCCTGCGGCGCGACTATCTGGTTGCGCGCGCGCAGCAGCTCGGCGATGCGCTCGGCCGCCCCGGCGGCGCGCTGCAGCTCGCCCAGCACCTCGCTGAGGGTGCCGAAGGCCATGCCGACGATCAGGCTGTAGAACACGAAGGCCGCCAGCTCGCCGGGGCTGATGCGCCCGGCGATCACGTCCATGCCGCCGACCCACAGCATCACCCCCACCGCGCCCAGCACCAGCAGGATGACCACGCTGACCAGCCAGGAACGCTGCAGGATGCGCTTGCGCGCGGTGCCGAAGGCGGCCTCCACCGTGCGGCCGAAGCGCGCGCGGTCCTGGGCCTGGTGGTTGTAGGCCTGCACCGTCTTGATCTGCCCGAGGGTCTCGCCGACGTAGCTGCCGACGTCGGCCACGCGGTCCTGGCTCTGCCGCGACAGCTCGCGCACGCGGCGGCCGAACAGGAGGATGGGCGCGATCACCAGGGGCAGCGAGGCCACCACTATGCTGGTCAGCTTGGCGTTGGTGACGAACATCAGGATCACCCCGCCGGCCAGGGTCAGGGCGTTGCGCAGGGCCATGGACAGCGAGGAGCCGATCACCGTCTGCAGCAGCGTGGTGTCGGCGGTCAGCCGCGACTGGATTTCCAGGGCGCGGTTGCTTTCGTAGAAGCCCGGGTGCAGTTCGATCAGGTGGTCGAAGACGCGCTGGCGGATGTCGGCGACGAAGCGCTCGCCGATCCACGACACCAGGTAGAAACGCACGAAGGTGCCCAGCGCCAGGCCCAGCACCAGCAGGAAGAAAATGCCGATGGAGCGGTTGAGCAGGTGCTCGGACTGGGTGACGAAGCCCTGGTCCACCAGCAGGCGGATGCCCTGTCCCAGGGACAGGGTGATGGCCGCGGTGAACAGCAGCGCCAGCAGGGCGCCGAGGGCGCGCCAGCGGTAGGGGCCGAGGAAGGCCCGGGCCAGGCGCAGGGCATTGCGCTGGCGGGACGACAGCAGGGGCATGGAAGGCTCGCGGCGACCGGGAATCGACCGAGGTTAACACCCTGCCGCGGGCCCGGCGATGGCGCTGCAATGGCCCTTCGGTCGATTTTCACCCCGAAGGACGGTCATTTCCTGTACAATGGGCGGCCATTTCGCGAATGAACAGGTAATGGCAAGCATGTCCAGCAAAACCATCTCCCGCCAGAAGTCCGCCCCGAAACCCGCTGCGGCCGTGACCAGCCGCGAGGCCCTGGAAGCCCAGGTGGCCGCCTTCCTCAAGTCCGGCGGCGAGATCCAGCAAGTCGCCAAGGGCGTGACCGGCCAGCCCAACGGCGCCGCCAGCCGCCACATCAGCCTCGGCAAGAAGTAATCCCCCCGCTCCTCCCGTAGGCGCGAGCTTGCTCGCGGACCCCGCCATCCCTGGCCCGGCGTTCGCGAGCAAGAGCCCTACCCTCCTCCTCCTTTCGTACGACATCCGGCGATTTCTCCCGCCCGACTTGCATTCCGCCGCGCACGGCCAATGCTCTGAGGAACCCCACGAGGCTTTCCAAGGAGAGATGCCATGCTGCCATCGGCGGACCGGGTGCTGTCGCGCAACCTGCTGGACGTGTTGATACGCGCCGGGCTCATCCTGTTCCTGGCGGTGTTCTGCTTCCGCATTTTCCACCCCTTTCTCGACCTGATGCTCTGGGCGCTGATCCTCGCCGTCACCCTCTACCCGCTGCAGGGCATGTTGCAGCGCGCCCTGGGCCAGCGGCCGGCCCTGGCGGCGACGCTGCTGGCGCTGGTGGGCCTGGCCCTGCTGCTGGTGCCGGTGGTGCTGATCGGCTTCTCCATCGCCGACTCGGTGGCCGACCTTGCGCACCGCTTCCAGGCCGGCGGCCTGCGCATCCCGGCGCCGCCCGAGGCGGTGGCCGGCTGGCCGCTGGTGGGGCCCTACATCTACAACGCCTGGCAGCGGCTGGCCGAGGACTTCCTCGGCGCCGCCCAGCAGGCCGCGCCGCACCTGCAGGGCGTGGCCCGCACGGTGCTGGCCAAGGCCGCCGGCGTGGGCATGGAGCTGCTGCAGTTCCTCGGCGCCTTCCTGGTGGCCTGCGTGATCATGGCCTACGGCCCGCTGGGCGCGCGCACCGCCGAGGACATCGCGGTGCGCATCTCCGGCCCCGAGCGCGGCCCGGAACTGGCGCGGCTGAGCACCGCGACCATCCGCGCGGTGGCCCAGGGCGTGGTCGGCGTGGCCTTCATCCAGACCCTGCTGCTGGGCCTGGGCTTCATCGTCATGGGCATCCCCGCCGCCGGCCTGCTGTCCCTCGGCGTGCTGCTGCTGGGCATCGTCCAGCTGCCGGTGGCGGTGATCTCGCTGCCGGCCATCGTCTACGTGTTCTGGAGCGGCGACTACGGCACCGTCAGCGCAGTGGTGTTCACCGTCTGGACGGTGCTGGCCGGGCTTTCCGACAACGTGCTCAAGCCGCTGATGCTCGGCCGCGGCGTCGCCGTGCCGATGCCGGTGATCCTCCTCGGCGCCCTGGGCGGGATGCTCACCGGCGGCATCATCGGCCTGTTCATCGGCCCGGTGGTGCTGGCCCTGGGCTTCCAGCTGTTCATGACCTGGGTGCGCGAGGGCGCCCGGCCGCCGGAGCCCGAGGACGTTTCGCCCTGAACGCCCGGCCGGGGAGTACAATGGCGGCCTTTCCCGCCGCCGACTCCCTGCCATGACCGAAACCACCCGCCTGTCCAAGCGCCTCGCCGAACTGCTGCCCTGCTCCCGCCGCGAGGCCGAGCTGTACATCGAGGGAGGCTGGGTCACGGTGGATGGCCACCCCGTCGACGAGCCGCACTTCCGCGTCGCCGAACAGCGCGTCGAGCTGCTGCCCGGGGCCATCCCGGCGCCGATCCCGCCGGCCACCCTGCTGCTGTACAAGCCGGCCGGCTACTCCGCCGAGCAGGCCCTGGGCCTGCTGGTGGCAGCCAATCGCTGGGAAGCCGACAGCGCCGGGCAACGCCCGCTGAGCAAGCACTTCGCCCGCCAGCAGAGCACCACGCCGCTGGACGACCAGGCCAGCGGGCTGCTGGTGTTCACCCAGAACTACGGCGTGCTGCACCGCCTGCAGGACGACGCGGCGACCATCGAGCACGAGTACCTGGTGGAAGTCGCCGGCAGCCTCGACGACGCCGGCCTGGCGCGCCTGCGCCACGGCCTGCTGTACCAGGGCCGGCCGCTGCCGGCGCTGAAGGTCAGCTGGCAGAACGAGACGCGCCTGCGCTTCGCCGGCAAGGGCTTCCGCCCCGGGCAGATCGCCGACATGTGCCGCCAGGTCGGCCTGAAGGTCGTGGGCATCCGCCGCCTGCGCCTGGGCGGCGTATCCATGGGCAAGATGGAACCGGGGCAGTGGCGCTACCTGCTGCCCAACGAGCGCTTCTGACAGCTTCTACAGCGGCTGGGCCAGGCCCCGCAGCACCGTCTTGAAGGTCTCTACCTGCTCGCTGCTGAAGCGCGAGAAGACCTTGGCCTGCTGTTCCTCGGCGATGCTCCACAGCGTCTCGGCCTGGTCGATGCCGGCGGCGGTCAGCGCGCAGCCACCCTCGCCCACCTGCAGCAGGCCCTTGCGTTCGAGGTTGGCGCGGGCCTCCTCGATCTCCCGCAGCGGCATCGCCACCAGTTGCTGCAGCGCCGTGGTGTCCAGGGCGGCGTCCTTCTCCATCACCATCAGCATGCGCGCCTCGCTGGTGCGCAGGCCGCTGGCCAGCTGCCGCGGCTGGTAGTCGGCCTGGTAGCAGCGCAGCGCCTGGGTCATCAGGTAGTAGAGATTGTGGTTCAGGCGGCCCTGGAAGGCGGTGCGCGGCACCCCGGCCTGGGCTTCGCGCAGGCGCGGGTGCGGCAGCACGCTGGAGTACACGCCCTGGTGGTAGAGCAACGGCGCGCGGCCCAGGTCGTCGAAGGCCAGCACGCGGCCGATGAGGATCCAGTGGTCGCCGCCGTCGAGCTTCTGCTGCAGCTCGCACTGGAAGCGCGCCGCGCAGTCCGGCAGCAGCGGCGCGCCGCCGGCGCCCTGCTCGCAGGCCACGCCGGCGAACTTGTCGGCGCTGGGCCGGGCGAACTGGTTGGACAGGTCGATCTGGTCGGCGGCCAGCACGTTCACCGCGTAGTGGCTGGCCTTGTCGAACACCGCCAGGCTGGTGGCGCGCTTGTCGATGCTCCAGAGCACCAGCGGCGGGTCGAGGGATACCGAGTTGAAGCTGTTGGCGGTCATGCCGACGCGTTCGCCGTCGGCGGCCGCGGTCATCACGGTGACGCCGGTGGCGAAGTTGCCCAAGGCACGGCGGAAGGCACGCGGGTCCAGGCCCGCTTCATCGTTCTGGTTCATGGCGGTTCCTCCGCGCCGGCGCGGGGCCGGCGGGATTGAAGAGATTCATCTGCGGTTGGTGCCACTTGCAGGAGCGAGTGGGACGCCTGGTTCTTGCTCGCGAACGGATTCCGCAGCGGGGTCGGTTCGCGAGCAAGCTCGCTCCTACGAAGAGCAGGCTGGGCGTGGTGGCTCAGACCATGCTCGGGTCCGGCTCCAGGCCCATCAGCTCGCGGCCGAGGATCTGCGCGCAGACGTCGTAGTCGGTGTAGGCGTGGGCGCCGGTCATGTGCGAGTCGCGGAACAGCCGCTGCATCTCGTTGCTCTCGAACCAGGCGG
>NZ_BSQE01000031.1:0-76184 GCF_030268185.1 Pseudomonas sp. NBRC 100443
GTTGGCCAGAAGCCCGACGTGGCTTCCTCGAACAGGCCTAATACATAGATGCAGTCGGGTTTTCATGTTCAAAAGCGGGTTGACGGTGGGGGTGAGTCCATACATAGGAGCGGGCCCTGCCCGCGATGGGGGCTACCCGGCGGCATCGGCGTCTTGGATTGACGCCGCTCCCTCTCCCCAACCCTCGGCTGCACGCCCGGCCCTCAAGGGAGAGGGGGTCGTTCGGCGTTGTCCTGAACCATTGGTTCGCGAGCAAAAACAGAAGGCCCCGGTTCCTCACGAAACCGGGGCCTTCGTTCAAGCGCAAAACCGCGCCGTTACTGGCGCATCCCCCGCCCGCTCACCAGCAGGCGGATGCAGAAGAAGTACAGGATCACCGTCGCCACCAGCATGAAGATCAGCGCCGTGCCGATCTGGATGTCCGACACCCCGAGGATGCCGTAGCGGAAGGCGTTGACCATGTGCAGGATGGGGTTGGCCAGCGATACCGTCTGCCAGAACTCCGGCAGCATGTGGATGGAGTAGAACACCCCGCCCAGGTAGGTCAGCGGCGTCAGCACGAAGGTCGGGATGATCGAGATATCGTCGAAGTTGCGCGCGTACACCGCGTTGACGAAGCCGCCCATGGAGAAGATGGTGGCCGTCAGCACCACCACCAGCACGGTGATGCCCAGGTGGTGCACCTGCAGCTTGGTGAAGAACAGCGACAGCGCCGTGACGATGACGCCCACCGCCAGCCCGCGCAGCACACCGCCCACGGTGTAGCCGAGGAGGATGGTGTGCGGCGACACCGGCGACACCAGCAGCTCCTCGATGGAGCGCTGGAACTTGCTGCCGAAGAAGCTCGACACCACGTTGCCGTAGGCGTTGGTGATCACCGACATCATGATCAGCCCCGGCACTATGTACTGCATGTAGCTGAAGCCGCCCATGCCGCCGATCTGCCGGCCGATCAGGTTGCCGAAGATGACGAAGTACAGAACCATGGTGATCGCCGGGGGCAGCAGGGTCTGCGGCCAGATGCGGGTGAAGCGGCGGACTTCGCGGTAGACGATGGTGTTCAGGGCCACCCAGTTGGCGCGCAGCTCGCTCATACCGCCACCTTCGACAGGTTCTTCTCGACCAGCGACACGAACAGCTCCTCCAGACGGTTGGTCTTGTTGCGCAGGCTCAGCACCTCGATGCCCTGCCCGTTCAGCTGGGCGAACAGGCCGTTGATGCCGGCCGCCTTGTCCACCTGCACCTCCAGGGTGTGGTCGTCCAGCAGCCGCGCAGGGTAGCCGGGCAGTTGCGGGAGCTGGGCCACGGCGCCCTTGAGGTCGAGCACGAAGGTCTCCACGTGCAGCTGGGTCAGCAGCTTGCGCATGCTCGTGTTCTCGACGATGGTGCCGTGGTCGATGATCGCGATGTTGCGGCAGAGCTGCTCGGCCTCCTCCAGGTAGTGGGTGGTGAGGATGATGCTGATGCCCTGCTGGTTCAGTTCGGTGAGGAAGTTCCACATCGAGCGGCGCAGCTCGATGTCCACCCCGGCGGTGGGCTCGTCGAGGATCAGCAGGCGCGGCTCGTGGATCAGCGCGCGGGCGATCATCAGCCGGCGCTTCATGCCGCCGGAAAGCTCGCGCGAGGCCGAGTTGCGCTTGTCCCACAGGCCCAGCTGGTTGAGGTACTTCTCGGCGCGCTCCTTGGCGATCTTCGCCGGGATGCCGTAGTAGCCGGCCTGGGTCACGACGATGTCGAAGACCTTCTCGAACTGGTTGAAGTTGAACTCCTGGGGCACCACGCCCAGGCAGCGCTTGACCTTCAGCGGCTCGCGGTCGAGGTCGTGGCCGAACACAGTGACCGTGCCGCTGGTCTTGTTCACCAGGGTGGAAAGGATGCCGATGGTGGTGGACTTGCCGGCGCCGTTGGGGCCGAGCAGGGCGAAGAAATCGCCCTCGGCGACGTCCAGGTCGATGCCCTTGAGGGCCTGGAAACCGTTGCCGTAGGTTTTCGTCAGTTGACGGAGGGTAAGCGCGGAACTCATGGAATTTCCCGTGGCTGGGCGGCGCATGAAAATGGAACAGCTAGATAAGGGCCCGCGCCGGCAAATGCAACCTTCGCCGGCGCCGCGGGCGGTTCAGGTCAGCTCGGTCATCACCGCGCTGCGGTAGGCCGGGCGCTCGCGCAGGCGGGCATACCAGGCCTCCAGGTGCGGCATCGGCGGGCGCTGGATGGGCATCTCGAACCAGGCGTAGATGAAGCTGCCCAGGGGGATGTCGCCCATGCCGAAGCGCTCGCCGGACAAGTATGGCTGGCGCCCCAGGGCCTGCTCGGGCACCGCCAGGGCCGTCACGCAGGCCTCGATGCCGGCGGCGATGGCCGCTTCGTCACGCTGCTCCGGCGGGGTGCGCAGGGTACCCCAGAACACCGTGCGGAAGGGCCCGGCGAAGGTCGAGGTGGTCCAGTCCATCCACTTCTCGGCGCTGGCGCGCTGCTGCAGGTCCTGCGGGTAGAGGCTGTCGGGCGCGTACTTCGCCGCCAGGTAGCGGACGATGGCATTGGATTCCCAGAGCACGAAGTCGCCATCCTCCAGGGTCGGCACCACGCCGTTGGGGTTGAGCGCGCGGTAGGCCGGCTCGTTCACCACGCCGAAGGCGCCGCCGGCGTCGATGCGCTGGTAGGCCACCGCGGCCTCCTCGGCGCACCACAGCGCCTTGCGCACGTTGGACGAATTCTTGCGGCCCCAGATTTTCAGCATGGCGTGCAGCCTCTTCTTGTTCGGTGGGTGAACGCGGCCGCGGCAGGTCGGCCGGTGAACCCAAGCACCCTACCGGTCGGCGCGGCAAGAAGAAAGGCGTGCGGACTGATGATGACTATCGATTGCCTTCATGCTTCGGCGCTTCGGCCTGCATGTCGCCGGACAGCGGCGTGGGGCCGGCGTCGAACAGGCGCGCAGGTGGCCGAAGAACAGGTCCTCGGGGACGTCGGCGAACTGGCCGTGGTCGCACAGGTACTCCATGTGCCGCCGGCCGCCCTGGTCGAATTCGTGGAAGACGCTGTCCTGGCGCCCGTCGAATTCCAGCGGCAGCACGCCGAAGGCCTCGCACAGCTCGCGGTTGAAGGCCGGCGTGGCCTTGACCCAGCGGCCGTCGAGGAACAGCTCGGTGTAGCCGTGCATGGCGAACACCTCGCTGCGCAGCATCTCCACCATGCGCCCGCTGGCCAGGTGGTTCTTCACGTCGGCCAGGCCGATGCGCGCGGGGATGCCGCAATGCCGGGCGCAGGCCGCCAGCAGCGCGGCCTTGGGCACGCAGTAGGACTGCCCGGCCTGCAGCGCGTGGCTGGCCTTGAGCGTCTGCGCATCGAGGCTGAACACATAGGGGTTGTAGCGGATGCCGTCGCGCACCGCGTAGTACAGCGCCACCGCCTGCTCGCGCGGCTGCGGCGAGGCGCCACGGTGCCTTTGGGCGAACTCGACCACCGCGGGGTGGTCACTATCCAGGTAGCGGCCGGGTTCGAGGTAAGCCTGCATGGGGGAATCTCCTTCACGGTTCCGGCCAGTCTAAACAGCCCGTCCGCATGCCGTGGAGGACGATCCGGCCAAGCTCGCCGAGGAAGGCGCCAACACCCGGCTAAGCTGTGAGGGATCGCCCCGTCGTTCATCATGGAGGAAAGTGCATGTCGTTGCTCTGGTTGATCGTTCTCGTGCTCGGCGTCGCCTGGCTGGCCCACCGGCGCGTGGCGCCGGCCCCGGCGCTGGGCATAGTCGCCGTCTATCTCATCTTCATGGGCCTGTTCAGCCATGCCCACGGCTGGATGATCCTGCTCTGGCTGCCCTGGCTGGCGGTGGCCGCCGCCCTGGCCCTGCCCGACCTGCGCCGCAAGCTGTTCAGCGGCCCGCTGTACGCCTGGTTCAAACAGGTGCTGCCGCCGATGTCCGACACCGAGCGCGAGGCCATCGAGGCCGGCACAGTGTGGTGGGACGGCGACCTGTTCAGCGGCCGCCCGGACTGGAGCAAGCTACTGGGCGCCCCGGCGCCGCAGCTCACCGAGGAGGAGCAGGCCTTCATCGACGGCCCCACCGAGCAGCTCTGCGCCATGGTCGACGACTGGGACATTTCCCGGCGCATGGACCTGCCGGAGGAAGCCTGGGCCTTCATCAAGGAACAGGGCTTCTTCGGCCTGATCATCCCCAGGGAGTACGGCGGCAAGGGCTTCTCCGCCTTCGCCCACTCCCAGGTGGTGATGAAGCTGGCCAGCCGCAGCGGCGACCTGGCCTCCACCGTGATGGTGCCCAACTCCCTGGGCCCGGCCGAGCTGCTGCTGCACTACGGCACCGACGAGCAGCGCCAGCGCTACCTGCCGGGCCTGGCGCGCGGCGAGGAAATCCCCTGCTTCGGCCTAACCAGCCCGCAGGCCGGCTCCGACGCCGGTGGCATGACCGACATCGGCATCGTCTGCAAGGGCCAGTGGCAGGGCGAGGAAGTGCTCGGCCTGCGCCTGACCTGGGAGAAGCGCTACATCACCCTGGGCCCGGTGGCCACCCTGCTCGGCCTGGCCTTCAAGTGCCACGACCCGGACCACCTGCTGGGCGGCGAGGAAGACCTGGGCATCACCCTGGCCCTGGTGCCCACCGACACTCCCGGAGTGGAGATCGGCCGGCGCCACGTGCCCCTGGGCGCGGCCTTCATGAACGGGCCGAACTCGGGCAAGGACGTGTTCCTGCCGCTGGACTGCATCATTGGCGGCCAGGCGATGATCGGCAAAGGCTGGATGATGCTGATGAACTGCCTGTCGGTGGGCCGCTCCATCTCCCTGCCGGCGGTGGGCACCAGCGCGGCCAAGGGCTGCAGCTACAGCAGCGGGCGCTACGCGCAGATCCGCGAGCAGTTCAACGTGCCCATCGGCGCCTTCGAGGGCATCCAGGAAGCCCTCGGGCGCATCGGCGGCAACGCCTGGATGATGGACTGCGCGCGCATCCTCACCGCCCACGCGGTGGACCTGGGCGAGAAACCCTCGGTACTCTCGGCCATCCTCAAGTACCACCTCACCGAGCGCGGCCGCGAATGCATCAGCCACGCCATGGACATCCACGGCGGCAAGGGCATCATCCTCGGCCCGCGCAACTACCTGGGCCGCGCCTGGCAGACGGCGCCGATCTTCATCACCGTGGAAGGCGCCAACATCCTCTCGCGCAACCTGATGATCTTCGGCCAGGGCGCCATCCGCTGCCATCCCTTCGTGCTCAGGGAGATGGCCCTGGCCCAGCAGGAAGACCAGGGCCACGCCGCCCACGAGTTCGACCGCCTGCTGCTGCGGCACATCGGCTTCGCGGTGAGCAACGCCGCCAGCAGCCTGCTGCTGGGCCTGGGCTTCGGCCGCTTCGACCACGTGCCCGGCGACCGCCTGACGCGCCCCTACTTCCGCGCGGTGAACCGCCTGGCGGCCAGCTTCGCCATGCTCGCCGACTTCAGCATGATGCTGCTGGGCGGCGAGCTGAAGCGCAAGGAACGCCTCTCGGCGCGCCTGGGCGATGCCCTCAGCCACCTCTACCTGGCCTCGGCGGCGCTCAAGCGCTACCACGACCTGAACCATGCCGAGTACCTGCAACCGCTGCTGCGCTGGGCCCTGGAGGAAAACCTGGCGAAGGCCGAGGAGGCCCTGGCCGCCCTGCTGGAGAACTTCCCCAACCGCTGCGTCGGCTGCCTGCTCAAGCTCCTGGTGTTCCCCCTGGGCCGCCGCCACAAGGGCCCGAGCGACGCGCTGGACGCGGAGATCGCCGGCATCCTCGGCCGCCCGCTGGACGACCCGGCGCTGCAGGCGATCCTCTACGGCGCCTTCCTGCCCACGGCGCAAGACGACCCGCTGGCCGACCTGGAGCGCGCCCTCACCGCCCTGCGCGAGGTAGCGCCCCTGCAGAAACAGCTGCACAAGGCGCTCAAGGAAGGCAAGGTGCGCCCGGCGCCCGGCCAGTCGCCGATCGACGCCGCGGTGGCCGCGCGGGTGCTGGACGAAGACCAGGGCCAGCAGCTGCACGCCGCGGAGAAGGCCCGGCGCCAGGTGATCGACGTCGACGACTTCGCCAAGGAGGAACTCGGCCAGCCCGGCAAGGTCTGACCACCCAGAACCCTTCCCTACCCCATGAAGGGAGCAGTACGCCAAGGGCGCCGACACGGCGCCCTTGGCGTTTTCGCCCCGGGGGCTGCCAGTGCCGGCGGATGGGTGCACACTGGCAGGCAAAGGCAACCGGGAGAACGCCCATGCGCATCCTGCCCATCCTCCTCGTCGGCCTGGCCCTGGCAACCACGGCGCAGGCCGATTCCTGGCTCTACCCGAGCCGCAACAGCCCGCCACCGGCGCCGCTGGTCGACCTGGACGCGCAACAGCAGCAGATCGACAGCCTGCAGCGCCAGGCCGAACAACGCCGCGCGCAGCAGCAGGACCAGCGCCTGCAATACGAGGACCAGCGCCTGCAGCTCAAGCAGCAACAGCTCAAGGACCAGCAGCAGGCCCTGGACCGCCAGCGCCAGCAACAGCGCCTGCAGGACCAGACCATCGAGCGCCAGCGCACCGACCTGCAGCAGTTCCGCCTGCAGCAGCAACAGCAGCAGCTCGACATGCAGCGGCGGATGATCGACAACCAGCGCCGGCAGACGCAATCGCGGCCGCTGCGTTGAACCCCGCCGCGCGGCTGGGGGCGGCGAAACCCTATATACTCCGCCCCCGTTTCAGCCGTTTCCGCAGAGGACCCCACCATGGCCAGCGCCTACCTTGACCACCACCTCGCCCTGCTGCAGCACCTGCGCATGATCCTCGGCGCCCTGGGCGAAGCCGAGCAGGTCCCGGAGGAGAACCACGGCCTGTTCCTCGAACGCTTCGACGAACTGCTGCAGGAACTGCCGCGCGACCCGGTGGGCGCCCAGTACCTGGGCCAGGACCTGATTTCCCAGACCTTCCACCGCTACCCGCAGATCGCCCACCTGGTGCCGCGCGACCTGCTGTGGTTCTTCGGCGGCGACTGCCTGCACTTCATGCCCGACGAAGAGATCGACCTGTACCAGCAACTGGACGAACGCCGCTTCGCCGCCGAGGAAAACGGCGAGCCCTTCGACTGGAACAAGGAAAAGGCTTTGCTGGCGTTGCCGGAAGACTCGGCCAAGCATTGAGCCGACGCAATCGCGGATACGGGGATACCGCGTAGGGCGCATAACGCCTACGGCGTTATCCGCCGTTTGGCCTCGGCCCCCGGCGGCTCCGGGGTTGGCCTGGGCATTGGCAGGGAAGCACGATCGTAGGAGCAACTGTCTTGCGCCGAGGTGCTCTTCGTAGGATGGGTTGAGCTTGCGAAACCCATGCTGTTGCGGCGATGGGTATCGCTTCGCTCAACGCCATCCTACGAAAAGCCGTGCTTCCTGGAACCGTAGGAGGACTGCGTCCGCGATCCGGCCGTCAGGCCGCCCTACCCCTCCTCCGGCACCCGTATCCGGTGGCAATCCTTGATCTCCCGCAGCGCCAGGGTCGACTGGATCGACGCGATGCCCGGCTGCTTGCGCAGCACCTTCTCGACGAACTCCGCATAGGCGTCCAGGTCCTTCTCCAGCACCTGCAGGAGAAAGTCCGCATCGCCGGTGATCTTATGGCAGGCCAGCACCTCCGGCAGGTCGCGCACGGTCGCCTCGAAGCGGTCCGAGGCATCGTCGGAATGGGCGGCGAAGCGCACGTGGACGAACGCCAGGATGTCCAGGCCCAGGCGCCGACGGTCGAGGTTGGCCTGGTAGTCGCGGATGTAGCCTTCCTCCTCCAGGCGCTTGCGCCGCCGCCAGCAGGGCGTGACGCTCAGCGCCAGGCGCTCGCTCAGCTCGGCGTTGGACAGGCTGGCGTCGTCCTGCAACAGGCGCAGCATCGCCAGGTCGGTGGCATCCAGGTCGGCCACGCTGGAATTTCTTTTCTTCATTCCTCTCATCCTGAGTCTGTCTTTGCGCAGAAGCCTAGCCCATGCAGTCAGAAAGCACAGTTATTCCCGGCCAGCGGCATAGACTGACCCCAGGCGCCCGATGAACGCGCGGCGCTCCCACTCAGGAGGATGGCAGCATGACCCGTTATCTGGATGTGCAGGACGTTGGCCGACTGCTCGGCGAGGTCGGCCCGGGCGCGGCCATCCGCGCCATGGCCGGCTACATCGAGGCCGACTACCGACGCTGGGATGAATTCACCAAGTGCGCCCGCGTCGCCAACCACTCCGCCCTCGGCGTGATCGAACTGATGCCCGCCGACGACGGCAAGCTGTATGCCTTCAAGTACGTCAACGGCCACCCGAAGAACCACCGCGTCGACCTGCCCACGGTGATGGCCTTCGGCGTGCTGGCCACGGTGGACAGCGGCTACCCGCTGCTGCTCGGCGAACTGACGCTGACCACCGCCGTGCGCACCGCCGCCACCTCGGCGCTGTTCGCCGGCTGCCTGGCCCGCCCCGACGCCCGCCGCATGGCGCTGATCGGCAACGGCGCGCAGAGCGAGTTCCAGGCCATCGCCTTCCACGAGCTGCTGGGCATCGAGGAAATCCGCCTGTTCGACATCGACCCGGCGGCCATCGCCAAGCTGCAGCGCAACCTCGCCGGCCTCCCCGGCCTGAAGCTGGTGGTGGCGGACTCGGTGCGTGAAGCGGTGCGCGGCGCCGATATCGTCACCACGGTCACCGCCGACAAGACCAACGCCACCATCCTCACGGCCGACATGCTCGAACCGGGCATGCACATCAACGCCGTGGGCGGCGACTGCCCGGGCAAGACCGAACTGCAGGCCGAAGTGCTGGAGCGCGCGCGGGTGATAGTCGAGTTCGAACCGCAGACCCGCATCGAAGGCGACATCCAGCAGATGCCGGCGGACTTCCCGGTGATCGAGTTCCAACGCATCCTCGCCGGCGCCGCCGAGGGCCGGCAGAACGCCGAGCAGATCACCGTGTTCGACTCGGTGGGCTTCGCCCTGGAAGACTTCTCCGCCCTGCGCTGGCTGCACGACGCGGCGCGCGAACGCGGCATCGGCCGCGACATCGAGCTGGTTCCACGGCCGCAGGACCCGAAGGACCTGTTCGGCCTGGTCCGGCAGCCTCAGGGCCAGGCGCTGCGTGCCGTGCGCTGAGCCTGGCGCGCCAGGGCAAGGGCCGGCTCACTCCAGCACGCTGAACTCGATGCGCTGGTTGCGCGCCCGGCCCGCCTCGGTGGCGTTGCTGAAGAGCGGCTGGCTGCGCCCGTAGCCCTTGGCCTGCAGACGGTCGGGCGCCACGCCCAGCTCTACCAGGCGCGCCACCACGGCCTCGGCCCGAACGCGGGAGGCCTGCTGGCTGCTCTGCGAATCGTCGCTGTCGTCGGTGTGCCCGCCCACTTCCACGAGGGTGCCCGGCGGCGCCTGGCGGATGGCTTCGGCGGCTTCGGCCAGCACCTCGTCGCTGTCGCGGCTGATGGTGCTCGAGCGGTTGTCGAAGCGAATCCCCAACTGGGTCAGGGCATCGGCCAGTTGCCGGGCGCCGGAGCCCGGCGGCAGGCCGTTGAGGGCGGCCAGGGTGCGGTTCCACAGCCCCAGGAATTCGAAGCCGCCGAAGGTCTCGCGCAATTTCTGCGACAGCTCGATGCGCTGCCCCTGGCTCAGCGCGGTGGAATCCATGCGGATGCGCTCGCCGTTGAAGCCCAGCTTGAGCCCCTCGACCTTCAGTTCCGGCAGCAGCTCCAGCAGTCCGTCGAGCCAGGCCGCGGGGCTGGTTTGCCGCTTGACCAGGATGTCGCCCCGCAGGCGCTCCGCGCCGAAGACCTCCTTCAGCCGCCCCAGCAGCGCCGCGCGCTCGTCGATGCTGGTGAGCTGGCCGTTGATGCGCACCTTGCCCTCGCGCAGTTCGAGCATGAAGCGCGGCGCCTCCAGCACCGGGCTGGCCTCGGGCTGCGGAGCCACCTCCACGGCTGCCGCCACCCGCGCCTGGGCCACGGGCGCGGACGAGCAATGGCGGAACGACAGCACCATGGTGAGCAGCGACAGCACCAGCAGCGCGCCCAACCAGGGCGCCAGCCCACGCTTCGCCTCCGGTCGCGGCCCGGCCGGCTCGCCGATCGCCTCCGGCCGCAGCGCCGGCAGCAATTCGGCGGTGTCGGCCATCAGCACAGTCAGCCCCTCGGCTCCGGCCTGCGCCGCGCCACCGGCAGCGTCCAGCCCGGCCAGCAGTTCCGGCAGGCAGGCGGCGACCGCCTCCTCCAGCCCCTCGTCGGACAGCCCCAGCTGCCGGGCGAAGCGGCCCAGCGTCTCGGCGTCGAACACCTGCTCCAGCTGGGCGCGGTCGGGCGCCTGCGCAGGGGGGCCACCCTGCAGCCAGGCGCCCAGTCCCTGCCGGCGCAGGTGCTGGACGAAACCGGCCCAGCCGCCGCGCTGCTCGTCGAGCACCAGGTGAGCCAGCAGGCCCAGGAGCTTCCCGGCGTTTTCCGGCGCCAGGCCGAAGCGGCGGACGAGCGTCTCCAGGAGCCGCCCAATGAAATCGTCATACATATGAAGAACTACTCGGAGAATATCCATCGACCCGTGCCAGGCATTGCGGCCACACGGTCCCTGCAATGCTGCCCAGGCGCCGATGCGCGCCGGGGAAGCCGGCGCTATCAGAGCAAATCCCCCCGGCGGACCAAATAAGGGCAATCCGAATTCGCTGCCCGGCGCCGGCATTGCCCGGGGGCGAGGAAACGTCTCACCGGCGCCCGCGCCTGCGCCTTATTCCACCGGCCGGGCAAGCCTTGCCAAGCTGGCCGGAACACTTCGCCAAGGCGCTATCGCAGGACCTCCCCATGCCGCACCTCCCACCGATGACCACCAGCCATGGAGGGCTGCGGCTGCGCTCGGGCAGCATCCTCGCCCTGCTGCTGGTGCTGCTGGCGAGCCTGGCGCCCAGCAGCCAGGGCCAGAGCCAGGGCGGGCAGCGGACGGCGAAGGTCGAGGTGGAAAGCTTCGTGCGCCGGCTGTACGGCGACGAAGGCCCCGGGGCGCTGTCCGGCGATATCGGCGAGGCGCGCGCCCGGCGCTGGCTGAGCCCGGCGCTGGCGCGGGCGCTGAAGGCCTACCGCGCCGCCCGCCACGAAGGCGCGGGGCTGCTGGAGAACGACCCGCTCTGCGTCTGCCGGCGTTCGCCTGGCCTGGAACTGGAGCAACTGCACGTCAGCCTGGCCGGCGAGGGCCGGGCCACGGCCAGGGTGATCCTGGTGCACGAGCAGTGGCGCCGCGGCGTGCTGCTGCGCCTGGTCAGGCGCGGGGGAGCCTGGCGCCTGGACGACCTCGCGCAACCGGCCATGCCCAGCCTGCGCCAGGCGCTGGAGCGGGAAACGCGGGGCAGCGAGCCGGCGCCTGCGGATAAGCGAGGGGACGGAAACGCAAAAAGGCTGCCCTGAGGCAGCCTTTTTGTGTGGATCACCGCGAGGGGCGATCCGGATTGGAGCGGGAAACGAGACTCGAACTCGCGACCCCGACCTTGGCAAGGTCGTGCTCTACCAACTGAGCTATTCCCGCATCAACTTGTTGCAACCTCCGGCTTTCGACCGGAGGGTAACGCCATTTCGCTTTCCGTTCACCGCCGGGGCGATGACCGAGAATTTGGAGCGGGAAACGAGACTCGAACTCGCGACCCCGACCTTGGCAAGGTCGTGCTCTACCAACTGAGCTATTCCCGCAATGGCGTCCCCTAGGGGACTCGAACCCCTGTTACCGCCGTGAAAGGGCGGTGTCCTAGGCCACTAGACGAAGGGGACGCGGCCCGGAACTTACAACATTCTTTCCGGCTTCTTCGCTCTGCCTTTCGGCTTTCGCGTCGAAGTGGCGCGCATTCTATGGAGCCTTTGGAGGGGCGTCAACCCTTCCGGAAAAATTTTTTTAAATCAAAGACTTCTGGTCAAATTTTGCGCCGCCGCTATGACCGGTGTCAGCGAGCCATTACACTCGGGAAAAATCCTTCAGGGAGTTTCCAAGGTGTCGCCACTCGTCATCACCGCCCTGGTCGTCGCCGGCATCGTCATTCTGATCGCCATCGTCTTCATCAACCAGCAGCTGGAAAACCGTAAGCTGGAGAAGGCCCGGGAGAAAGCCGACCTGCAGGATCGCTTCCGCCGCTGCGGCGCCATCGCCGAGAGCCTGCCCGGCCAGTTCATCTCCGCGGACCTCAAGCTGCTGCTCAGCCGTTTCGAACTCGCCCTGGGCGAACGCCTGCTCAAGCTGGAAAAGACGCCCCAGGTCGCCGAGCGCGTCGCCGAACTCAACCGTCTGGTAAGCCAGGGCAGCGCCATGGAAGTGCGCAACGCCCCGCAGTTGATCCTCACCGAAGCCAAGGCCAAGGAAGTCCGCTTCCTTTTCGAGGGCCTGCACGCCCAGATCAACCGCTTCGCCCAGGACGGCCTGCTTCCGCGCAACGACGCCCAGCGCTGGCTGAAGGAAATCCGCCACCTGCTCACCCAGCTGCATATAGAGTTCTTCACCAACATCGGCCAGCAGGCGCTGCAGCAGGGCCAGCCCCGCCAGGCCCGCCTGGCCTTCGAGCGCGGCGTGCAGTACCTGCAGAAGCAGGCCGACCTCGGCCGCTACCAGGCCCAGCTGAAGCAACTGGAACAACAGCTCGAACGCGCCAACGCCCTGGTCCTGGAAAGCAGCAAGCCCTCCGCCGAGGAAAACACCGAGCTGACCGAAGGCCTGAAGGCGCTGGACGAAGACGACATCTGGAAGAAGAAGAATCTCTACGACTGAGGAGACCCGCATGAGCCTGACCCTCTACGGCGCCGCTCTATCCCCCTTCGTCCGCAAGGTTCGCCTGTGCCTGGCGGAGAAGGGCCTGGACTACCAGCTGGAGAACGTCGACCCGTTCAACCAGCCGGACTGGTACGCCGACCTCAACCCGCTGCGACGCATCCCCGCCCTGCGCGACGGCGACGTCACCCTGGCCGACTCCAGCGTCATCTGCCACTACCTGGACGACCGCGATCCCCAGGCCACGCCCCTGTGCGGCGGCAATGCCCTGGCCCGCGCGCGGATCAGCTGGCTGGAAAAATACGCCGACTACGAAGTGGCGCCCCTGGCCACCTTCACGGTGTTCCGCAACCGCCTGCTCAAGCCGCTGCTGGGCAAGCCGTGCGACGAGGCGGCGGTAGAGGCCGCGCTGCAGGAGAAACTGCCGCCGCACTTCGACTACCTGGAAGGCTGCCTGGGCGGAGCCGAGTATTTCGTCGACGACCGCTTCAGCCTGGCGGACATCGCCGTGGCCAGCCAACTGGTGAACATGCGCCACGGCGGGGAAGTATTGGATGCCGGGCGCTGGCCGCGTCTGGCCGCGCACTTCCAGCGCATGCTGCAGCGCCCTGCCCTGCAGGCGCTTCTCGAGGGTGAACAGCGGGTCGTCGACAAGATCCGCGCACGCATCGCCCAGGCGCCGGCCTGAATAGAAAGACGCCTTCGGTCGGGGCACGGCGTACATCCCCGTAGCGGACCTTGTCCGCGATAGCCCGAGGTATCGGCGCGGTTCGCGGATGAGATCCGCTCCTACGCCGCCCCACCCGCGCCATTCCCTTGTAGGAGCGTGCCCTGCGCGCGATTTCGCGGGCAGGGCCCGCTCCTACAGGTGCGGGGAAACGCCGTGCCTCACGGAGCGCATAGGGGCACGGAATCGAGCGAGCAGGCCTGCGGCCCCCTCACCCTAACCCTCTCCCAGAGGGAGAGGGGACCGTTCGGAGTGCGTTGGTGTTTCGGCGTTAGCCGTCTAGCGCAGGGGTTGCCGGCTGAAACCAGGCCTTCTCTCGGCACGGACTGGCTCCCTCTCCCTCCGGGAGAGGACCGTTCGGCGTGCGTTGGTGTTTCGGCGTTAGCCGGCTAGCGCAGGGGTCGCCGGCTGGAACCAGGCTTCCTCTCGGCACGGACTAGCTCCTTCCCTCGGGAGAGGACCGTTCGGCGTGCATTGGTGTTTCGGCGTCAGCCGGCAAGCACAGGGATCGCCGGCTGAAACCAGGCCTCCTTTCGGCACGGACTGGCTCCCTCTCCCTCCGGGAGAGGGCTGGGGTGAGGGGAAAGCCCGAGCGCCGATGCCATTCCCCTGCGCGCGATTTCGCGGGCAGGGCCCGCTACAGGTGCGGGGGGAAACGCCGTGCCTCACGGAGCGCATAGGGGCACGGAATCGAGCGAGCAGGCCTGCGGCCCCCTCACCCTAACCCTCTCCCAGAGGGAGAGGGGACCGTTCGGAGTGCGTTGGTGTTTCGGCGTTAGCCGGCTAGCACAGGGATCGCCGGCTGAAACCAGGCCTCCTCTCGGCACGGACTGGCTCCCGCTCCCTCGGGAGAGGACCGTTCGGCGTGCGTTGGTATTTCGGCGTCAGCCGGCAAGCACAGGGATCGCCGGCTGAAACCAGGCCTCCTTTCGGCACGGACTGGCCCCCTCTCCCTCCGGGAGAGGGCTGGGGTGAGGGGAAAGCCCGAGCACCGACGTCATTCCCCTGTAGGAGCGCGCCCTGCGCGCGATTTCGCGGGCAGGGCCCGCTCCTACAATTCGTGCCTCAGCAATCGGTCAGGCGCAGGAAGATCTCGGCCAGGCGCTCGATGCCGGCCTGGTCCTCGGCGCTGAAGCGGCCGATGCTCGGGCTGTCCAGGTCGAGCACGCCGATCAGCCGGCCGTCCTTGACCAGCGGCACCACCAGCTCGCTGTTGGAGGCACTGTCGCAGGCGATGTGCCCGGGGAAGGCGTGCACGTCTTCCACCCGCTGCGTCTGGCGGGTGCGCGCCGCGGCGCCGCACACGCCCTTGGCGAAGGGAATGCGCACGCAGGCCACCTTGCCCTGGAACGGGCCCAGCACCAGTTCCTCGTCCTTGTTCAGGTAGAAACCGGCCCAGTTCAGGTCGCCCAGTTCGTGGAACAGCAGGGCGGCGAACTGCGAGGCGTTGGCGATGAAGTCGCGCTCGTCGGCGAACAGCGCTTCGGCCTGCGCCGCCAGCAGCGCGTAGCCACCCAGCCCGGCGCCGGTCTGTTGCAGGTCGATCATGGTTCTTCTCCTTCGAGCAATTGACGGCCCACCCACTGGCGGGCGAATTGATAGGCGCAGCGGCCGTTGCGGTTGCCGCGCCCGAGGGCCCAGCGGATGGCTTCCTTCTCCAGCGGCTCGTCCCAGGTGAAGGCCAGCCCCGAACGGCCGGCCAGCACTTCCACCCAGTGCCGCACCACGTCCAGGAAGTGCTCCTGGGTGAAGGGGTAGAACGACAGCCACAGGCCGAAACGATCCGACAGGGCAATCTTGTCCTCCACCGCCTCGCTGGGGTGCAGCTCGCCGTCGACCATCTTCCAGTTCTCGTTGTCGCTCTGCTTCTCCGAGACCAGGTGGCGGCGGTTCGAGGTGGCGTACAGCAGGACGTTGTCCGGAGCCTGCTCCAGCGAGCCGTCGAGCACGCTCTTGAGCACCCGGTAGTCGCCCTCGCCGGCGTCGAACGACAGGTCGTCGCAGAACAGCACAAAGCGCTGCGGCAGGCCGTGCAACTGCTCCACCACCCGCGGCAGGTCGGCCAGGTGGTCGCGCTCGATCTCGATCAGGCGCAGGCCGTCGCCGGCCAGCTCGGCCAGCAGCGCGCGCACCAGCGAGGACTTGCCCGTCCCCCGGGCGCCCCACAGCAAGGCGTGGTTGGCCGGCCTGCCGGCGACGAACTGGCGGGTGTTGCGGGCCAGCTGTTCGCGCTGCTTGTCGACGCCGAGCAGGTCGTCCAGGCGCAGGTCGAGGCTCACCTGCAGCGCCTGCAGGTAGCCGCTGCGGCCATCGCGGTGCCAGCGGGCGGCCAGGCAACGCTGCCAGTCGATGGGCTCGCGCAGCGCCGGGAGCAACGGCTCCAGCCGGGCCAGCACGCTTTCGGCGCGGGCCAGGAAATCATTCAGACGGGAATCCACGGCTTTCTCCCTGGGATCTTCAGCGTAGCGACGCTGTCGTTCGGTCATGTCACATGGATGGCATCGCCTCTGCCGACAGCCTGCCGGCTTGGGCTATGCTACGCGCCTGGAAAGCATTCTCGAGGCGAAGTACCGCACCTCATGGATATTGCGCTCACCCATCGCCTCTCGTTCAAGCAGGCCAGCCTGACGGTGCTGGTCGCCTTCATCCTCGGCACCCTGCTCAGCCTCATCCAGGTGGGCGTCGATTATGCCAGCCAGGACGCCTCCATCAACCGCGAAGTACGCGCCCTGCTGGACGTCAGCCACAACCCGGCGGCGCGCATCGCCTACAACATCGACGCCGAACTGGCCCAGGAACTGGTGGTGGGCCTGCTGCGCTCGCCGGCGGTGATCCGCGCGGAGATCATCGACAGCGCCGACGTGGCCCTGGCCAGCGCCGGCCGGCCACCGGCGGAGAGCCGCCTGCGCCCGCTCAGCGACTTCCTCTTCGGGCATATGCGCGTCTACGAGGAGCCGCTGTATATAGAGCACCAGCCCAAGGAATCCCTCGGCGTGCTGCGCCTGGAGATCGACACCTTCGTCTTCGGCAACGACTTCCTGCGCCGCGCCGGCATGACGCTGATCTCCGGCTTCGTCCGCAGCCTGCTGCTGTCGCTGATCCTCCTGGTGCTGTTCTACGGCCTGCTGACCAAGCCGCTGGTGAGCCTGATCGAGGTGCTCGCCCGCCACGACCCGCGCTCGCCCACGCGCCTGCGCCTGCCCTGCCCCCAGGGCCACGAGCGCGACGAGATCGGCGTGCTGGTGGAGGTGACCAACCGCCAGCTCAGCCACATCGCCGTGGAGATGGAGCAGCGCCGCGAGGCCGAGGACCGCCTGACCCGCTACCTGGCCGAGCTGGAGAACATAGTGGCGGCGCGCACCGCCGAGCTGAAAGCGGCCAACGCCCGCCTGACGCAGTCCAACCAGCAACTGGAGCGCGCCCGCCTCAACGCCCTGGACATGGCCCAGGCCCGCGCCACCTTCCTGGCCAACATGAGCCACGAGATCCGCACCCCGCTCAACGGCCTGCTGGGCATGCTCGGCCTGGCCCTGGACGGCCCGCTGAGCCCGGAACAGCGCCAGCAGCTGTCCATCGCCCACGACTCGGGCAAGGTGCTGGTGGACCTGCTCAACGACGTGCTCGACCTGTCCAAGTTCGAGTCCGGCCAGCTGGAGCTGGAGAAGATTCCCTTCGACCTCGCCACCCTGGTGGAGGACACCGCCAGCCTGCTGTCGCAGAACGCCGCCCCGGCGGTGGAGCTGACCTGCCTGGTCAGCCCCGACTTGCCTGCACAGCTGGAAGGCGACCCGACGCGGGTGCGGCAGATCGTCAGCAACCTGCTCTCCAACGCCCTCAAGTTCACCCGCCTGGGCCGCGTCGACCTGCGCGTCGAGCCCTGGGAGGACGGCGTGCGCATCAGCGTCCGCGACACCGGCATCGGCATCGCCGCCGACGCCCTGCAGCGCATCTTCCAGCCCTTCACCCAGGCGGATGCCGGCATCACCCGCCAGTTCGGCGGCACCGGCCTGGGCCTGGCGCTGACGCGCAAGCTGTGCGAGGCCATGCAGGGCGAGCTGAGCGTCAGCTCGCAACCGGGCCTGGGCAGCGAGTTCGCCGCGACCCTGCCGCTGCCCGCCCTGGACCCCGCGCAGGCGCTGGAGCCCCTGAGCGGCAAGGTGGTGGCGCAATGCCCGGCCAGCAGCGGTCTGGCTGAACTATTGCAGACCTGGCTGCCACGCTGGGGCCTGGACTACCGGCGCCTGGACACCGACGCCAGCCTGCTGGGCGTGGAGCTGGACGTGCTGCTGTCCGACTGCCCGGACTGCCTGGTCGGCTTGCGCCAGCACCTCAAGGACCGCCCGGTGCTGCTGGTCACTGCCTATGGCAGCTTCGTCGAGGCCGAACTGGCGCAGCAGTTGGCGCCCCTGCGCCAGTTGGCCCGCCCGCTCAGCCGCGCCACCCTGCACCAGGCCCTGCAGCAGGCCCTCCGCCGCCCGGCCATACAGCCCCAGCGGCAATCGCCGGGCGAAGCCCCGGAGCAATTCGCCGCGCGCGTGCTGCTGGTGGAAGACAACCCGGTCAACCAACTGGTGGCCCGGGGCCTGTTGCAGAAGCTCGGCTGCCGGGTGCGGGTCGCCGCCGATGGCCAGGAGGCCCTGGATGCCCTGGCCGAGGAAGACTTTGAGCTGGTGCTGATGGACTGCAACATGCCGGTGATGGACGGCTACGAGGCGACCCGCCTGATCCGCCAGCAGCCGCGCTGGAAGGACCTGCCAGTGATCGCCCTGACCGCCAACGCCTTGCCCGACGAGCGCGAGCGCTGCCGCCTGGCCGGCATGGACGACTACCTGGCCAAGCCCTTCCACCGCGACGAGATGGCGGCGATGCTGGAGCGCTGGGCGCAGCCCCGGCTGGATGCCTGAGGCCGGCGGCGCCTTACGGCTCCAGCGCCAGCAGTTGCCCGAGCAGGTCGTCCAGGCGTCCGCGCAGCTCATCCATCGCATTGAGGTCCAGGCCGCTGGCACACAGCAGCGCCTCGCGCAGCGGCGCCACCTTCTCGCGCAAGGCGATGCCCTCCCCGCTCAGGCCCAGGTGCACCTCGCGCTCGTCCTGCCGCGCCCGCCGGCGCTGCACCAGGCCGAGCTGCTCCAGGCGCTTGAGCAGCGGCGTCAGGGTGCCGGAGTCGAGCATCAGGCGCTCGCCCAGGGCCTTCACCGTCGGCTGCGCCGGCGGCTTGTCCTGCCATTCCCACAGCACCAGCATCACCAGGTACTGCGGGTAGGTCAGGCCGAGCGCATCGAGCATCGGCCGGTAGCCGCGGATGATCGCCCGCGAGGCAGCGTACAGGCGGAAGCACAGCTGGTTGTCCAGCAGCAGCGCCTGTTCCGGTTCGCGGCGGCTCATCGCAGCAGCGCTTCGATCTCGGCGGTGAGCTCCTCCGGCTTGGTCAGCGGGGCGAAGCGCTTGACCTGGCTGCCGTCGCGGCTGACCAGGAACTTGGTGAAGTTCCACTTGATGCCCTGGCTGCCCAGCACGCCCGGCGCGCGCTTCTTCAACTGCACGTAGAGCGGGTGGGCGTCGGCGCCGTTGACATCGATCTTCTTGAACAGCGGGAAGCTGACGCCGAAGTTCAGCTCGCAGAACTGCGAGATCTCGCCCTCGTCGCCCGGCTCCTGCTTGCCGAACTGGTTGCAGGGGAAGCCCAGCACCACCAGGCCCTTGTCGCGGTACTTCTCCCACAGCGCCTCCAGGCCCTTGTACTGCGGGGTGAAGCCACACTGGCTGGCGGTGTTCACCACCAGCAGGGCCTTGCCACCGAAATCGGCCAGGGTCTTCTGCTCGCCCTTGATGGTCGTGCAGGGGATATCCAGCAATGCGTCGCTCATGGAACCGGCTCCAGGAAAGTGGGAGCGATCAAGATAGCTCGCAATTAAATTGCACACAATTTATTTACATCGAAAAAAGGCCCGCCGACGACCGGCGGGCCTTGCGTCACTCAAGCCCCGTCGCGCGGCACCAGCTTCAGCGACGCCGAGTTGATGCAGTAGCGCAACCCGGTCGGCCGCGGCCCGTCGGGGAACACGTGGCCCAGGTGGGCTTCGCAGGCCGCGCAGCGCACCTCGATGCGGTGCATGCCATGGCTGAAGTCTTCCAGTTCGGCGATGGCCTCCTTGGACACCGGCTGGAAATAGCTCGGCCAGCCGCTGCCGGAATCGTACTTGGCGTCCGAGTCGAACAGCGCCGCGCCGCAGCACACACAGTGGTAGATGCCGGGGGTCTTGGTCGCGTAGTACTCGCCGGTGAAGGCACGCTCGGTGCCTCCCAGGCGGCAGATGTGGAACTGCTGTTCGTCGAGCTCCTCGCGCCAGCTTTCCAGGGGCTTCTCGATCTTTTCCATCGCTGTACCTCGCAAGCTTGAAAAAAGCCCGTCCGCGCCCTTTCGCGGGAAACGGGCCGCACGTATGATGCGTGACGTCATCGTTGGATGCAGAATCTGCCGCACAAGGGATCATCGACGATAAAAAAGCCTTTTTATGGGCTTTTTTTCGTTCGTTTCTCCGTCAACCAGGCGTTTTTTCAGTTTTACCGCCAGGACGCGCGACATTCCGCACCTCGTATAGACGCCAGTCTGTCACCCGCGTTACAGCCTGCCAAGCCAGGGCCGGAGCGCGGGAACCTTCATTTCGGGAACGCCACATCATGCAGGTCAGCAAATCGAACAAGCTCGCCAACGTCTGCTACGACATCCGCGGGCCGGTGCTCAAGCACGCCAAACGCCTGGAAGAGGAAGGCCATCGCATCCTCAAGCTGAACATCGGCAACCCGGCGCCGTTCGGTTTCGAAGCCCCTGACGAGATTCTCCAGGACGTCATCCGCAACCTGCCCACGGCCCAGGGCTACAGCGACTCCAAGGGCCTGTTCAGCGCGCGCAAGGCGGTGATGCAGTATTACCAGCAGAAGCAGGTGGAAGGCGTCGGCATCGAGGACATCTACCTGGGCAACGGCGTCTCCGAGCTGATCGTCATGGCCCTGCAGGCGCTGCTCAACAACGGCGACGAGGTGCTGATCCCGGCGCCCGACTACCCGCTGTGGACCGCCTCGGTGTCGCTGGCCGGCGGCAAGCCGGTGCATTACCTGTGCGACGAGCAGTCCAACTGGTTCCCCGACATCGCCGACATGAAGGCGAAGATCACCAGCAACACCAAGGCGCTGGTGCTGATCAACCCGAACAACCCCACCGGCGCGGTCTACTCGAAGGAAGTGCTGCTGGACATCGTAGAACTGGCGCGCCAGCACAACCTGGTGATCTTCTCCGACGAGATCTACGACAAGATCCTCTACGACGAGGCCGTGCACATCTCCACCGCCTCCCTGGCGCCGGACGTGCTCTGCCTGACCTTCAACGGCCTGTCCAAGGCCTACCGGGTGGCCGGCTTCCGCTCCGGCTGGATCGCCATCTCCGGGCCCAAGCACAAGGCGCAGAGCTACATCGAGGGCCTGGACATCCTGGCCAACATGCGCCTGTGCGCCAACGTGCCGAGCCAGCACGCCATCCAGACCGCCCTGGGCGGCTACCAGAGCATCAACGACCTGGTGCTGCCCGGCGGCCGCCTGCTGGAGCAGCGCAACCGCGCCTGGGAGCTGCTCAACGACATCCCCGGGGTCAGCTGCGTCAAGCCCATGGGCGCGCTCTACGCCTTCCCGCGCATCGACCCGAAGGTCTGCCCGATCCACAACGACGAGAAGTTCGTCCTCGACCTGCTGCTGTCCGAAAAGCTGCTGATCGTCCAGGGCACCGCCTTCAACTGGCCGTGGCCGGATCATTTCCGCGTGGTCACCCTGCCCCGCGTCGACGACCTGGAGCAGGCCATCGGGCGCATCGGCAACTTCCTCGGCAGCTATCGTCAGTAACCATGGACCTGCAGATCGACGACTTCTACAAGGACGCCGCCGCCGGGCTGCTCCTGCTCTACCAGGCCTTCCCGCGCAAGATCGCCCTGTACGTGGAAGACCTCATCGGCCGCGAGGAACACGACGAGTTCGGCCTGCCCAGCAAGCGTCACCAGGCCTGCCTGGGCGCGCTGCTGTGGCTGGCCGAGGAAGGCTACCTGCGCTACGACAGTTGCATCCGCCACGAAGCCCTGGACCAGGCCGTGCTCAGCGAAAAAGGCTTCCTGCGCCTGAGCCGCGCCCTGCCCCGCGGCAGCGATGACGACGCGCAGCTGCCCGCCAGCGTGCGGCGCCAGCAGGCCACCCTCGCGCAGCAACTGCGCGACGCGCTGGCCGATGCGCACAGCGAGCGCATCTCGCGCCTGGCCCGGCTACTCTTCGAATGTGCTGGCGTGGAAAAAGAGACATAGTTTGAAATAGTCCCCACGTTGAATCGCCTAGGGGCCGACCGTATATACCCCGCATAATCCAGCCCGGCCCCGGAGCGCGCACGCCCGGGGCACCGGCGCGCCCCTGCGCGCCGTGCGCCCAAGTCGCGAGGAGAAGTCTTACCCATGATGCGCATCCTGCTGTTCCTGGCCACCAACCTGGCGGTCGTGCTCGTCGCCAGCATCACCCTGAGCCTGCTCGGCTTCAACGGGGTCATGGCCGCCAACGGCGTCGACCTCAACCTGCAAGCGCTGCTGGTCTACTGTGCCGTCTTCGGCTTCGCCGGCTCGATCATCTCGCTGTTCCTGTCCAAGTGGATGGCCAAGACCACCACCGGCACGGAAATCATCAGCCAGCCGCGCACCCGCCACGAGCAGTGGCTGCTGCAGACCGTCGAGCAGCTCTCGCGCGAAGCCGGCATCAAGATGCCCGAGGTGGGGATCTTCCCGGCCTACGAGGCCAACGCCTTCGCCACCGGCTGGAACCGCAACGACGCCCTGGTGGCCGTCAGCCAGGGCCTGCTCGAGCGCTTCTCGCCGGACGAGGTGCGCGCGGTGCTCGCCCACGAGATCGGTCACGTGGCCAATGGCGACATGGTCACCCTGGCGCTGATCCAGGGCGTGGTGAACACCTTCGTCATGTTCTTCGCGCGTATCTTCGGCAACTTCGTCGACAAGGCGGTGTTCAAGACCGAGGAAGGCCGCGGCCCGGCCTACTACATCGCGACCATAGTCGCGGAACTGGTGCTGGGCATCCTCGCCAGCATCATCGTCATGTGGTTCTCGCGCCGCCGCGAGTTCCGCGCCGACGCCGCCGGCGCCCACCTGGCCGGCAGCAATGCGATGATCGCCGCGCTGCAGCGCCTGCGCGCCGAGCAGGGCGTGCCGGTGCACATGCCCGACAGCCTGACCGCCTTCGGCATCAACGGCGGCCTCAAGCACGGCCTCGCCGGCCTGTTCATGAGCCACCCGCCGCTGGAAGAACGCATCGAAGCGCTGCGCAACGCGCGCTGAGCAAGCAAAAAAGGGCGGCCTCGGAGCCGCCCTTCTTCTTTCAGTCCCGGTGCAGCCGGAACACCACTTCTTCCAGGCGATTCACCCCGCGGTCGAGGAACTTCCAGTTCTCGCCCAGCACATCCAGGCGCTCCAGTTCCACGACCTGCCACTGCGCGAAGCGCTCCCTCACCTCATCCGCGAGCACCGCGAACGGCGGTCCGGACATCTGCTCCTGAGGGTATTCCAGGGTGACCAGCAGGCCATCCAGCGGCCGCGGCAGGATGGCGGACAGGTGCCGCGCGTAGCTTTCGCGCATGTCCGGCGGCAGGGCAATGAGCGCAGCCCGGTCGTAGAGCGCCTGGCAATCGGCCAGGTGTTCGGCCGCCAGGTCGAAGAAGTCGCCCTGGAGGATTTCCACCGCGCCATGCCGATAACAGCGCAGCGCGCCGCGCTGCTCCACCTCGGGCTGCCAGCCCTGCTCGGCGAAGAAATCCTTCACCGCGCGCTCGGCCAGCTCCACCCCCAGCACCCGGTAGCCCTGCTCCGCCAGCCAGACCAGGTCACGCGACTTGCCGCACAGCGGCACCAGCACGCGCGCGCCCCTTGGCAGGGCCAGGGCCGGCCAGTGGCGAACGAGGTAGGGGTTGACCTCGGCGAGGTGGAAACCGATTTCGTTGCGCGACCAGCGCGCCTGCCAGAAGTCTTCGTGCATGGGCTCCATTCCTGCTGCGGTGCAGGCCGGATTGCCTGCACGGAATCGACGGAGCGGCTCCGCCGGATGCCCATGATCGCCCAGCCGGGCGTCTGCCGCTAGCGACCGCGCAGCAACGCCGGCCGCAGCGGCCAGTGCAGCCAGCCGTGGCGCTCGGCCTGCTCGCGCTGCTCGACCACCCCCAGGCTCACCCGCCCCGCGCGGATGCGGCGGACGATGAGTTCGGTACCGTCGTCGAGCACGAAACGATCGCCTTCCCGAAGGATCAGCTCTTGCCTGAAGGCTTGCATGGATGGAACCTCGAACGCTGGAAACGACGACTGCACCGCGGGGCGCGAATTATCCTCACCCCCGCCCCTCAGCCAAAGAGACGCAAGCCGCAACTTGCTGTGGCTCTTTTCCGAGAATAGATGGCTTTGCGACGCAGCCGGCAAAAACGCCTCGACCCCGTCACAGTCGAGAGCGACCACTCGTATTGGAGCGGCCACTGGCCATCCAGGTTCCGCCCGACCGTCGCTTCGCGGCACAGCTTGATGGCATCGAATTAACGGATTGTTATGGTCGAAAACCCATACTGGATTTCGATCTATCCCAGCGGGAACATAACGCCATTCCCCTGGAGGTGTTCCATGCTCCCCACCCTGTTCATATCCCACGGCTCCCCCATGTTGGCGCTGGAGCCCGGTGCCAGCGCGGCGCCTCTCCAGCGCCTGGCCGCCGAGTTGCCCCGGCCGAAGGCGATCCTGGTGGTATCGGCGCACTGGGAAACGCCGGACCTGCGCGTCACCGCCAATCCCCGGCCGGAGACCTGGCACGACTTCTACGGCTTCCCCCGCGCCCTCTACGAGGTCCAGTACCCCGCGCCCGGCGCCCCGGAGCTGGCCCGGCGGGTCGTCGAACTGCTGGCCAGCCAGAACATCCCGGCCAGCCTGGACGCCGAGCGGCCACTGGACCACGGCGCCTGGGTGCCGCTGAGCCTGATGTACCCGGCCGCGGACATCCCGGTGCTGCAGCTGTCGCTGCCCAGCCGCCTCGGTCCGCGCCTGCAGGACCATGTCGGCAAGGCCCTGCGCCAGTTGCGCGAGGAAGGCATCCTGCTCATCGGCTCGGGCAGCATCACCCACAACCTCGGCGAACTGGACTGGCACGCCGGCCCCGAGGTGGTCGAACCCTGGGCCCGGGCCTTCCGCGACTGGATCGTCGAGAAGCTGGCGCGCAACGACGAAGCCGCGCTTTTCGACTATCGCCAGCAGGCACCGTCGGCAACGCGAAACCACCCCAGCGACGAACACCTGCTGCCGCTGTACTTCGCCCGCGGCGCCGGCGGCCCCGCAATGCACATCGAGCACGCCGGCTTCACCCTGGGCGCCCTGGGCATGGACATCTACCGCTTCGGCTGAGGCTCGCCACGAAGGGAAGGATGAGGCAGTCCATGCGGCCATGGCGATGGGTATCGCTTCGCTCAACCCATCCTACGGGTGGGAATGCCGGGCTTCACGGCACCCTGTAGGAGCGGACTCCGTCCGCGATTCGCGCGCAGGGCGCGCTCCTACATGGGAATGGCGCGGGTGGGGCAGCGTAGGAGTGGATCTTATCCACGAACCGCACCGGGACGTCCGGCTATCGCGGACAAGGTCCGCTTACGTTGCAGACGAGCACGGCTTCTCGTAGGAGCGAGCTTGCTCGCGAATGAGCCCCGCAGCCATGGGGATGGCGTCGGTATGCGGCGGATACAAAAAAGGCGGAGCAGGTCACCCTGCTCCGCCTTTTCTCACAGCCGATGGATCAGTATTTCTCGACCTCGGCCTTGTCGCTCAGTTGGCGACGGAAGGCGGCGAAGTCTTCCTGGCCGCTGCGCGAGGCGAGGAACTGGCGATACATGGCCTTCTCCTGGTCGCTCAGGGTGGCGCTCGGCTCGCTGACGCCGTTCAGGCGGATCAGCACGTAGTCGCCATTGCCCAGGGTCACGCCGGCGAAGGTCGGTTGCTCGGCCTTGGCCGGACGCGCCATGCGGAACACTTCCTGGAGCAGTTGCGGATCGACGCCGTCCTGGCCACGGGAAGCGGCCTCCACCACTTTCCAGGTCTGGCCGTTCTGGGCCTGGGCCAGCGGCGTCTTGCCGTCGCGCAGGCCTGCCAGCAGGGCTTCGCCCTGTGCCTTGGCGGCATCGGCGGCATGCTGGCGCTGCAGCACTTCGCGGATGGAAGCGGTGACTTCCTCCAGTGTCTGCTGCTGCGGCTTGTGGTGCTCCTTGACGCGCAGCACCACCACGGTGTCCGGATCCAGCTCGATGGCGCCACTGTTGGCGCCATCCTCCAGCACCTCGGTGCTGAAGGCAGCCTGGACGACCTGGCGGTTGGCGGCGACGCCCTCGCCGCCCTCGCGGCCGAAGGGCTTGCTGGTCTCGACCTTCAGGCCCAGTTCCTGGGCCGGTTGGGCCAGGTCGGAGGCTTCGTAGGCAGAGCTTTCCAGCTGCTTGGTGGCGTCGACGAAGCGCTGCTCCACCAGTTGGCTCTTCAGGTCCTGTTCCAGCTTCGGCTTCAGGCTGGCGAAGCTCGGGACTTCCGGCGCCTGCACGCCCAGCAGCTTGATCAGGTGCCAGCCGTACTGGGTACGCACCGGCTCGGACACATCGCCCTTGGCCTTCAGGCCGTAGAGCGCATCCTCGAAGGCCGGGTCGTAGACGCCACGGCCGGCATAGCCCAGGTCACCGCCATTGTTGGCGGAGCCGACGTCGTTGGATTCCTCCTTGGCCAGCTTGGCGAAGTCCTCGCCCTTGGCCAGGCGCGCCTTGATCTCTTCGATCTTGGCCTTGGCCTGGGCATCGGTCTGCTTGGCGTTGACCTCGACGAGAATGTGCGCGGCGTCGCGCTGCTCGGAGAGACCGGCGATTTCCTTCTGGTACTGGGCCTGCAGGTCCTCGTCCTTGGCGACGACCTGGTTGAAGAAGGACGACTTCTTCAGCTCGATGTAGTCGATCACCACCTGGTCCGGGCTCATGAACTCGGCCTTGTGGGCATCGTAGTAGGCCTTGATGTCGGCGTCCTCGACCTTGGCCTTGGACGGATCGGCCTTGAAGGTCAGGGTGGCGAAGTCGCGGGTCTGCTTCTCCAGGCGGGCGAAGGCCTGCAGCTCGTTGTCGGTGACGAAGCCGGAGCCGGCGATGCCGGCGCGCAGTTGGCCGATGAGCATTTCCTGCTCGAGCATCTGGCGGAACTGCATGCGGGTGTAGCCGTTCTGGCGCAGCGCCTGGTCGAACTTGTCGGCGTTGAACTTGCCGTCGACCAGGAATTCGGGAGTCTGCAGGATCAGTTGGTCGACCTGCTGCTGGGTGAAGGCGAACTTGTCGTTCTGCGCGGCCTGGAGCAGCAGCTTGCGCTCGATCAGGCCCTTGAGTGCGGCGTCCTTGAGCAGCTTGTCGTCCAGGGTCGAGGCGTCGAAGTCCTTGCCCAGGCGCTGCTGCAACTGGCGGCGCTGCATTTCCTGAGCCTGCTGCAGCTCGGGGATGCTGATGTCATCGCCATTGACCTTGGCAGCGACATTCTCATGATGGGTAGCCCGGATGATGGCATCGAAACCGGTCAGCGCCATCAGCACGACGATGACACCGATGATGGTCTTGGCGATCCAGCCCTGGGAATTGTCCCTGATGTTTTGCAGCATGCGGCCCCCAAAAGCGGCCACGCACCTGCCGTCAGTGGCGGCGAGGCGTGGGTATTTAATATGCGGATATGAGAAAGGCGCATCCGAGGATGCGCCTTCTCGCAACTGGCGGAGCTAGCGGGCCAGGCCCGCGACCCCCGGCGATGCGGGATGGTAACCCATCCCGAGCGCCGCTCCGCGGCCGATCCGACGCTAGGTCGGACCGGACAGGTCAAGTCCAGAAAGACGCTTAGTTGACAGCATCCTTCAGGGCTTTACCGGCTTTGAAGCCCGGGATCTTAGCGGCAGCGATCTTGATCGGCTTGCCGGTTTGCGGGTTGCGACCGGTGCGGGCAGCACGCTCTTTGACAGCGAAGGTGCCGAAGCCAACCAGTACGACGGAGTCACCCGCCTTCAGGGCGCCAGTGACGGACTCGATTACCGCGTCCAGAGCGCGACCGGCAACAGCTTTCGGGATATCAGCAGATGCGGCAATTGCATCGATCAGTTCCGACTTGTTCACTCTAAGTCCCCTTATTTCTGTTGAGTATGTTTCTATGTGTTAGGTGTAAGCAAAAGCAGGTGCTGGTTTGCCAACTGACAAAGCAAGTGCCGCTTTATAACAAGGGCCCAAAAACAGTGTCAAGAAAGCCCCCCGGCTAATGCGTGCTGATTCGCTCCTTGGAATCAGACTCGCGTTTTTCATCCTTTGCAACCATCTCGGGAGCCGCATCGGGCAAGGGCTCCGGCGTGTATTGCAGCGCAATTTGCAGGACCTCGTCAATCCATTTAACCGGTTTAATAACGAGATCTGCCTTAATGTTATCCGGAATTTCCTTGAGATCACGGACATTTTCTTCGGGGATGATCACGGTTTTGATTCCCCCGCGGTGGGCCGCCAGAAGTTTTTCCTTGAGCCCGCCGATGGCCAGCACCTGGCCGCGCAGGGTGATCTCGCCGGTCATGGCGACGTCCGCGCGCACCGGGATCTGGGTGATCGCCGAGACCAGCGCGGTGCACATGCCGATGCCGGCGCTGGGGCCGTCCTTGGGCGTGGCGCCTTCCGGGACGTGGATATGGATATCGTGTTTTTCGTGGAAGTCCGCCGGAATTCCCAGACTTTTCGCACGACTACGCACGACGGTCAGCGCAGCGGTGATGGACTCCGCCATCACGTCGCCCAGCGAACCGGTCTTGGTCAGCGCGCCCTTGCCGGGGACGATGGCCGACTCGATGGTCAGTAGTTCGCCGCCCACCTGGGTCCAGGCCAGCCCGGTGACCTGGCCGATCTGGTCCTGCTGCTCGGCAAGGCCATAGCGGAACTTGCGCACGCCCAGGTAGTTCTCGAGGGTCTCGGTGGTGACCTTGGCCTCGATGCGCTTGGCCCTGGCCCCCTCCTTCACCGCCTTGCGGCAGACCTTGGCGATCTGCCGCTCCAGGCTGCGCACGCCCGCCTCGCGGGTGTAGTAGCGGATGATGTCGCGGATGGCCGCTTCGTCGAAGGTCAGCTCGCCCTTCTTGAGACCATTGGCCGCAGTCTGCTTCGGTACAAGATATTTCGAGGCGATGTTGACCTTCTCGTCCTCGGTGTAGCCCGGCAGGCGGATGACTTCCATGCGGTCCAGCAGCGGCGCCGGGATGTTCATGGAGTTGGCGGTGCAGAGGAACATCACGTCCGAGAGGTCGTAGTCGACTTCCAGGTAGTGGTCGTTGAAGTTGTGGTTCTGCTCCGGGTCCAGCACCTCCAGCAGCGCCGAGGCCGGGTCGCCGCGCATGTCGCTGCCCATCTTGTCGATCTCGTCGAGCAGGAACAGCGGGTTGCGCACGCCCACCTTGGTCATCTTCTGGATCAGACGGCCGGGCATGGAGCCGATGTAGGTGCGGCGGTGGCCGCGGATCTCGGCCTCGTCACGCACGCCGCCCAGGGCCATGCGCACGAACTTGCGGTTGGTGGCGCGGGCGATGGACTCGGCCAGCGAGGTCTTGCCCACGCCGGGCGGGCCGACCAGGCAGAGCACCGGGCCCTTGACCTTCTTCACACGCTTCTGCACGGCGAGGTATTCGAGGATGCGTTCCTTGACCTCTTCCAGACCGTAGTGGTCGGTGTCGAGAATGTCCTCGGCCTTGTCCAGGTCGTGGCGCACCTTGCTCTCGGCCTTCCACGGCACGTTCACCAGCCAGTCGATGTACGAGCGCACCACGGTGGCCTCGGCGGACATCGGCGACATCTGCTTGAGCTTGTTCAGCTCGGCGTTGGCCTTGGCCAGCGCTTCCTTGGTCAGGCCGGCGGCGTCGATGCGCTTCTTCAGCTCCTCGACCTCGTTGTGGCCCTCGTCGATGTCGCCCAGTTCCTTCTGGATGGCCTTCATCTGCTCGTTCAGGTAGTACTCGCGCTGGCTGCGCTCCATCTGCTTCTTCACGCGGCCGCGGATGCGCTTCTCGACCTGCAGCAGGTCGATCTCGGCATCCAGCATGGCCAGCACGTGCTCGACGCGGGCGGCCAGCTCGGTGATTTCGAGGATTTCCTGCTTCTGCTCGATCTTCAGGGCCATGTGCGCGGCCATGGTGTCGACCAGGCGGCCCGGCTCGTCGATGCTGTTCAGCGACGACAGCACTTCGGCCGGGACCTTCTTGCCCAGTTGCACGTACTGTTCGAACTGGCTCAGCAGGCTGCGGATGAAGACCTCGGACTCGCGCTCGCCGACCGGCGCCTCGTCGATGATCGACACTTCGGCGCGGCAATGGGCGTCTTCGTCGATGAAACGCTCGACATGGCCGCGCTGCTCACCTTCCACCAGGACCTTCACGGTGCCGTCGGGCAGCTTCAGCAGCTGCAGCACGGTGGCCACGGTGCCCATGCGGTACAGGCCGTCTTCGCCCGGGTCGTCGTCGGCGGGGTTCTTCTGCGCCAGCAGGAGGATCTGCTTGTCGCTGGTCATCGCGGCCTCCAGGGCCTCGATGGATTTCTCGCGCCCCACGAACAGGGGGATGACCATGTGCGGATAGACCACTACGTCACGCAGGGGAAGCAGGGGCAACTCGACGAGTGTTTTCATGATATTCGGCTCTACAGCGGCACTTGGCCAAAAAAGATGGGGTTAGCCCCTTGGACCTAAGATGGGGTTAGGCCAGGGAAAAAACAAGCGCGGTAGACGGGAAGGAAAAAGGGGGCCCGAAGGCCCCCTTTTCTTTATGCCTCAGGCGCAGCCTTGGCAGGCTGCTCGCTGTTCTCGTAGATCAGCAGTGGCTGGGACGAGCCGTCGATGACGCTCTCGTCGATGACCACCTTACTGACCTCGGTCTGCGAGGGGATTTCGTACATGGTGTCGAGCAGGATGCCTTCGAGGATCGAACGCAGGCCACGGGCGCCGGTCTTGCGCTCCAGGGCCCTGCGGGCGACGGCCTTGAGGGCGTCCGGGCGGAACTCCAGGTCCACGCCTTCCATCTCGAACAGCCGGGCGTACTGCTTGGTGAGGGCGTTCTTCGGCTCGGTGAGGATCTGCATCAGCGCCGCCTCGTCGAGCTCGTCGAGGGTGGCGATGATCGGCAGGCGGCCGACGAATTCCGGGATCAGGCCGAACTTGACCAGGTCTTCGGGCTCAACTTCGCGCAGGGCCTCGCCGACCTTCTTGCCCATCTCCTGGCTGCGCACTTCGGCGCTGAAGCCGATGCCGCCCTTGGTGGAACGGTTCTGGATGACCTTTTCCAGGCCGGCGAACGCGCCACCGCAGATGAACAGGATGTTGCGGGTATCGACCTGCAGGAACTCCTGCTGCGGGTGCTTGCGGCCGCCCTGGGGCGGAACCGAGGCGACGGTGCCCTCGATCAGCTTCAGCAGGGCCTGCTGCACGCCTTCGCCGGACACGTCACGGGTGATGGACGGGTTGTCCGACTTGCGCGAGATCTTGTCGATCTCGTCGATGTAGACGATGCCCATCTGGGCCTTCTCTACGTCGTAGTCGCACTTCTGCAGCAGCTTCTGGATGATGTTCTCGACGTCCTCGCCCACGTAACCGGCTTCGGTCAGGGTGGTGGCGTCGGCGATGGTGAAAGGCACGTTCAGCAGGCGCGCGAGGGTCTCGGCGAGCAGCGTCTTGCCCGAGCCGGTCGGCCCGATCAGCAGGATGTTGCTCTTGCCCAGCTCGACGTCGTCCTTGCGGTCGCGCTGATTCAGGCGCTTGTAGTGGTTGTAGACCGCTACCGCCAGGGTTTTCTTGGCACGTTCCTGGCCGATCACGTATTGATCGAGGATGGAACGGATCTCTTTCGGCGCCGGAAGCTTGTGCGCGCTACTCTCCGCCTGTGCTTCCTGCACCTCCTCGCGGATGATGTCGTTGCACAGGTCGACGCACTCGTCGCAGATAAAGACCGAGGGGCCGGCAATCAACTTGCGCACTTCGTGCTGGCTCTTGCCGCAGAAGGAGCAATACAGCAGCTTGCCGTTGTCCTCGCCGTTGCGGGTGTCAGTCATTAGATCGTTCCAGTCGGATAGGGCTTGAAACACAAGATGAAGGCAAATGCGGGCATTTTCAAGCCCGCGAAACGGCCGGTCGCCCGGCCGCGTTCGAGCGGAAAGACTCAGGCGGCCGAGGGGCGCTGAGTGTAAACCTGATCGATCAGACCATATTGCACCGCTTCCTCGCCGCTCATGAAGCGGTCGCGGTCGGTGTCGCGGGCGATGACGTCCAGCGGCTGGCCGGTGTGGTGCGCCAGCACCTGGTTCAGGCGCTCCTTGATGAAGAGGATTTCCTTGGCGTGGATCTCGATGTCCGAGGCCTGGCCCTGGAAGCCGCCCAGCGGCTGGTGGATCATCATCCGCGAGTGCGGCAGGCAGTAGCGCTTGCCGGCGGCGCCGCCCGCCAGGAGCAGCGCGCCCATGCTGCAGGCCTGGCCGACGCAGATGGTCGACACGTCCGGCTTGATGAACTGCATGGTGTCGTAGATGGACATGCCGGCAGTCACCGAACCGCCCGGCGAGTTGATGTACAGGTGGATGTCCTTGTCCGGGTTCTCGGCTTCGAGGAACAGCAGCTGGGCCACCACCAGGTTGGCCATGTAGTCCTCGACCTGGCCGACCAGGAAGATGATCCGCTCCTTCAGCAGGCGCGAATAGATGTCGTAGGAACGCTCACCGCGGGCGGACTGCTCCACCACCATCGGCACAAGGCCACCGGCGGCCTGGATGTTCGGAACTTGCGGCATGAAGGTATTCGGCATGTCCGACGATCACTCCCTAATGAAATAGATATGTCTCAAAGACATAAGCCAGCCCGAGGGCTGGCTTATGACGATCAAACGAAGGGTTGGATCAGGCCGCCACAGGAGCTTCAGCAGGCTTGACCGCGTCTTCGTAGGATACCTGCTTATCGGTCACTTTGGCCTTCTGCAGGACAGTATCTACAACTTGTTCTTCCAGTACAACCGAGCGCACTTCGTTCAGTTGCTGGTCGTTCTTGTAGTACCAGGCGACCACTTGCTCGGGCTCCTGGTAGGCCGAAGCCATCTCTTCGATCATCTCGCGAACGCGGGCTTCGTCGGCCTTCAGCTCGTGCTGCTTGACCAGCTCGGCGACGATCAGACCCAGGACCACGCGGCGCTTGGCCTGCTCTTCGAACAGCTCGGCCGGCAGTTGCTCGGGCTTGATGTTGCCGCCGAACTGCTGGACGGCCTGCACGCGCAGACGGTTCACTTCGTTGCCGATCAGGGCCTTGGGCACTTCGATCGGGTTGGCGGCCACCAGACCTTCCATCACCTGGTTCTTCACCTTGGACTTGATGGCCTGGCGCAGTTCGCGCTCCATGTTCTTGCGAACTTCGGCGCGGAAGCCTTCCAGGGTGCTTTCCTTGATGCCGAACAGGGCGAAGAACTCTTCGGTCAGTTCCGGCAGCTTGGGCTCGCTGACAGTGTTCACGGTGACGGTGAACTCGGCGGCCTTGCCGGCCAGGTCGAGGTTCTGGTAGTCCTCGGGGAAGCTCAGGTTGAGCACGCGCTCTTCACCGGCCTTGGCGCCGACCAGGCCTTCTTCGAAGCCCGGGATCATGCGGCCGGAGCCCAGCACCAGCAGGGTGCCCTTGGCCGAACCGCCGGCGAAGGCTTCGCCGTCGATCTTGCCGACGAAGTCGATGTTCACCTGGTCGTCGTTCTGCGCGGCGCGCTCGACGGCCTCGAAGCGGGTGTTCTGCTTGCGCAGGATTTCCAGCATGTTGTCGACGTCGGCGTCGGCCACGTCGGCCTGCAGGCGCTCGACCTCGATGCCGTCGAAGCCGGCAACCTGGAATTCCGGGAAGACTTCGAAGGTGGCCACGTATTCCAGGCCCTTCTCCTTCTCGAACACTTTCGGCTCGACGGACGGAGCGCCGGCCGGGTTCAGCTTCTGCTCGACCACGGCTTCGTAGAAGGTTTCCTGGATCAGGTCACCGAGGGCTTCCTGACGAGCGGCGGCTTCGTAGCGCTGGCGGATCACGCTCATCGGCACCTTGCCGGGACGGAAGCCGGGAACCTTGGCGCGACGAGCGGTCTGCTGCAGACGCTTGTTGACTTCGGTCTCGATGCGCTCGGCCGGCACGCCAACGGTCATGCGGCGCTCAAGAGCGGAGGTGCTTTCAACGGAAACTTGCATGGATATTCCTCGTGGCACAGACGTAAGCCGGTCCTTCCGGCTCCCAGAATCAAGGGCAAGCATTCTAGTCACAAGAAATGCAGAAGTCACCCAGGCTGAAAGCGGCGGAAATACTCGGGCTGCGAGAGCTTCTGGAAAAGAATGGTGCGGACGGAGAGACTCGAACTCTCACAGCTTGCGCCACCGGAACCTAAATCCGGCGTGTCTACCAATTTCACCACGTCCGCAGGGAACCGCAGAAACGAAAACGCCAGGCTCGGGGCCTGGCGCTTCGGAATATGGGGTGGACGATGGGAATCGAACCCACGACACCAGGAGCCACAATCCTGTGCTCTACCAACTGAGCTACGCCCACCATATTACATGCTTCACCGAACGCCAGTATGGCGCACCCGGCAGGACTCGAACCTGCGACCATCCGCTTAGAAGGCGGATGCTCTATCCAGCTGAGCTACGGGCGCTTTAGTGGCTGCAACCCTTGCTAAGCAGATCAGTGGAAACCACTGAACCGGTTTGCACTGCCTTGGCTTTCTTGCTTCAGGCTGTGCTCGGCAAGCGGGGCGCATGTTAGCGGCGAGCCCTACCCTCGTCAACGGTTTTTTCAAAAAAATTTCAAAGAGATAAAGGAGTTACGGCAAATCGGGGACGGCCCGCCTTTGCCTTATGTGGACGGCGTGCGAAAATGCGCGTCCTTTTTTCCCCGTCTCTATGGTTGCTCCTCCGACATGACCGCACAACTGATCGACGGCAAAGCGATCGCCGCCAGCCTCCGCCAGCAGATAGCCCAACGCGTCGCCGAGCGCCGCCAGCAGGGGCTGCGCATTCCCGGCCTGGCGGTGATCCTGGTCGGCAGCGATCCGGCTTCCCAAGTCTACGTCGCGCACAAGCGCAAGGACTGCGAGGAAGTAGGCTTCCTGTCCCAGGCCTACGACCTGCCGGAAAGCACCACCCAGGAAGAACTGCTGGGCTTGATCGACCGCCTCAACGCCGACCCGGCGATCGACGGCATCCTGGTCCAGCTGCCCCTGCCCGCCCACCTCGACGCCTCGCAGCTGCTGGAGCGCATCAACCCGGACAAGGACGTGGACGGCTTCCACCCGTTCAACGTCGGCCGCCTGGCCCAGCGCATCCCGCTGCTGCGCCCGTGCACCCCGAAAGGCATCATGACCCTGCTGCAAAGCACCGGCGCCGACCTGTACGGCATGGACGCGGTGGTGGTGGGCGCCTCCAACATCGTCGGCCGCCCCATGGCCCTGGAGCTGCTGCTGGCCGGCTGCACCGTGACCGTCACCCACCGCTTCACCCGCGACCTGGCCGACCACGTGCGCCGCGCCGACCTGGTGGTGGTGGCTGCCGGCAAGCCGGGCCTGGTCAAGGGCGAGTGGATCAAGGAAGGCGCCATCGTCATCGACGTGGGCATCAACCGCCAGGCCGACGGCCGGCTGGTGGGCGACGTGGAATATGAAGTGGCGGCCGAGCGCGCCAGCTGGATCACCCCGGTGCCGGGCGGCGTAGGCCCGATGACCCGCGCCTGCCTGCTGGAGAACACCCTGTACGCTGCGGAAGAGCTGCACGCGTAACAGCCTTGCTCCAGCAAAAAAAGGCCGCATCTGCGGCCTTTTTTTCATGGCGCGCCCAGGCCCTGCCTGCGATTCGCGCGCAGGGCGCGCTCCTACATAGGAATGGAGCGGTGGGGCAGCGGATCTCATCCGCGAATCGCGCCGGAACGCCCGGCTATCGCGGACAAGGTCCGCTACGTTGCAGCCCCGCAGGATGGGTCGAGCGAAGCGATACCCATCGCCGTGACCGCATGGGTTTCGCCAAGGCTCAACCCATCCTACGAAAAGCGCTTCGGTGCAACCGGCAAGACAATTGCTCCTACGGTTCCAGGAAGCACGGCTTTTCGTAGGATGGCGTTGAGCGAAGCGATACCCATCACCACGGCAGCATGGGTTTCGCCAAGGCTCAACCCATCCTACGAAAAGCGCTTCGGTGCAGTCGGCAAGACAGTTGCTCCTACGGCTCCAGGAAGCATGGCTTTTCGTAGGATGGCGTTGAGCGAAGCGATACCCATCACCACGGCAGCATGGGTATCGCAAGCTCAACCCATCCTACGAAGAGCACCTCGGCGCAATCGGCAGAAAAAAAGGCCGCATCGGCGGCCTTCTTTCCTTTCAGCGGTGGATCACTCGGCCAAACGCCAGGTGGTGCCGCCCTTGCCGTCTTCGAGAACCACGCCCATGGCGGTCAGCTCGTCGCGGATGCGGTCCGACTCAGCCCAGTTCTTCGCCGCGCGGGCTTCCAGGCGGGCCTGGATCAGCGCTTCCACCTGGGCGGCGTCGACCTTGCCGGCGGCGCCGGCCTGGAGGAAGGCATCCGGCTCCAGTTGCAGTACGCCGAGCAGGCCGGCCAGCTCGCGAAGCTTCGCCGCCAAGGCCGCTGCGACCTGCAGGTCGGCCTCGCGCAGGCGGTTCACTTCGCGGGCCATCTCGAACAGCACGGCGACGGCTTCAGGGGTATTGAAGTCATCGTCCATGGCCGCGGCGAAACGCTCGGCGAAGGCTTCGCCACCGCTCGCCTCGACCTCGGGCAGGCCGCGCAGCGCGGTGTAGAAGCGCTCCAGCGCGCCCTTGGCTTCCTTGAGGTTGTCCTCGGAGTAGTTGATCGGGCTGCGGTAGTGGCTGGACACCAGCAGGAAGCGCACCACCTCGGGGTGGTACTTCTCCAGCACCTCGCGGATGGTGAAGAAGTTGCCCAGGGACTTGGACATCTTCTCGCCGTCCACGCGCACCGCGCCGGCGTGCATCCAGGTGGCCGCGTAGGGCTTGCCGGTGGCCGCCTCGCTCTGGGCGATCTCGTTCTCGTGGTGCGGGAACACCAGGTCCGGGCCGCCGCCGTGGATGTCGAAGGTCTCGCCCAGGCAGCAGGTGGACATCACCGAGCACTCGATGTGCCAGCCCGGGCGCCCGGCGCCCCAGGGCGATTCCCAGCTCGGCTCGCCCGGCTTGGCCGCCTTCCACAGCACGAAGTCCAGCGGGTCTTCCTTGGATTCGTCGACCTCGATGCGCGCGCCGATGCGCAGGTCTTCGATCTTCTTGCGCGACAGCTTGCCGTAGCCGACGAACTTGCCGACGCGGTAGTAGACGTCGCCGTTGCCCGGGGCATAGGCGAAGCCCTTATCGATCAGCGTCTGGATCATCGCGTGCATGCCGGCGATGTGGCCGGTGGCGCGCGGCTCGATGTCCGGGCGCAACACCGACAGGCGCGCCTCGTCCTCGTGCATCGCGGCGATCATGCGTTCGGTCAGGGCGTCGAAGGGCTCGCCGTTCTCCTGGGCGCGACGGATGATCTTGTCGTCGATGTCGGTGATGTTGCGCACGTAGGTCAGCTCATAGCCGCGCTGGCGCAGCCAGCGGGCGATGACGTCGAAGGCGACCATGACGCGGGCGTGGCCGATGTGGCAGAAGTCGTACACGGTCATGCCGCACACGTACATGCGCACCTGGTTGCCGACCAGCGGCTGGAACGGCTCCTTGGCCTTGCTCAGGGTGTTGTAGAGGGAAAGCGCCATTTACTGCCCCCAGGAATCGCGCAGGGTCACGGTGCGGTTGAAGACCAGGGCGCCAGCCTTGGAATCCTTGCTGTCGGCGCAGAAGTAGCCTTCGCGCTCGAACTGGAAACGGTCCTCGGCGCCGGCGCTGGCCAGCGACGGCTCGGCGCGGCAACCCTTGAGCACCACCAGGGAGTCGGGGTTGATGTTGTCGAGGAAGCTGCCGCCCTCTTCGGACTTTTCCGGGTTGGCCGAGCGGAACAGGCGGTCGTACAGGCGCACTTCGCACTCGACGCTCTCGGCGGCCGGCACCCAGTGGATCACGCCCTTGACCTTGCGGCCTTCCGGGTTCTTGCCCAGGGTGTTCTCGTCGTAGCTGCAGCGCAGTTCGACGATGTTGCCGGCGGCGTCCTTGATGGCTTCGTCGGCGCGGATCACGTAGCTGCCGCGCAGGCGCACTTCGCCACCGGGGACCAGGCGCTTGTAGCCGGCCGGCGGGACTTCCTCGAAGTCGCCGGCGTCGATGTAGATCTCGCGGCTGAACGGCAGCACGCGCACGCCCATGTCCTGCTTCGGATGGCGCGGCAGCTCGAGGTTCTCGACCTGGCCTTCCGGGTAGTTGGTGATGACCACCTTCAGCGGCTTGAGCACGCACATGGCGCGCGCGGCGTTGGCGTCCAGGTCGTCGCGGATGGCGAACTCCAACATGCCGATGTCGACCACGCCACCGGCGCGGTTGACGCCGATCATGTCGCAGAAGTTGCGAATCGAGGCCGGGGTGTAGCCGCGGCGGCGGTAGCCGGAGAGGGTCGACATGCGCGGGTCGTCCCAGCCGTCCACGTGGCCTTCGTCGACCAGTTGCTTGAGCTTGCGCTTGCTGGTGATGGTGTAGTTCAGGTTCAGCCGGGCGAACTCGTACTGGCGCGGCTGCGCCGGCACCGGCAGGTTGGCCAGGAACCACTCGTACAGCGGGCGATGGTCCTCGAACTCCAGGGTGCAGATGGAGTGGGTGATGCCCTCGATGGCGTCCGACTGGCCGTGGGTGAAGTCGTAGCTGGGGTAGATGCACCACTTGTCGCCGGTCTGGTGGTGGTGGGCGTGGCGGATGCGGTAGAGGATCGGGTCGCGCAGGTTGATGTTCGGCGAGGCCATGTCGATCTTCGCCCGCAGCGACTTGGCGCCGTCGGGGAACTCGCCGGCCTTCATCCGCGCGAACAGGTCGAGGTTCTCTTCCACCGAGCGCTCGCGGAACGGGCTGTTCCTGCCCGGCTCGGTCAGGCTGCCGCGGTATTGGCGCATTTCCTCGGCATTGAGGTCGCAGACGAAAGCCTTGCCGGCCTTGATCAGGTCCACCGCCCAGGCGTGCAACTGGTCGAAATAGTCGGAGGCGAAGCGCACCGGGCCGGCCCACTGGAAGCCCAGCCACTTCACGTCGGCCTCGATGGCGTCGATGTATTCCTGGTCTTCCTTCGCCGGGTTGGTGTCGTCGAAGCGCAGGTGGCAGTCGCCGCCGAAGTCACGGGCCAGGCCGAAGTTCAGGCAGATCGACTTGGCGTGGCCGATGTGCAGGTAGCCATTGGGCTCCGGCGGGAAGCGGGTGACGATCTTCTGGTGCTTGCCGCTGTCCAGGTCTGCCTGGACGATGGGGCGCAGGAAGTTGGCGGCGACAGTGGCTTCTTTCGAATCGGCGGTGGGCTTGCTCATGGTGTCCTTGATCGTTACTGACGTTCGGCCAGGGTAGGCCGGCCAAACCAAAGCGCTTATCATAGCCGAAGCTGTCAACCCCCTGACAGGCCTTCGATTTTCCCGACAGAGTGGAATCCCCTCATGATCAAGCTGCACACCAACCATGGCGTCATCACCCTGGAACTCTTCGAAGACAAAGCCCCGGAGACCGTGGCCAACTTCAAGGAGTACGTGAAGAGCGGTCATTACGACAACACCATCTTCCACCGCGTGATCAACAACTTCATGATCCAGGGCGGCGGTTTCGAGCCGGGCATGAAGCAGAAGAGCACCCGCGCCCCGATCAAGAACGAGGCCAACAACGGCGTCGGCAACAAGGTCGGCACCGTGGCCATGGCCCGCACCATGGAGCCGCACTCGGCCAGCGCGCAGTTCTTCATCAACGTCGCCGACAACGACTTCCTCAACCACAGCGCACCGACCGTGCAGGGCTGGGGCTACTGCGTGTTCGGCCAGGTAGTGGACGGCATGGACGTGGTCAACAGGATCAAGGGCGTGGCCACCACCATGCGCGCCGGCCACCAGGACGTGCCGAGCGAAGACGTGATCATCGAGAAGGCCGAGATCGTCGAGTGAGTCGATGAGCGTCCTGTTCATCTCGGACCTGCATCTGGAAGCGGAACGCCCGGACATCACCCGGGCGTTCTTGCATTTCCTCCGCAGCCGCGCCCGCCAGGCCGAAGCGCTCTACATCCTCGGCGACTTCTTCGAGGCCTGGATCGGCGACGACGGCATGGACGAGTTCCAGCACTCCATCGCCCGCGCCCTGCGCGAACTGGCCGACAGCGGCACGCGCATCTACCTGATGCACGGCAACCGCGACTTCCTGATCGGCAAGGCGTTCTGCCGCGAAGCCGGCTGCACCCTGCTGCGCGACCCCAGCGTGATCCGCCTGAACGGCGAGAAGGTGCTGCTGATGCACGGCGACAGCCTGTGCACCCTGGACGTCGGCTACATGAAGCTGCGCCGCTGGCTACGCAATCCGGTCTCGCTGTTCATCCTGCGCAACCTGCCGCTTTCCAGGCGCCACCAGTTGGCGCGCAAGCTGCGCAAGGAAAGCCGCGCGCAGACGCGCATGAAGGCCAGCGAGATCGTCGACGTGACGCCGGACGAGGTGCTCAAGGTCATGCGCCAGCATGGCGTGCGCACCCTGATCCACGGCCACACCCATCGCCCGGCGGTGCACGAGTTGCAGCTCGACGGCCAGCCGGCCCGGCGCATCGTCCTCGGCGACTGGGACCGTCAAGGCTGGGCCCTGCAGGCCGACGCCAACGGCCTGCACCAGGCGCCCTTCAGTCTCGAAGCGGGGCCGTCCGGCCACTGACGCGGATCAACTTCATGGCCCCGGGCCAGCAGCTATGCTCAATCCATCCATAGCCGCATCGTCCGGGATCGCCATGAAAAAATACCTGCTGCTCGCCGCTTGCCTGCTCGCCCTCGCCGGTTGCTCCAGCGAGTACATCATCAGCACTGCCGATGGCCAGATGATCACTACCGACAACAAGCCGAAGCTGGACAAGGCCAGCGGGATGATTCGCTTCGAGGATGCCGAGGGCAAGGAGCAGATGATTCCGCAGTCGCAGATTCGGCAGATCATCGAGCGCTGAAGGCGCCCCCCATTGCATGGGGCGTTATCCACCAATCGCGGACGCCCGTGCTTTGCAACTGTCTTGCCGGCTGCACCGAGACGCTCTTCGTAGGATGGGTTGAGCCTTGGCGAAACCCATGCGGTCGTGATGATGGGTATCGCTTCGCTCAACACCATCCTACGCGGCGTCGTGTTTGCCGGTGAGGTAGGAGCAACTGTCTTGCCGACTGCGCCGGGGTGCGCCTCAACGGATGGATTGAGCTTGCGAAACCCATCGGGCCATGGTGATGGGTATCGCTTCGCTCAACGCCATCCTACGAAAAACCGTGCTTTCCCGGAGGTGTAGGAGCGGACTCCGTCCGCGATTGGGCCCGCCGGCCACGCTGGGTTATCCGGTAGCACCGAGCCCCTTCACCCCAACCTGGAAGCCAAAGGCCTCAAGCCACCCGCGGCACACCGCTATGAAAGCGGAACTCCCCATCCGGCGAACTGATGAGAGCCGCCTCAACCTCACGAATATCCTCCACCCGCCGCTGGATATCGGCCTCGTCGCCATACCGCCGCGCCAATGCCAGGTATCCCTGGAAGTGCCGCGCCTCGGACTTGAGCAGCGAACCATAGAACTTCGCCAGGTCCGCATCCAGGTGGTCGACCAGGGCGGCGAATCGCTCGCAGCTGCGGCATTCGATGAAGGCGCCGACGATCAGGGTGTCGACCAGCTTGTGCGGCTCGTGGTTGCGCACCGCCGCGCGCAGGCCCGAGGCGTAGCGGCCGGCGGAGATCGGCCGCAGGGCGATGCCGCGCTTCTTGAGGATCGCCAGCACCTGCTCGTGGTGGCGCAGTTCCTCGCGCGCCAGGCGCGACATGAAGTTCACCAGTTCCTCGTGGGCGCTGTACTTGGCGATCAGCGCCAGGGCGGTGCTGGCGGCCTTGAACTCGTTGTTCTTGTGGTCGATCAGCAGCACTTCCTGGTCCCGCAACGCGGCCTCGACCCAGGCATCGGGCGTGGCGCAACCGAGGAATTCGCGGATTTCGGACAACATGACGGGCTCCAGTCACTCATCGCCGCCGCGCAAAAGGGTTCGCCGGCGGCCAAAGGCGGAGCATTATACGAATGCAGCGGCGCACGGCCAGCGCCACACTTGATGCACCTCAAGAACCGCGCGGCCGGATCGCGTCTACAGTTGCTGCAAAGCAACGGCAAGTGCCAAGGGAGACGACCATGCAAGCCATCCGCAGCATTCTCGTAGTAGTGGCCCCCGACCAGCCCGACGGCCTGGCGCTCAAGCGCGCCAAGCTGATCGCCAGCGTCACTCAATCCCACCTGCACCTGCTGGCCTGCAGCAAGCAAGGCGACGCCGGCGCCCGGCTGGAGGAGCTGACCGCCAGCCTGCGCGAGGAAGGCTACAGCAGCAGTTGCCGGCAGGCCTGGCACGACAGCCTGCACGCCACCATCATCGCCGAGCAGCAGGCCGAGGGCTGCGGCCTGGTGGTCAAGCAGCACCACCCCGACAGCCCGCTGAAGAAGGCGCTGCTCACCCCCGACGACTGGAAGCTGCTGCGCTACTGCCCCGCTCCCGTGCTGCTGGTGAAGAGCGCCACGCCCTGGGCCGGGCGCAACATCCTCGCCGCGGTCGACGTCGGCAACAACGACGCCGAGCACCACGCGCTGCACGCCAATATCGTCAGCCACGCCTACGACATCGCCGGGCTGACCCACGGCCAGTTGCACGTGATCAGCGCCCACCCCTCGCCGATGCTGTCCGCCGCCGACCCGACCTTCCAGCTCAGCGAGACCATCGAAGCCCGCTACCGCGAGGCCTGCAAGGCGTTCCAGGCCGAGTACGGGGTGGACGACCAGCACCTGCACATCGAGGAAGGCCCGGCCGACGTGCTCATCCCGCGTACCGCGCACCAGCTGGACGCGGCGGTGACGGTGATCGGCACCGTGGCGCGCACCGGCTTCTCCGGCGCGCTGATCGGCAACACCGCCGAGGTGGTGCTCGATGCTCTGGAAAGCGACGTGCTGGTGCTCAAGCCGGACGAAGTCATCGCCCACCTCGACGAGCTGGCGGCCAAGGCCTGATAGCTAGGCGCCAGCCCCGGCGCCGAGCAGCGCCCGCAGGCGGACGCCCTCCGCCTTGCGGCAGTTCACGTGCACATCCTCAAGGCCCAGCCAGGTGGCCATCTCGCGCAACTGGCCGGCCAGCGCCAGCATCCCCTCCTCGCCCAGCGGCCGCTGCTCCTCGTGCACGGCATGGACCGCCAGGCGCCCCGCCGCCCGCTCGGCGCGCAGGTCGATGCGCGCCGCCAGGCGTTCGCCGAACAGGAAGGGCAGCACGTAGTAGCCGTAGACCCGCTTGTGCTGCGGGGTGTAGATCTCCAGGCGGTAGCGGAAGTCGAACAGCCGCTCGGTGCGGGCGCGTTCCCACACCAGGGAGTCGAAGGGCGACAGCAGCGCGCTGGCCGCCACCTTGCGCGGAATGACTGGTTCGCCGGCGACGTAGGCCGCCTGCGACCAGCCCTGCACGCGCACCTGGCGCAGCGCGCCGGCCTCGACCAGTTCGGCCAGGCGAGCCTTGCTGTCCGCCGGCTCCAGGCGGAAGTAGTCGCGCAGGTCGGTCTCGCTGGCCACGCCCAGGGCGTTGGCGGCATGCAGCAGCAGGCCGCGCTGGGCCTGCTCGGCCTCCAGTTCGGGCGCATCCAGCACGGCGGCGGGCAGCACCCGTTCCGGCAGGTCATACAGCCGCTCGAAACCTCGGCGCCCGGCCACCGTCACCTCGCCGGCGGCGAACAGCCATTCCAGGGCGTGCTTCTCGTCGCTCCAGTCCCACCAGGGGCCGGCCCGCTCGCTGCGGGTGGTCAGGCTGCCGGCGCCCAGGGCGCCCTGCTCGCGCACCGCCTGCAGCACGCGCTCGATCACCTCGCGGCGTTCCTCGCCGAAGCGCGCCAGTTGCTTGTAGATGCCCTGCCCCACGGCCGCGCGGCGCATGCGCCAGCGCATCAGCGGATAGAGTTCCAGCGGCAGCAGGGACGCCTCGTGGCCCCAGTACTCGAACATCCGCCGGTGTCGCCCGGCGCTCCAGGCCGCCTCGTCCAGCAGGGCCTGCGGGTAGCTGCCCAGGCGCGAGAACAGCGGCAGGTAGTGCGAGCGGGTCAGGGCGTTGACCGAGTCGATCTGCAGCACGCCCAGGCGTTCCAGCACCTGCTGCAGGTGCCGGCGCTGCACCTGGCTGCGCGGCCGCCGGCTGGCGAAGCCCTGGGCCGCCAGGGCCAGGCGGCGGGCTTGCTTGAGGGACAGGCTGTCGGTCATGGGCGCTTCCTGCTGGCTGGATCGAAGCCCTCGATCCTACGCCAAAGCCGCCAACGCCGACATCAGGCCGGCAGGGCTTGCGCGCTGGGCGCGGGGAACGGCCGGGCGATGCTGAAGGCTTCGGCGCTCGGCCCGTGCTCGGCCAGGCGCTGCAAGGCCGCGCGGGCCTGGGCCAAGGTCGGCAGTTGCCCGGCTGGCAGCCACCAGAGCGCCAGGCTCGGCCCCGGCAGCTTCTCCATCCAGTCCTTGCGCCGGCGCAGCACGCTCAGGTGCTCGCCGCCATAGACATAGTCGCGCAACGCATCCAGGGATTCCCAGAGCGACAGGTTGACGATGATCCGCGGGTCGGCGAAGGCCTGGACGCCGGTGGCGTCGCCCGCCTCGTCCTGCAGGCGCCAGATGAAGCCGGGGCTGGCCTCGGCCAGGGCGTTGATGGGCGCCAGCTGGTCGACGAAATCCTGCATCAGCGGGTGGTCGAGAGGGGCCCTGGCCCGGGCGATGTTGACCTGGGCCAGGTGGTAGCGGTGCGGCATGGGCCTTTCCTTGTGCTCGTGCGGATAGAAGGGGTTCAGCGACGCAGGTGATCGATCCAGAAGGGCTTTTCCGCCTCCTGCAGGATGTCGGCACGGCTCAGGCCGATGTCCTTGAGCGCCGCATCGCTGAGCCTGGCCAACTGCTCGCGCTGCCGGGCCAGTTCCCGCCAGCGGCGGATGCGGCCCAGCAGGCGCTGCCAGAAGGCCGCTCCGGCGTGCCGGCGGGTGAATGCCGAGGGTGTCATCACGAAACCGAATTGCGCTTTCATCGTGTCGTCCTCCCTGTGGGGTTGGCGCCAGTCTCGCGCCGGGCATAAGATCAATCCAACGAATCATTCTTATGCATCCCATCTTGGAGATTGATGTATGAGCACCTTCCCCAGCATCGACAGCGAACTGCTGCGCACCTTCGTCGCCATCGCCGATCACGGCGGCTTCACCCGCGCCGCAGAGATGGTCAACCGCACCCAGTCGGCGGTGAGCATGCAGATGAAGCGCCTGGAGGAAGACGTGCTGGAACGCACCCTGTTCGAGCGCGACGGCCGCCAGGTACGCCTGACGCCCGAGGGCCAGGTGCTGCTGGGCTATGCGCGGCGCATCCTGCGGCTGCAGGGCGAGGTGTTCAACACCCTGCGCCAGCCGCACATGGTCGGCGCGGTGCGCATCGGCACGCCGGACGACTACGTGATGCGCTTCCTCCCGGAAATCCTCTCGCGCTTCGCCCAGGCCTACCCGCTGGTGCAGGTGGAAGTGCATTGCGAGAGCTCCTCGCAACTGCTCACCCGCAAGGACCTGGACCTGACCATAGTCACCCGCGAGCCGGGCACCGAGATCGGCCAGTTGCTGCGCCAGGAGCCCTTCGTCTGGATGGCCGCGGAAAGCTTCTGCCCGCAGGAGCAGCGCCCACTGCCGCTGGCGATGTTCAACACCACCTGCTTCTGCCGCGCCTGGGCCTGCAACGCCCTGGAAGCGCTGGAGATCGACTACCGCATCGCCTACAGCAGCCCCAGCCTCTCGGCGCTGTTCGCCGTGGCCAGCGCGGGCCTGGCGGTCACCGCCCAGCTGCGCAGCCTGCTCACCGGCAACCTGCGCATCATCGGCGAGGAGGAAGGCCTGCCGGCCCTGCCCTCGGCGAGCATCGTGCTGCTGCGCAACCCGGCGCGGCAGTCGCCGGTCACCGACAAGCTGGCCGACTACATCGTCGAAGGCTTCGCCACCTGAGCCGGCTCACTGGCGCAGCAGAAGCAGCGCGCAAACTACCAGGAACAGGCTGAAGGCGAAGCGCAGGGCGCGCTCGGGCAGCGCGTGGGCCAGCTTCACGCCCCAGGAGATGCTCAGCAGGCCGCCGGCCGCGAGGCAAGCGCCCATGCGCCAGTCGACGTGGCCATGCAGCGCATAGGTGCCCAGCGCCACCGCGGTGCTCGGCGCGGCCAACGCCAGGGCCAGCCCCTGGGCCACCACCTGGGTGAAGCCGAACAGCGAAGTCAGCACCGGCGTGGCCAGCACGCCGCCGCCCACACCGAACAGCCCGCCCAGGGAGCCCGCGCCCAGGCCGAGGGCGGCGAACCAGGGCAGCCCCGGTGTTTCCTCGCGCGGCTGCGCCTCGCTGCGCTGGCGCAGCAGCAGGTAGCCGGCCAGGGCCAGCAGGAACACCACGAAGGCCGTGCGCATGTGCGCCGCGTCGATACGAAGCGCCAGGCTGGAGGCGAGAAAGGCGCAGAGCAGGCCGGTCACCGCAAGCACCGCCGCCTGGCCGGGATCGATGCGATTGCGCTGGTGATAACGGCGCAGCGCCAGCAGCACGTTGGGCACCACCATCACCAATGCCGTGCCCTGGGCCAGTTGCTGGTCGAGGCCGAACAGCACGCCCAGCGCCGGGATCGCCAGCAGGCCGCCGCCGATGCCGAACAACCCGCCCAGGCAACCCAGGACCAACCCCAGGACGAAATCCAGCCCCATCTCCAGCATGCGAACCTCCAAATACGTCGAGGCCATGCTAGAAAACCGCCGCTGGATGGGAAACGCAAAGCCCAGCACAATGGCTTTGCGCTTTACGCATAGGCAAGCACCATGACCCCGACCGCCCTGGAAGACCAACTGGACCTGTTCCTCGACGTACTCGACAGCGGCAGCTTTTCCGCCGCCGCGCGCCTGCGCCAGCTCACGCCCTCGGCGGTGGCGCGACGCATGGATGCCCTCGAACGCGGCCTCGGCAGCCCGCTGCTGGCCCGCAGCACCCACGTGGTGCGCGCCACGCCGGCGGGCCTGGCCTTCGCCGAGCGCGCCCGGCGCATAGTCGAGGAACTGCGCCAGGCCCGCGCCGAGGCGGTGTCGCTGAGCACCGCGCCCGAAGGCCTGATCCGCATCGACGCGCCCGTGCCCTTCGGCCGCCGCCACCTGGCACCGGCCATCGCCGACTTCCTCAAGGCCAACCCCGGCCTGGACGTACAGCTGCGCCTGATCGACAGCTTCACCGACCTGCAGGGCGACAACCTCGGCCAGGTCGACCTGGTGCTACGCATCGGCCCGCTGCCGGACAGCCGCCTGGTGGCCACGCCGCTGGCGCCCATGCGCCGCATCGTCTGCGCCAGCGCCGACTACCTGGCCCGCCACGGCCGGCCGCGCTCGCCGCTGCAGTTGCCCGAGCACGTCGGCCTGGACTGGGAAGGCCTGGCGCCGCCGCTGGCCTGGCGCTTCGCCGTCGACGGGCGCCTGCAGCACCTGCGCCCACGGCGCCTGCGGCTGACCGCCAACAACGCGGAAACCCTGGTCGAAGGCGCCTTGCAGGGGCTAGGCGTGGCTCACCTGCCAACCTGGCTGTGCAGCGAATACCTGGTGCACGGCGAACTGCAGCCGCTGTTCTGCGAACAGGGCCTGCCGGAAGCCGAACCGGGCGGCATCCACGCCCTGCGCCTGGAGCGCGGCACCCACCCGCGCAGCCAGCGCCTGCTGGCCTTCCTCGTCGAGCGCTTCGGCTTCCCGCCACCCTGGGACAGCGCCCTCGCCGCGCACCTGGCAGACAAGGAACTGGCGAAGAAATAGCCAGCGCGCTAAATTAAGGCGCAATCATCTATTCGGAGGCCCGTCATGAGCCAACCCAAGGACGCCTGCGAATCGCTCAAGCTCGACAACCAGCTGTGCTTCGCCCTCTACTCCACCTCGCTGCAGATGACCAAGGTGTACAAGCCCCTGCTCCAGCAACTGGGCCTGACCTACCCGCAGTACATCGCCATGCTGGTGCTCTGGGAACAGGACGGCATCACCGTCGGCGAGATCAGCGCGCGCATGCTCACCGACCCCGGCTCCCTCACCCCGCTGCTCAAGCGTCTGGAAGGCGAAGGCCTGATCACCCGCAAGCGCAGCGCAAGCGACGAGCGGGTGGTCGAACTGCGCCTGACCGACAAGGGCCGGGAGCTGCGCCAGCAGGCCGAGAGCATCCCGGCCTGCATCCTCGCCGCCAGCGGCCTGTCCCTCGAAGAACTAGGCAGGCTGAAGAACGAACTGGTGGACCTGCGCGGCAGCCTGCAAGTCTCGGACTAGGCGCTTATTCCAGGATCGCGAATACCTTATCGCGAATTCTTCCAATAAATATCTTGCGCGCAAAATAACACAGGGCTAACTTCTGTCTCACGCATTTAGTTAGTGCGCAAAATTTTAACGAACAAACAGACATCCGGAGACACCGCCATGCAAACCATCAAAGCCCTCTACACCGCCACTGCCACCGCGACCGGAGGCCGCGACGGCCGCGCCGTCTCTTCCGACGGCAACCTCGACGTGAAACTGACCACCCCGCGCGAACTGGGCGGCCAGGGCGGCGCCGCGACCAACCCCGAACAGCTCTTCGCCGCCGGCTACTCGGCCTGCTTCATCGGCGCGCTGAAGTTCGTCGCCAGCCAGAGCAAGCGTCAACTGCCCGCCGACGCCTCCATCACCGGCAAGGTCGGCATCGGCCAGATCCCCGGCGGCTTCGGCCTGGAAGTGGAACTGAACATTGCCCTGCCGGGCCTGGAGCGCGCCGTCGCCGAGGAACTGGTGGCCGCGGCCCACCAGGTCTGCCCGTACTCCAACGCCACCCGCGGCAACATCGACGTGCGCCTGAACATCGCCGTCTGACCCACGCAGCCCAAGGAGACCCCGAACATGAAAGCGCTCAGCAAAACCCTCGCAGGCGGTCTGCTCGCCCTGGCCGTCGGTAACGCCTTCGCCGCCGGCAGCCCCGGCGTGCAGCACGACACCCAGGCCTTCCTCGAAGCCCTGCAGGCCGGCGGCGGCAAACCTCTGGAAACCCTGTCGCCGAAAGACGCCCGCGCGGTACTGAGCGGCGCCCAGGCCTCGGTGAAGGTCGACCTTTCCGGCACCAACGTCAGCGAGAAGACCATCCAGGCAGACGGCCAGCGCATCAAGCTGACCATCGTCCGCCCGGCAGGTGCCAAGGGAACCCTGCCCGCTTTCATGTTCTTCCATGGCGGCGGCTGGGTGCTGGGCGACTACCCGACCCACGCCCGGCTGATCCGCGACCTGGTGGTGAACTCCGGCGCGGTGGCGGTGTATGTCGACTACACGCCCTCCCCCGAGGCCCACTACCCGGTGGCGATCAACCAGGCCTACGCCGCCACCAGGTGGGTGGCCGAGCACGGCAAGGAAATCGACGTCGATGGCGCGCGCCTGGCGGTGGCCGGCAACAGCGTCGGCGGCAACATGGCCGCGGTGGTCGCGCTGATGGCCAAGGACAAGGGCACGCCCAAGCTGCGCTTCCAGGCCCTGCTGTGGCCGGTGACCGACGCCAGCTTCGAGACCGGCTCATACGGCCAGTTCGCCCAGGGGCACTTCCTCACCAAGCCGATGATGCAGTGGTTCTGGGACAGCTACACCACCGACGCCAAGCAGCGCGCCGAGATCTACGCCTCGCCGCTGCGCGCCAGCACCGAGCAACTGAAGGGCCTGCCGCCGGCACTGGTGCAGACCGCCGAGTTCGACGTGCTGCGCGACGAAGGCGAAGCCTACGCCCGTAAGCTGGACGCCGCCGGCGTGGCCGTCACCGCCACGCGCTACAACGGCATGATCCACGACTACGGCCTGCTCAACCCGCTGGCCAAGGTGCCCGCCGTGCAGGCCGCCATGCGCCAGGCCGGCGAGGAGTTGAAGGCGCACCTGAAGTAACCCGCGCCAGAACCGAAAAGACCCGGCATCTGCCCCCTCACCCCAGCCTTCTCCCGAAGGGAGAGGGGGCAGTTCGTGCCACCGGGGCGTCCGGCGTGGCCGGTGGTTCCAATCGCGGACGGAGTCCTTCCCGGCAACTTGTAGGAGCGGGCCCTGCCCGCGATTCGCGCGCAGGGCGCGCTCCTACAAGGGGAGCGAATCGCGGGCAGGGTCCGCTCCTACCCCCTCCGGCAAACACAAGACCCGTAGGATGGCGTTGAGCGAAGCGATACCCATCACCTGGACCGCATGGGTTTCGCCAAGGCTCAACCCATGCGTTGAGGCGCACCTTGGCGCAGCCGGCAAGACAGTTGCTCCTACGCCCGGGGGCGCCTGGTTCGGGCCTGCGTGGCGGGGAGTTCGCGAATGAAAAAATGCCGTTTCTCCCAGAAAGAGAAACGGCATTCTTTCTTGAGTGAAAAGCTCTACGGCATCTGCCGGGCTGTTTCACATCACGCGAAGGCTCAAGCCTTGACGCGGGACTTGTACTCGCCGGTGCGGGTATCGATCTCGATGGAGTCGCCGATTTCGCAGAACGCGGAAACCTGCAGCTCGGCACCGTTCTTCAGGCGGGCGGTCTTCATGACCTTGCCGGAAGTGTCGCCGCGAACAGCCGGCTCGGTGTAGACGATTTCACGAACGATGGTGGTCGGCAGTTCGACGGAGATCACCTTGTCGTTGTAGAAAACCGCTTCGCAGACGTCGGTCATGCCGTCTTCGATGAAGGTCAGCACGCCTTCCAGGTCGCCCTTCTCGATCTCGTACTGGTTGAACTCGTTGTCCATGAAGACGTACAGCGGGTCCGCGAAGTAGGAGTAGGTCACTTCCTTGCGGTCGAGGATGATCGGTTCCAGCTTGTCATCGGCCTTGAACACGGTCTCGGTGCCGGCGCCGGTCAGCAGGTTCTTCAGCTTCATCTTGACGACGGCGCTGTTACGGCCGGACTTGTTGAACTCGGCCTTCTGGATGACCCAGGGGGCGCCGTTGATGTTGGCAACCTGGCCTGCGCGGAACTCTTGAGCGGTTTTCATACGAATATCCGATTTGGATTGGAGACAAAAAACAGGGGACGTATCATAGCCAATTTGTATAAAAACGCACCAGCCCCGCGGCGAGATCCGGCTGTGCGGCATGCTTTTCGCTCCAGCGCAGCGCCCATTCCCGCCAGGCTCCGGCCCGCTGCTGCAGCGCCGCCCAGGCCGTCGCCGCATCGCCAAGGCCGTTCCAGGCGTGCCAGTAGGCCAGCAGGGCAGCCTCGAGCCCGGGCTCCATGCCCTGGGTATAGATAGAGAGGAAGGCGTCCAGCTTCTCCAGGTGCACGCCCTCCTCCTGCTCATAGATGTGCCAGACGAATGGCCGCCCCGCCCAGAGCGCGCGGACGAAGGAATCCTCGCCGCGCACCGCGTTGAGGTCGCAGCTCCACAGCAGCAGGTCGTAGTCCTCCTGGCGGACGAACGGCAATACCTGCAGGCGCAGGTTGCCGCGCCGATGGCGGTCGCCCGGCGCCAGTCCCGGCAGGCCCAGCCAGTCGGCGACATCGCCCAGCACGCGCCCTTCCGGCACCAGCAGCAGCGTCGGCTGCGCGTCTTGCGCCAGCGCGTCCAGCCAGGACGCCAGCGCCGGGTTCTCGTAGGCGAACAGGGAAATCAGACGCTCCCTACCCTCCACTTCCACGCCAAGGGAGGCCAGGAATGCCCGGCGGCTGGCGTCGTCCGCCTGGAAGGCCCGGCGCCGCTCGATCAGCCCCGCCTCCCGCAGCAGGCCGCCGACGCCCGGCTGCACCCCGGGGAAATAGAAGTACTTCTGCAGGCCGTTGGCCTGCAGCGAAGGCAGGCCGTGGCAGGCAGCCACCCAGTCCTCGGCGCTGAGGTACTCCAGGTTCAGCCACAGCGGCGCCACGGCGCGCTCGCGCATGGCCGCCACATAAGCCGGCGGCAATGGGCAGGCGAATGCCTCGATAACTACGTCGGCGGCCGGCGTGTCTTCCCAGCGCGCGGGCCAGTGGCGGACTTCGACGCCCGCCTGGCGCTGGCCGGGCAGCGCCGGATCGGCCCCGGGGCACAGCCGCGCGAAGGCATTCAGGTCGTCCACCCACAGGCGCACCGCCTGGCCATGCTCGCCGGCGAGCTGGCGCGCCAGGCGCCAGGTCACGCCGATGTCGCCATAGTTGTCCACCACGCAGCAGAAGATGTCCCAGCTCGCCATCGCACTCGCCTTTGGAAGGAAGCCGCCAGTTTAGCAAGGCGGGCCGCCCCGGTTTCCCCTCGACGTCCTTAAGCCGATGAATCCGTTGAAAAAACATTTGCCTTTCGGAAAACCTTTGAGTAAAGTGCGCGCCTCGACAGACACAGCGCTGTCGAAACCCTGGTGAGGTGTCCGAGCGGTTGAAGGAGCACGCCTGGAAAGTGTGTATACGGGAAACCGTATCGAGGGTTCGAATCCCTCCCTCACCGCCAGATCAAAAAGCCCGGCTGACTGATGAAGTTAGCCGGGCTTTTTCGTTCCAGCGCGTTGCACTCGCAATGCACCCTTGCAATTGGCGACACAGTTAGTCGCCATTAGTTCCCAGCAGACTTTCGTCCTATCGCGTTTTAGCATTACTTCGGACGTCTATACTCGGATATTCCGCCCTCGCCTCGGCTCCTCCCAACAGCCCCGCTGTAGGGCAGTCGCGGACACTTGCACATTTTTTGCACAACTACCGGGCAATTAAGAGTTCAAGCAGGCCCGGCATGAAAAAAAAGTGCCGTACTTGCGCTTGGTCAGTTTACTTACTACAAGTAATGAGTACTATGTAGTCCGGCTAATTTCCCAGTCCCATGGGGAATTGCTTTAATGGAAATGTCCACCTTAAGGGGAACACGATGAACAACGTTCTGAAATTCTCTGCTCTGGCTCTGGCTGCTGTTCTGGCCACCGGTTGCAGCAGCCACTCGAAAGAAACCGAAGCCCGTCTGACCGCTACTGAAGACGCCGCTGCCCGTGCCCAAGCCCGCGCTGACGAAGCCTATCGTCACGCTGACGAAGCTCTGGCCGCTGCTCAGAAAGCCCAGCAGACTGCTGACGAGGCTAACGAGCGCGCTCTGCGTATGCTGGACAAAGCCAGCCGCAAGTAATAGATCCTCGGATCTGTTCGAAAAGCCGACCTCTCGAGGTCGGCTTTTTTATTGCCCGGACTTTCTCCTAGGCAATGAAAAGCCCGCGGACCTTGCGGTCGGCGGGCTCGGCACAACGGCGCAGGCGTCAGGGCATCTGCACGGTGGTGTTCTCGCTGGCAGCCACCGAGGAACCGGGCTGCTGCGGCATGGCGATGGCCACCGGCAGGCCGTCTTCGGCGGCCACCACTTCGCGCACCACGTTCCAGTCCATCTGCATCTGGTTGGCGATGTCTTCGCGCTTGAGCAGCGCGTTGATCACCGCGGTGTGCTTGTCCACGACCGAGGGATTGCCGTGGTCGTCGATCGGCGTATGGGCCTCGAGGTAGATCTTGCCTTCGCTGCGGCCGAACTTGTACGGCTCGTTGATGATGCGCACCGAAGTGCCCACCGGCACCATCGGGAACAGCTCGGTCACGTCGCCGTTGTACATGCGGAAGCAGCCGTGGCTGGTGCGGGTGCCGATGCCGAACTTCTTGTTCGAGCCGTGGATCAGGTAGCCGGGAACGCCCAGCGACATCTTGAACGGGCCCAGCGGGTTGTCCGGCCCCGGCGGCACCACGGTCGGCAGCGGGTCGCCGTCGGCGGCGTGCTCGGCGCGGATCGACGCCGGCGGGTACCAGGCCGGGTCCTTGGTCTTGGCGACGATGCTGGTGTGGGCGATGGGCGAGCCCCAGCCCTCGCGGCCGATACCCAGCGGGTAGGTGTAGACCACGTTCTTGCCTTTGGGGAAGTAGTACAGGCGGTACTCGGCGATGTTGATCACGATGCCTTCGCGCGGGCCCGGCGGCAGGATGAAGCGCGTCGGGATGATGACCTCGGTGCCCACGCCGGGCAGCCAGGCGTCGACGCCCGGGTTGGCGGCGAGCATCTCCTGGTAGCCCAGGTCATAGGTCTGGCCGAGGTCGGCGAAGGTGTCTTCGTACTTGGCCTTGATGACCTGCACCTGGCCGACGATATCCTCGCCGGGCGCCGGCAGCGGCAGCTCGAGGGCGGAAACGGGGCCGGCCGAGAGCAGCGCGGCAAAAGACAGCGAGCAGGCGGCGATAACACGCGACAACATCCGGAGATCCTTGGCGAGAGCACAGTTGACAGAGGGGGCGGTAGTGTACCACTCAGACCCTATTTTCCGGGAGAGTTCACAATACCCAGGAAAATCGTTGCCCGCGTTTTTCCTGTTCCAGGCGTTTCAGGCATTCCGGGCACAGCCGCCGGTCGCGCAGCTGCGGTCGCCGGGCCTCGCGCCAGAGCGGTTGCGCCGGCAGCAGGCCGCCGCACAGGGTGCGGTCCGCGGGGGAGCCGAGCTCCAGCTGCCGGGCGACGAGATGCACGCGCACCTCGCGGCAGGCGAACAGATCGAGCTGGGAATCGGGTTCGATCAGCTGGTAGGCGAAGAGGGTCCAGGCGGGGCGGGACATGGCGGCTCCTGAAGGGTGCGCAAACATAGCGGAAAGCCCCCGCGCGGGGAAGCCTTCCGACAGCCCGGCGATCAGAGCAGCGGCTTGAGCTGCGGCCAGACGTTCTCCAGCAGGCGCGGCTGCGCGGCCACGGCCGGATGGATGCCGTCGGCCTGCATCATCTGCGGCACGCCGCCAACGCCGTCGAGGAAGAACGGCACCAGCGGCACCCCGCCCTGCTCGGCGACCTGCTGGAACACCCGGGCGAAAGCCTGGGTATAGCGTTCACCATAGTTGGGCGGCAGGCGCATGCCCAGCAACAGCACCTTGGCCCCGGCCTGGCGCGAGGCCGCGACCATCGAAGCAAGATTCTGTTGCAATTGCTGCGGCGCCTGCCCGCGCAGGCCGTCGTTGCCGCCCAGCTCGATCACCACGACGCTGGGCTTCTCCCCGGAAAGCAGCGCCGGCAGGCGCGCCAGGCCACCGGCGCTGGTGTCCCCGCTGACCGAGGCGTTGACCACCCGGTAGTCGAACCCCTCGTCCTTCAGCCGCTGTTCCAGCAGGCTGACCCAGCCGCGGCCGGTATCCACCCCCAAACCGGCGCTGATACTATCGCCGACGACCAGCAGCGTCTGCGCCGCGGCTTGCTGGGCGACCAGCAGCAACGCCAGGCAGACGCTCGATAGCCATGCACGCATCGGACCCTCCATGAGCGAAAGCATTCTCACCGCGCGCAACCTTAGCAAGGTCGTTCCCAGCGCGGAAGGCGAGCTGACCATCCTCCACGACCTCTCCCTGGCCCTGCAGCGCGGCGACAGCCTGGCCATCGTCGGCAGTTCCGGCTCCGGCAAGTCCACCCTGCTCGGCCTGCTGGCCGGGCTCGACGAGCCCAGCGGCGGCAGCGTGGAACTGGCCGGGCACCGCCTGGGCGAGCTCGACGAGGACCAGCGCGCGCGGGTGCGCGCCGCCCACGTCGGCTTCGTCTTCCAGTCGTTCCAGTTGCTCGACAGCCTTGACGCCCTGGAGAACGTCATGTTGCCGCTGGAACTGGAGGGCCGCAGCGACGCCCGCGAGCGCGCCCGCACCCTGCTCGAGCGCGTCGGCCTGGGCCAGCGCCTGACCCACTACCCGCGCCAGCTCTCCGGCGGCGAGCAGCAGCGCGTTGCCATCGCCCGCGCCTTCGCCGCCGAACCCGACGTGCTGTTCGCCGACGAGCCCACCGGCAACCTCGACAGCACCACCGGCGAGCGCATCAGCGACCTGCTCTTCGAACTCAACCGCGAGCGCCGCACCACCCTGGTCCTGGTCACCCACGACGAGCGCCTGGCGCACCGCTGCCAGCGGCAGATCCGCCTGGAAAGCGGCCACCTGATCGACCACGCGGAGCCCTGAGCCGATGAAATCGCTGCCGCTGTCGCGCCTGTTCGGCCTGGCCCTGCGCCAATTGCTGCGCGAGTGGAGCAGCGGCGAGCTGCGCGTGCTGTTCTTCGCCCTGCTGGTGGCGGTGGCCGCCAGCTCCGCCATCGGCTACTTCAGCGCGCGATTGAACGGCGCCATGCTGGTGCGCGCCTCGGAATTCCTCGGCGCCGACCTGGTCCTCAGCGGCACCCAGCCGGCCGCGCCGGAGCAGATCGACAGCGGCAACCGCCTGGGCCTGAAGCACGCCTACAGCGTCGAGTTCTCCAGCGTCATCGCCACCGACCAGGGCATCCAGCTGAGCAGCGTCAAGGCGGTGGACGACAGCTACCCGCTGCGCGGCGAGCTGAAGAGCGCGGCGGCGCCCCTGGAACCGGAACGCGCCGGCGGCCGGCCGCAATCCGGCGAGGTCTGGGTGGAGTCGCGGCTGCTCACCAGCCTCGACCTGAAGGTCGGCGACAGCATCGAGATCGGCCGCCAGGCCCTGCGCATCGCCCGCGTGCTGACCTACGAACCGGACCGCGCCGGCGACTTCTACAGCCTCACCCCGCGGGTCATGATGAACCTGCACGACCTGGAGGTCACCGGCGTGGTCCAGCCCGGCAGCCGGGTGCGCTACCGCGACCTCTGGGAAGGCGACGGCCAGGCCCTGCAGGCCTACCGCCGCGCGGTGGAGCCGGGGCTTGCGGCGAACCAGCGGCTGCTCGACGCGCACCACGGCAACCGCCAGATCGGCGACGCCCTGGAACGCGCCGAGCGCTACCTGAACCTGGCCAGCCTGGCGGCCATCCTCCTCGCCGGCGTGGCGGTGGCGCTCTCGGCCAACCGCTTCGCCGCCCGCCGCTTCGACGCCAGCGCCCTGCTCCGCTGCCTGGGCCTGACGCGCCGCGAAGCACTGCTGCTCTATGGCCTGCAGCTGTTCAGCCTGGGCCTGGCCGCCAGCCTGCTGGGCGCGGCGCTCGGCTACCTGGCGCAGCTCGGCCTGGTGACGCTGCTGGGCGACCTGCTGCCGCCGCAGATTCCGCCGGCCGGGCCGGTGCCGGCGCTGGCCGGCGTGGCCACCGGCCTGGTCGCCCTCGCCGGTTTCGCCCTGCCGCCGCTGGCCGCCCTGGGCCGGGTGCCGCCGCTGCGGGTGCTGCGCAGCGACCTGCTGCCGGTGCCCATGCGCAGTTGGCTGGCCTACGGCTGCGCGCTGCTGGCGCTGGGCCTGATCATGTGGCGGCTGAGCCTGGACCTGCGCCTGACCCTGGCCCTGCTGGGCGGCGGCGTGGTCGCCGCGGCCATTCTCGGTGCCCTGCTGCTGCTCGCCCTGAACGGCCTGCGCCGCCTGCTGTCGCGCGCCAGCCTGCCCTGGCGCCTGGGCCTGGGCCAGCTGCTGCGCCACCCGCTGGCCGCCGCCGGGCAAAGCCTGGCCTTCGGCCTGATCCTGCTGGCCATGGCGCTGATCGCCCTGCTGCGCGGCGAACTGCTGGACACCTGGCACGCCCAGTTGCCGGCCAACGCGCCCAACTATTTCGCCCTGAACATCCTGCCGGCGGAAAAGGACGCCTTCGAAGCCCGCGTGCGCCAGGTCTCGCCCAACGCCGAAGGGCTGTTCCCCATGGTCCCCGGCCGCCTGGTGGCGGTGAACGGCCAGCCGGTGCAGACGCTCAGCGAAGACGTGCGCAGCGAGCGCGCCCTGCAGCGCGACCTCGGCCTGACCTGGTCACAGAAGCTGCCCGCCGGCAACCAACTGGTGGCCGGGCGTTGGTGGGGCGACGCGCCGGCCGGCGAACTGCCCGGCGTCTCGGTGGAGGAAAAGCTCGCCGGCAACCTCGGCATCAAGCTCGGCGACCGCCTGAGCTTCAACGTCGCCGGGCAGACCCGCGAGGTGCAGGTGCAGAGCCTGCGCTCGGTGAAGTGGGACAACTTCCAGCCGAACTTCTTCATGGTCTTCCAGCCCGGCACCCTCGCCGACCTGCCGGTGACCTACCTGACCAGCTTCTACCTGCCCGCCAGCGACCAGCGCAGCGCCATCGAGCTGGCCCGCGCCTTCCCCACCGTCACCCTGCTGCCGGTGGACGTGCTGCTGGCGCAGCTGCGCAGCATCCTCGACCAGGTCACCCTGGCGGTGGAATACGTGCTGGTGTTCGTCCTCGCCGCCGGCTTCGTGGTGCTCTTCGCCGGCCTGCAGGCCACCCTCGACGAGCGCCTGCGCCAGGGCGCCCTGCTGCGCGCCCTGGGCGCCGAGCGCGAGCTACTGCAACGCACCCGGCGCAGCGAGTTCGCCCTGCTCGGCGCGGTAAGCGGCGTGCTGGCGGCCCTGGGCTGCGAGCTGATCAGCTACCTGCTCTACAGCCTGGTGTTCCAGCTGCCCTGGCATCCACACCCCTGGCTGCTCGGCCTGCCGCTGCTGGGCGCGTTGCTGGTGGGCGGCGCCGGGCTGTTCGGCACGCGCCGGGCGCTGACCCTGAGCCCGCTGCGCCTGCTCCGCGAAGGCTGATAGACTTCCTGGCCTGCCCAGCCACAGCCGGAACCCCATGAGCCGCTATCGCCCGCCGCGCACCGCCGGAACCCCGTTGATCACCCCCGAAGGCGAGGCGCGCCTGCGCGCCGAACTGCACGAACTGTGGAACGTGCGCCGCCCCCAGGTGACCCAGGCGGTGAGCGAGGCGGCCGCGCTCGGCGACCGCTCGGAGAACGCCGAGTACATCTACGGCAAGAAGATGCTGCGCGAGATCGACAGCCGCGTGCGCTTCCTGCGCAAGCGCCTGGAGAACCTCAAGGTGGTGCGCGACCGCCCGGGCGACCCGAACAAGGTCTACTTCGGCGCCTGGGTGACGCTGGAGGACGAGGACGGCGAACAGGCCCGCTACCGCATCGTCGGCCCGGACGAACTGGACCTGCGCAGCAACCAGATCAGCATCGACTCGCCCCTGGCCCGCGCCCTGGTGGGCAAGGAACTGGACGCCGAGGTAGTGGTGCGCACACCGGCGGGCGAGAAGCTCTGGTTCGTGGTCAAGATCGACTATCCCTGAGCTAAGCCCCGCGGTGTAATCGCTGACAAGGCCCCCTCCTACGGTCCCAGGAAGCACGGCTTTTCGTAGGATGGCGTTGAGCGAAGCGATACCCATCAGCGCAACCGCATGGGTTTCGCAAGCTCAACCCATCCTACGAAGAGCACCTCGGCGCAAGACAGTTGCTCCTACGGGGGGAGGAATACCGTGCAACCTGTAGCGGGCCCTGCCCGCGAATCGCGCGCAGGGCGCGCTCCTACAGGGGAATGGCATCGGCGCGCGGGCTTTCCCCTCACCCCAGCCCTCTCCCGGAGGGAGAGGGGGCTAGTCCGTGCCGAGAGGAGGCCTGGTTTCAGCCGGCGATCCCTGTGCTAGCCGGCTAACGCCGAAACACCAACGCACTCCGAACAGTCCCCTCCCGGAGGGAGAGGGAGCTAGTCCGTGCCGAGAGGAGGCCTGGTTTCAGCCGGCGATCCCTGTGCTAGCCGGCTAACGCCGAAACACCAACGCACTCCGAACGGTCCCCTCCCGGAGGGAGAGGGAGCCAGGCCGTGCCGAGAGGAGGCCTGGTTTCAGCCGGCGATCCCTGTACTAGCCGGCTAACGCCGAAACACCAACGCACTCCGAACGGTCCCCTCTCCCTCCGGGAGAGGGTTAGGGTGAGGGGGCCACAGGCCTGCCCGCAATTTCGCGCGCAGGGCGCGCTCCTACAAGGGAATGGCGCGGGCGGGGCAGCGTAGGAGCGGATCTCATCCGCGAATCGCGCCGGAACGTCCGGCTATCGCGGACAAGGTCCGCTCCTACGGGGGAATGCCGTGCAACCTGTAGGAGCGGGCTTTCCCCTCACCCCAGCCCTCCCCCGGAGGGAGAGGGAGCTAGTCCGTGCCGAGAGAGGGCCTGGTTTCAGCCGGCAATCCCTGTACTAGCCGGCTAACGCCGAAACACCAACGCACTCCGAACGGTCCCCTCTCCCTCCGGGAGAGGGTTAGGGTGAGGGGGCCGCAGGCCTGCCCGCGATTTCGCGCGCAGGGCGCGCTCCTACAAGGGAATGGCGCGGGCGGGGCAGCGTAGGAGCGGATCTCATCCACGAATCGCGCCGGTGGTTCCGGCTATCGCCCCCCTCAGAACACCGGCGGCCGGCGGGTGATCAGCCCCTGGCGGGCGACGCGGGTCAGCTCGTGGACCAGCGGCTGCAGTTCCTCGGCGCGCGGCGACTGGATCACGGCGAAGTCGAAATGGTCGCGGGGGAAGCGGGCGATTTCCGCGAGGTCGGCGGCGAACTGGATAAGGAAAGTGCGCGAGCCCTGCCAGCGCTTCGGCCAGCCTTCAAGGTAGCGAACCAGGGTGGGCTGGTGGTGGCCGCACAGCAGGATGCGCGGGTTGCGCCGCAACAGGCCGGTGGTGATGGGGGCCAGGCGCACCTGGGGATTGGGACAGGTCATGGTATCATGTCTCCGCCTCTGGGGTCCTGCTGGACGCGGCGAGAGGCACACCGAACCAGCGCTTTAGCGGTATTTCGATGCCCCTGAGGCATCAGCGCCCCGCAAGTTGCTACTTAAATCGGCGCTGTGCGGCATCCTAGAGAAGCCCCGGCGATACTGTCAAGGCGACTTCCGGCTGACGAGAGAGCCCCGATGAGCACCCCCCCCCTGCGCCTGTTCTTCGCCCTGCCCTGCCCGGAGGAAATCCGCGCGCCCCTGGCCGCCTGGCGCGACGGCCTGGTCATCGACGGCCAGCCGGTGGCGGCGGCCAACCTGCACCTCACCCTGGCCTTCCTCGGTTCGGTGCCGCGCGCCCGCAAGGCCGAGCTGCTGGCCTTGGGCGCAAGCCTGCCGCGCACGCCCTTCGAACTGCTGCTGGACCGCGTGGAACGCTGGCGCAACGGCATCCTGCACCTGGCGCCGACGACCATCCCGCCGGCGCTGCCCAGCCTGGTCCAGGCCCTGCAAGACGCCCTGCAGGTCAGCGGCTTCGAGCTCGAGCGGCGGCCCTTCCGCCCGCACCTGACCCTGGCCCGCCACTGCCGCCATGCGCCCGATGCCGAGGCGCAATTCGCCTGGCCGGCCCGCGAGCTGGTGCTGTACAGCTCGGAAAACGGTCCCCACGGCGTGCATTACCGGGCCATCGGCCGCTGGCCCCTGGACGGCGAACGGCCGCTCAGCGATTGAGCGCCGCCCACACCTCGGCGTAATCGAGGAAGCGACGCAGCCCCTGGGTCGGGTACTTGTCCACGTGCAGCGCGCGGAAGAAGGTGCGCCGCAGCGGCCCCAGGGGATTGTCCAGGGCGACCAGCTCGCCGCTGGCCAACTCGTCGGCCACCACCCGCCGCGACAGGCAGCTGATGCCGGCCCCGCTGGCCACCAGGTGCTTGATCGCCTCGGCGTTGCTCACCTCCAGCGGCGCCGCCAGGCTGCCCAGGCGCGGCAGCACCTGCTGCTCGAAAGTCACCCGGGTGCCGGAGCCGGCCTCGCGGAGGATCCAGCGTGTCGCCGCCAACTGTTCGAAGGTCACCTGCGCCGCCCGCGCCAGCGGATGCTCGGGCGCCGCGACCAGCAACAGCTCGTCCTCGATCCACGGCAACAATTGCACCTGCGGATGCTGGATGGGCGACTCGATGTAGGCCACGTCCAGGCGGAACTCGCAGAGCGCGGCCAGGATCTCGCGGCTGTTGGCCACCTGCAGTTGCAGGCGGCTGTCCGGCAGTTCGGCGAGGAACCCGGCCATCACCCGCGGCAGCAGGTAGCCGCCGATGCTGCGGCTGGCGCCCAGGGCCAGTTGCACCGGCGCGTGCTGGAACAGCGTCTCCAGCTCGGCGCCCTGGGCCAGCAGGGCGCAGGCCCGGGGATACAGGGCGCGGCCGTTGTCGTTGAGCGCCAGGCGCTTGCCGCTGCGGTCGAACAGGCGCGTCTGCAGGGTGCGCTCCAACTCCTGCAACGCCTGGCTGGCCGCCGATTGCGAAAGCGCGATGGCGGCGGCCGCCTGGGTCACATTGCCGTGCTCGGCGATGGCGGTGAAGGTGGCCAGTTGGCGCAGGGTGATTCGCGGGGCCATATCGATAAAACCGTTTGATCTAATAAGAACAATCCGTTTTTACACTAAGCGTCCGCCGCGCACCATGGCAGCACCTTACACAAGGAGCCCGTCATGCTTACCCGCCTGCGCCGCACGCCCTACCTGGTCCCCGGCGCCCTGCTCTGCCTGCTGATCGCCGGCGCCGCCAACCTGCTGGTGCGCATCCCCGCCATCAGTCACCTCGGCCTGGGCAGCCTGACCCTGGCCATCCTCCTCGGCCTGCTGCTGGGCAACCTCGGCCTGGCCCGCTTCGGCGGCCTGCGCCCCGGCGTCGAGCTGTCGCGCCAGCGACTGCTGCGCCTGGGCGTGGTGCTCTACGGCCTGCGCCTGACCTTCCAGGACATCGCCGCCCTCGGCCCGGCGGCGCTGGTGATCGATGTGCTGATGGTCGCCAGCACCCTGCTGGTCGCCGGCTGGGTCGGCGTGCGCTGGCTCAAGCTGCCGCGCGAGAGCGCCCTGCTGATCGGCGCCGGCAGCGCCATCTGCGGCGCCGCCGCGGTCATGGCGAGCAGCCCGGTGCTGCGCGCCCGCGCCGAGCACACCGCCGTGGCGGTGGCCACCGTGGTGCTGTTCGGCACCCTGGCCATGCTCCTGCACCCGCTGCTGTTCGCCCACCTGCCGCACCTGTTCGGCAGCGCCAAGGCCTTCGGCATCTTCAGCGGCTCGACCATCCATGAGGTGGCCCAGGTGGTCGCCGCCGGCCGCGCCATGGACCCGGCCGCCGCCGACGCCGCGCTGATCAGCAAGATGCTCCGCGTCCTGCTGCTGGCCCCGGCGCTGCTCTGCCTGGGGCGCTTCGCCGCCAGCGAGGAAGCGGCCGGCGAAGGCCGGCGCCGCCTGCACATCCCCGGCTTCGCCGTGGCCTTCCTGCTGGTCACCGGCCTGCGCTCACTGGGCCTGGTGCCGGAAGCCTGGCTGGCGCCGCTGCAGCAGCTGGACGACGTGCTGCTGGGCATGGCCATGGCCGCCCTGGGCCTGGCCACCCGCCTCGGCGACCTGCGCCGCGAAGGCCCCAAACCGCTGCTGCTGGGCGCCGGGCTGTTCGTCTTCCTGCTGGTGGGCGGCGGCCTGATCAACAGCGGCGTGCAGCACCTGCTGGGCTGAAGCACAATGAAAATAAAAAAGGCGGATGCCGCTGGGCATCCGCCTTTTTCATGGCCGCGGGGTCGCTCAGCTGGAGAGCTTGCGGTCCAGGGAGAAGGGACCGGCGCCGCTGATGAGCAGGGCCACGCTGATCATGATCAGGGTGAAGGCGTATTCGAAGCCGTTGTTGGTGATGAAGAAGCCGTTGGCGATGTGCACGCTGAACACGGCCACCAGCATGGCGACGATCAGCGGGATGCTGGCCAGGCGCACCAGCAGGCCGAGCACCAGGAACAGCCCGCCGAAGAACTCCGCGCTGCCCGCCAGGGTGGCCATCAGGTAACCGGGGGTCACGCCGAGGGATTCCAGCCACTGGGCCATGCCCGACAGGCCCGGGCCGCCGAACAGGCCGAAGAGCTTCTGCGAGCCGTGGGCCATGAAGGTCAGGCCGGTGGTGATGCGCAGCACGGCCAGGCCGACGCCGGCGTTGGTGGACAGAATGGATTTGACGAGAGCGTTCATGGTGCGTCCTTGTGCAGAGGAAAGTGGGTGAGGCAACCGTCGTTGCGTGAGAAGCAATATAGATCATTCAATCGATACAAAAAGCGCAAAAACACGCTAAAACATATCGGAAAGACCGATTACTTCTGGACGGAAGCTACCCGCTGCCGGGACTCCAACCCATCGCGCTCCCGCTGATAGGCAAGATAGTACTTGTTGACGCTGCTGACGTAGTTCACCACGCCCATGCCCACTTCCTGGGCCGCCACGCGCTCCACCTGGAAGAACCAGCGGTCCGGGTTCAGGCCCTGGCGGCGGGCCTGGGCGCGCAGGCCCTGGACGCGCTCGGCGCCGATGTTGTAGGCGGCGAGGATGAAGCCCAGGCGCTCGTGCTCGTCCATGCGCGGGCTGTTGAAGTAGCTGCGGCGCAGCATGGCCAGGTACTTGCTGGCGGCCTGCACGTTGTTCTCCTTGCCCTCCACCGAACGCAGCCCGACGCTGCGCGCCGCCGCCGGGGTGACCTGCATCAGCCCGGTGGCGCCGGACGCGCCGCGGGCGCCGGGGGTGAGGTTGGATTCCTTGTAGGCCACCGCGGCCAGGGCCAGCCAGTCGAGGCGGTACTGCTCGGCGAAGCGCTGCAGGGTCGGGCGCACCGCTTCGAGCTTCTTGCGGTCGCCCTTCTCCAACGGGTTGCGCACCTGGTAGGCGTGGCGGTACAGGCGCTGGAAGTTGCCGTCCTGCTCCGCCGGGGCGTGGTAGTCCTTGAGGAAGCGGTCGACGCTGGCGTGCAGCATGGAGGCGTCGCGGCGCACGTACCAGGTCATGTTCCGCCGGTTGTCGAGCACCAGGTGGCGGTCGATGCGGATCTTCTTGAACACCTTGGCCCAGCGCTCGGCGATCGGCTGTTCCACCACGGTGCAGGGGTAGATGCCGGCCTGGACCATCTCCAGCACGTCTTCCACCGCCAGGGACGGGTCCACCCAGTCGATGCCGATGGGCGCCAGATGGCGTTGCGCCAGGCGCTCGTTGACCTGCCCGATGGCCTCGCCGGCGGCGCTGCCGGGGGCCAGGGCGATGCGCTTGCCGGCCAGTTGCTCCAGGCGCGCATAGCGCTTGTTGCCCTGGCGCGAAACCAGCACCAGCGGCACATCCTGGCGCCACGGCAGGCTGGCGGCGACGTCCTGGCCGTCGCGGGCCACCAGCACCTCGCCGGGGGCGACCAGGTCGCCTTCGCCACGCAGCAGCGCGGCCAGCAACTGGTCCTTGGCCTTGGGAATGAACTTCAGCGTGAGCGGCTTGCGCCCGGGGGCGTTGTCGTTGAGGTATTGCTCGAAGGCGCGCAGGCGGTTGTACTCGACGCCGATGGGCTCGCCCTTGATCTCGCCGGAGCTGTTGCGGCTCTGGTTGACCAGCACGCGCAGCACGCCGCTGCTGCGGATGCTGGCCAGGTCGCGGGTGTCGGCGCTCTCGCGCTGCCAGTTGTCCGGCTGGCTGGTCAGGCGCGCGGCCGCCGGCTGCGGCAGCCATGCCAGCAAGCAGAGAGTGAGCAGCAGCAGTCGCGTCATCCAGGTCTCCAAGGAGTGGTCATTCGCCGGCGGTCCACTGAGAACCTGATTACGATCTGCTGCGCGTCGGCATAACTGCGTTAAAAACAGGCGAGTAATGCTCATTTAGAAATCTAAACTGCGCTTCCTCGCCTGTTTTTGCCTTGTTCTGCTCTAGCTCGCGAGATCGTAAACGAGGTCCTAAGAAAGCGGCGCCCTCCGCAAGTTCCCGGCCCCGAAAAAAGGGGCGCGAGCGTCTCACAAGCGGAGATCGATGCCAATCCAAAATTCCCGAAGCACTTTCACAAGTGCATTCAACAGGCTGTTTTTTAAGACTTTCTTAAGAAAACAGGGGATTCTGCTATGCTGCCCGCCCGAAGGGAAGAACCATGCAACTGATCGACATTGGCGTCAACCTCACTCACCCGACTTTCGCCAACCGGCTACAGGCGGTCATCGAGCAGGCCATCGGCGCCGGCGTGGTGCAGATGGTGCTGACCGGCACCAGCCTCGACGAGAGCGAAGCCGCCCTGCGCCTGTGCCGAGAACGCGACGAAAGCGGCCAACGGCTGTTCTGCACCGCCGGCGTCCACCCGCACGATGCTTCGCAGTGGAACAGCGCCAGCGCCGCCACCCTGCGGGGCCTGCTGGCGGAAGACAGAGTACGCGCGGTGGGCGAGTGCGGCCTTGACTTCAATCGGGATTTCTCGCCGCGGCCGCAACAGGAAAAGGCCTTCGAGGAGCAGTTGGCCCTGGCCGTGGAGTTGCAGCGCCCGGTGTTCATCCACGAGCGCGACGCCGGCGAGCGCCTGCTGGCCATCCTCAAGGGCTTCCGCGACCAGTTGCCGGCCGCCGTGGTGCATTGTTTCACCGGCGAGCGGCGCACGCTCTACAACTATCTCGATCTCGACCTGCACATCGGCATCACCGGCTGGATCTGCGACGAGCGCCGCGGCACCCACCTGCAGGAACTGGTGCGGGAGATCCCCCGCGGCCGCCTGATGCTCGAGAGCGACGCCCCCTACCTGCTGCCGCGCAGCCTGCGGCCCAAGCCCAAGCACGGGCAGAACGAGCCGGCCTTCCTCCCCGAAGTGCTGCGCGTCACCGCCCTGCATCGCGGCGAGACGGAAGACGACCTGGCAGCCCATACCACGGCCTGCGCCCGGCGCTTCTTTGGCCTGTCGGAAATTGCCGAACAAGGCTGACGAATACCCCTCAAGAATGTCCGGAAAGCGACGCTAACCTGGGAGGCGAAGCTGTCTTGACCCTCATCAAGACAGACTTCTTCTCTTCAACGAGAATGAAGGCCAAAAGCCATCATTCCCACTACAAGAAGCATCCCCATGGGCGCCTGGATCCGCGATATCTCTCTGAAGTACAAGTTCTGGGCCGTGAACGCGGTCGCCTTCTTCACCACCTTGCTGCTCGTGCTGTTCGCCATGCACCAGGAGGTGGACGCACGCAACCAGGCCGCCCGCCAGGGCGCCGAGGCCCAGGCCCGGCTGCTGCAGAACTGGCCGGCCGGCACGGCGCTGCCCAGCGCCGACAACCTGCTGAGCTTCGCCAGCGGCAGCGCCCCGCAACTGCCGGGCGTGGACACCGGCGCGCTGGCTCGCGGCAACGGCTGGGTCGACCTGGGCGGCGCCTCCAGCCGCCTCGGCCCGCTGGCCGGCGCCTGGGTGCGGGATGCCGGCGACGGCCAGCGCATCGCGGTGCTGGCCCCCGGGGCCGATCTCTGGCAGGTGTTCGGCGAGCGCGCCCTGGCTTACGCCGGCGCGGTGCTGGTGCTGATGATGGCCCTGCTGGCCGCCTCGCAACTGCTGATCCGCTTCATCCTCACCCACCTGCTGAAACTGCGCGATGTGATGCAGCACGTGGAGCGCAGCGGCGACCTTTCCGCCCGCGTGCCGCTGGACAGCCGCGACGAGGTGGGCCAGATGGCCACTGCCTTCAACGCCATGCAGGCCGGCTACCAGCGCGTGGTCGGCACCGTGGCCCAGGCCGCCGGCCGCCTCGACGAAGGCGCGCGCACCCTCGCCCAGAGCATGGGCCAGGTGCGCCAGGGCATGCTCGGCCAGCAGAGCGAGACCGACCAGGCCGCCACCGCGATCAACGAGATGTCCACCACCGTGCACCACATCGCCCAGCACGCCGCCGACACCCGCGACCAGTCGCAGGAAGCCGACCGCCTGGCCGGCGCCGGCCAGCAGGTGGTGGGCCGCGTCGGCGAGTCCATCGCCGGGCTGTCCCAGGGTGTGCAACAGACCGCGCAGATGATCCAGCAGCTGGCCGAGGACAGCCAGAAGATCAGCAGCGTGGTCAGCGTCATCCATGGCATCGCCGAGCAGACCAACCTGCTCGCCCTCAACGCCGCCATCGAGGCCGCCCGCGCCGGCGAGATGGGCCGCGGCTTCGCCGTGGTGGCCGACGAGGTGCGCAACCTGGCCAAGCGCGTGCAGGACTCCACCGACGAGATCACCCAGATGATCAACGCCCTGCAGTCCGGCACCCGCGACGCCGTGGAATTCATGCAGGAAAGCTCGATCAAGGCCGACGGCTGCGTCGAGCAGGCCCAGGAGGCCGGCGAGGCGCTGGCGGCCATCGCCGGGGCGGTGGCGCTGATGCGCGAGAGCAACACGCAGATCGCCGTGGCCGCCGAGCAGCAGAGCCAGGTGGCCGAGGAGATGACGCGCTCGGTGGTGGGCATCCGCGACGTCACCGAGCTGACCGTGCAGCAGACGGTGGATTCGGCCGGCACCAGCCACCAGTTGGCCGAGCTGGCCGGCGAGCTGAGCCGGGCGATCCGCCAGCTGCGCCTGTAATCGCCCCGCTCTGCCACGCGGCCCGGCATTGTCCGGGCCGCGCCGTTTCCGGCTATCGAAGCCATAGGCGATAGTCACTCGCCGCGCACCCGCCAGAGACCTAGACTTTGTGCAAGCGTCCGTGAAAACGGGCAAGACCGGAAAAGGAGTCCGCCTATGGGCAAACGTCATCCCAACCTGTTCGCCTGGCAATGGCAAGGCTACGCCGCCAACCACCGCAACCCGACCAACCTGGCGTTGCACCTGGTGGCGGTGCCGCTGTTCGTGGTCGCCGCCCTGGTGCTGCTGGGCGGGCTGTTCAAGCTGAGCCTGGGCAGCATCCTGCTGGGCGTCATCGGCATGGTCGCGGCGCTGGCCATCCAGGGCCGCGGACACAAGCTGGAGGAACAGGCCCCCGAGCCGTTCAGCGACCGCAAGGACGCCGTGAGCCGCCTGCTCGCCGAGCAGTTCGTCACCTTCCCGCGCTTCGTCCTCAGCGGCGCCTGGTGGCGCGCCTGGCGCAACCGCCGGCGCTGAGCCCTAGCCGAAGATGGTCGCGGTCTGCCGCGAGATCGCCAGCAACTGGCCATCCGCCGTCCAGCACTGGGCGGCGATGTGCCCGTAGCCGTCGCGGGCGTGTTCGATGGTCGCCAGGTACTGGCACCAGCCGTTGGCCGGCAGGGCCGGTTGCGGCTGGACGAATTCGATGGTCCAGGTCAGCGAGCTGGACGGCGCCGGCGTCTTGAGCATCGGCAGGGTCGCCGGCGGCCAGGCATCGATCAACGCCAGCAGGTGGCTGACCTCCATCGGCTCGTCGCCCACGCCGTCGCCGCGAAAGCGCATCCAGCCGCCCATTTCCCGTGAAGTGCTCGACGAAAAGGGCATGCCGCCCACGGCCCAGCGCATGGCGATGTGGCGGGTGAACTCGGGCATCAGCTTGCGGATGAAGGGCAGCTCCTGGCAGTCGTCCACCGCCTTGAAGGCCGGCGCCGGCAGGCCCTCGACCTGCACCACCGATTCGCGCGGCAGGCCGAAGCTGGCCTGGGCCAGGGTCAGTACCTGGCCGTTCTGCACGGCGCGGCAGAACACCTGGCTGACCGCCTTGCCCTCGCGCAGCACCTCGGCCTGGAAGCTCACCGGCACTTCCGGCTCGACGGGGCCGACGAAGGTAACGGCCAGCGAACGCAATGGCCGCCCGGCCTCGGCAACGGCGGCCATCGCCTCGTAGGCCATGGCCGCCACCAGGCCGCCGAAACTGGCGCGCCCCTGGCCCCACTGCGCCGGGATCACCACGCTCGTGGGTGCACTGCGCACCGCCTGGATGAGTTCGGGAAAGGTCATCGTCGCCTCCTGCTGAGTGGGTCAGGGGGCATCTTAGGGGGAAAGGCGGCGGGGCTGGCAACCATCCTTAGGGCTGAACGCGGGTCCACTCAAGGGGCGAATGTTCGTTCATAGATGGGAGTGAGGCATGACCCTGTGGCGGTTATCCGCCGAGATACCCAAGCCATGAGCCGCGCCAAGGCTGAGCCCGGAGCGGCCGGATGCCATGGTCAAACGGCGTGGTTGATGAACCAATCGCGGACGGAGTCCGCGCCTACGGTTCCAGGAAGCACGGCTTTTCGTAGGATGGCGTTGAGCGAAGCGATACCCATCACCACGGCAGCATGGGTATCGCAAGCTCAATCCATCCTACGAAGAGCACCTCCGCGCAAGGTAGGACGACTCCGTCCGCGATCATCCGTCGCTGAAAACGGCGGATGGCGCTCAGCCCAGCGCCTTGAGCAGCCGCTCCAGGCTCTCGTCGGCATCCCGCTCGGCCAGGTCGTGCAGGGCGTTCCAGTGCGGCTGCAGGGGCATCAGGTCGAGTTCGCGCTCGCTGCGGATCAGCCACTGCTCGTAGTCGTGCCAGGTGCCCAGGGTGGACTGGGCCTCCTTCAGCGGCGCCAGCACCTTCTGCGGCAAGGGCGAATCCTTCGGGTAGGCCTCCAGGGCGTAGCGCACGCGCTTGATCAGCAGGCGCAGGCGATGGCGGTCGTGGGCCGGGTCCTTGAGGGCTTCGCGCAGCTTGTGCCACTGCTTGGCCAGGCGCTTGCGCACCTGGGCGTGCAGGCCTTCGAGCACGCCGTGGCGTTCGGCGGTGCGCCAGAGCATCGGCCAGCCGTCGAGCAGGCGCATCAGCCGGTCCCACTGCGGGCTGGCGAGCAGCGCCAGGTAGCCGGAGGTCAGCGCCGGCCGGCGCAATGCGGCGGCCTTTTCCAGGCCTTCGGCTTCCAGCACCGGCAGCAGCACTTCGAGGTCGCGCAGCGGCCCGCTCAGGCGGCCCAGTTCGCTCAGCGCCGCCTCGATCTCGTCGATGCCGGGCATGCCCTGGGCCGGATGCAGCAGGCTGCGCAGGCGCCGCACGGCGATGCGCAGGTCGTGCAGGGCCTCGCTGTCGGAGCGCGCGCGCAGGCGCTCGGAGGCCGCGAACAAGGCCACCTCCTGCTCGATCACATGGGAAACCAGATAGTCGCTGAAGGATGACACGGCGAACTCCGTCCGTCGGGGCCTGGAATCTATGAGGTTAGCTGGCGGCGCATCGGCGGCAAGCCGCCGCCCGTGGCCGATGGTCGCAAGGCATTTCAGCGACCGCGCCGGGCCAGCCGCCAGGGCAGTTGCCGGCGCAGCCGCGCCAGGTGCTCGCGCAGTTCCTGCGGCGCGGAACCGGCGCCGGCGTAGCGCTGGCGCTCGAACGCCGCCAGGTAGGCCTGGATACTCGCGGCCTGGGCCGGCAGCGCAACCATCGCCCGCTCGGCGAAGGCGCGCGGCCCTTCGCCGGCGTGGCGCTGCAGGCCCTGGGCAGCCAGAAGCTGTTCGAAGCGCTCGAAGCTGCGCAGCTGCGCATCCCGCGTCCGCCGCCAGGGCTTGAACAGCAGCAGCGCCAGCAGGCCCAGCGACAGCGCCCCGCCGCCCACCAGCAGCACGCCGGTCCAGAGGCTGTCGCGCTCGCCGAACCAGGCCCGCAGCAGGCCCGCCTGCTGCTCGCCCTGGTAGCCCAGCACCCAGCGCTGCCAGTCGTAGTTGAGGTTGTCCCAGCTCAGGCGCAGTTGGCTGAGCAGGCCGAAACCGCCATAGCGCAGGCGGGCGAAGGGCGAGTCGGCGAGGAAGCTGCCCTCCTCCGCCAGCGCCGCCTGCAGGCCGCGCTCGATGCGCGAGGGGGCGACCTGGAAGGTCGGGTCGACGCTGCGCCAGCCCGCGCCCGGCGACCAGTACTCGACCCAGGCGTGGGCGTCGAACTGATGCACCAGCAGGTAGTCGCCGGCCGGGTTCAGCTCGCCGCCCTGGTAGCCGGTGACCACCCGCGCCGGGATGCCGGCCGCGCGCAGGACGAAGGTCATGGCCCCGGCGTAGTGCTCGCAGAAGCCGCGGCGGGTGTCGAACAGGAAGCCGTCGATGCGCTCCTCGCCGGTGGCCGGCGGACGCAGGGTGTAGGCGTAGGGCTGGTCGTGGAAGTGGCGCAGCACCGCCTGCACCAGCGCCTCGGGCTGCGGGTAGCGCTCGCGCAGCTCTGCGGCCCAGGCCCGCGCGCGCGGGTTGCCGCGGGCCGGCAGCTGCAGGTCGCGGCGCAGCGCCGTGGCGCTGCTGTCCGGCTCGCGCAGGGCCCGGGGCCAGGAGCTGGCGCGGTACATCAGCACGTCCTGCACCGGGCGCCGCCGCTCCAGGCGGAAGTCGCTCATCATGCGCGCGTCGTCCGGGCCGCCCTCGGCGACGTCGAGGGTGAACAACCAGGGCCGCGAGCTGGGCTGCATGATCACCTGGTAGCTCAGCGATGGCCCCTGCCTGCGCCAGTCCGGCGCTCGTTCGCTGCGCCCCTGCCAGGACTGCGTCCAGCGCTGGCCGTCGAAATTCTCCAGGGTCAGGGCGCGCCAGTAGAGCTGCTCCTGGGGCGGCGCGGCGTCGTCGAACTTGACGCGGAAGGCCAGCTCGGTGGACTGGCTCAGCTCGACGAAGTCGCCGGGCATCATCGAGTCGCTGAGCCCGGTGGTGGCCTGGCCGCCGGGCAGCGGCAGCGACCACAGCGGGCCCAGGCGCGGGAACAGCAGGAACAGCAGGAGCATCAGCGGCAGCGCCTGCAGCAGCAGGCCGCCGGCCAGGCGCAGGGTGCGCCAGGGGCCTTCGGCGAAGCTGCTCTGCTGCAGGCCGATCAGCGCCGCCAGCAGCGCGGTGACCGGCAGCAGGCTGAAGGCCGCGGCCAGCAGGCTGGCGTCGAACAGGTAGCTGGTGGCCACGGCGAAGAAGCCGAGCAGGATCAGGACCAGGGCGTCGCGGCGCGTCTTCAGCTCCACCAGCTTGATGACGAAAGCGGCGATCAGCAGCACCACGCCGGCGTCCAGGCCGATCAGCGAGCCGCGCGACAGCCACACGCCGATGCCGGCGGCGATCACCAGGGCCAGCTTGGCCAGGCCGTTGGGGTAGCGCGCGCGCATGCGGTAGACCTGCACGCGCCAGGCCGCGCAGCCGAGCCAGAAGCCCACCACCCAGAACGGCAGGTGCTCCAGGTGCGGCAGTATCACCAGGGCCTGGGCCACCAGCAGCCAGGTCAGGGCGATGCGCGGGATCGGCTGCTGGCTCACGGCCGTACTCCGAACAGCGCCAGTTCGCGCAGGCAGACGCCGCGATGGGCGTCGCCGCTGGCCAGCGGCAGCTGCACGCCGGGCAGGCGCAGGCCGAAGCTCTGGCCGCGCAGGGACAGCTGCAGCACCCAGTGGCAGAGACAGGACAGGCGCGTCTCGACGTCGCCGCCGAGCAGCTCGAAGTCCAGCCAGAGGTCGCGCCCGCTGAGCGCGGCGAAGTCCTTCACCAACAGGCCCTGGCCGCGGGAGTAGGCCTTCCAGTGCAGACGCCGGCGCGAGTCGCCGCTCTGGTAGGGGCGCAGGCCCTGGAAGTCGTCGGCGCCGCTGCCGCTGGCGCGCAGGCCCTCGTCGTGCTCGTCGGCGCGGCCGCCTTCCAGGGGCAGGTCGGCGGGCAGCGGACGCGGGTAGACCAGGCCGGCCTGGTCCAGGTCGAGCCAGCTCCAGGCCACCAGCAGGCCCAGGGGGAAGCGGCTCTCCACCCGCAGGCGGCCCGGGCGCAGCCAGCCGCGGCGCTCGGCCGGCAGCGTCAGCAGCAGTTCCTCGGCGCCATTGGCGCGCACGTCGGCGTACTGCAGCGCCTGTTCCGACCAGCCGAGGCCGATGGCCCGGCGTTCGCGGCCTTCGCCTTCCAGGCGCACGCGGAAGCAGACCTGCTCGCCGACGAACACCGGCAGCGCGCCCAGCGCGGTGAGGCGCAGGCCGCCGAGGTTACGGTAGGTGTGCAGGATGGCGACGATGAACAGCGACAGCAGCAGGAAGGTCAGGCCGTAGGCCAGGCTGTTCTGGTAGTTGATGGCGGTGAGCAGCAGCAGGACCACGGCGACGCCGAAGGCCACGCCCTGCCCCGTGGGGATGATGAAGATACGCCGCTGGTTCAGTTGCAGCGAGGGCGACGGCGGAATGCGCCGGGCGATCCAGCTCTGCCACAGCGGGCGGACCTTCACCAGCATGGCCGGGCCCCGCTCATAGCGCCGGGACTTCGCGCTGCAGCCATTGCACCAGGGCGCCGCCGCCGTGCCCGGAAGGGTCGGCCTGGTCGCGCAGGCGGTGCCCGGCCACCGACGGCAGCACCGCCTGGACGTCCTCGGGGATGGCGTAGTCGCGCCCGGCCAGCAAGGCCCAGGCGCGCGCCGCGGCCAGCAGCGCCAGGCTGCCGCGCGGCGACAGGCCGAGGGCGAAGGCCGGCTGGCTGCGGGTGGCCTCGGCCAGGCGCAGCACGTAGTCGACCAGGGCGTCGCTGACGTGGACCTTCGGCACCTCGGCCTGCAGCGCCGCCAGCTCGCCGGGGGTGAGGATCGGCTCCAGCCGCGGCAGCAGGTCGCGGCGCGCCTCGCCCAGCAGCAGGGCCTTCTCCGCCGCGCGTCCGGGGTAGCCCAGGGACAGGCGCATGAGGAAGCGGTCGAGCTGGGATTCGGGCAGAGCGAAGGTGCCGCCCTGGGTCACCGGGTTCTGCGTGGCGATCACGAAGAAGGGCTCGGGCAGCGGCCGGGTGGCGCCCTCGATGGTCACCTGGCCCTCTTCCATGGCCTCCAGCAGCGCGCTCTGCGCCTTGGGCGTGGCGCGGTTGATCTCGTCTGCCAGCACCAGCTCGGCGAAGATCGGCCCGGGGTGGAAGACGAACTGCCCGGTGTCCTTGTCGAACACCGAGGTGCCGAGCACGTCGCCGGGCAGCAGGTCGGAGGTGAACTGGATGCGCTGGAAGCTCAGCCCCAGCACCCGCGCCAGGGCATGGCTGAGGGTGGTCTTGCCCATCCCCGGCAGGTCTTCGATCAGCAGGTGCCCGCGGGCCAGCAGGCAGGTCATCGCCAGGCGTACCTGGACCTGCTTGCCCAGCAGGATCCGGTCCACCGCTTCCAGGCATTGCTCCAGCTTGCCGCGCATCCTCACCTCGTGCCGTGCAGACGAAAAGTCCGATCCTACTGGCCCGCCGCGGCAGCGAACAGGCCGCTTGGCCACAAACTGTGACGGGGCCGGCTCAACTGGCCAGCAGCCGCTGCACCAGCCAGCGCGCCGCCGGGCCCAGGCTGCGCTGCCGCGACCAGACCACGTCGACCGCCACGCTGCGCGGCCAGCCGGGCACCTGCAGCGGGTGCAGGCGGCCGTTGGCGAAGCGCTGGTTCATCCAGGTCGGCAGCTCCACCCAGCCGAAGCCGAGCACCGCCATGTCCAGCAGCAGCAGGTAGGTCGGCGCCGACCAGAAGCGCCCGCCCAGGGGCGGCTCGGCGTCGTCGATGAAGGTGTTCAGGCGCAGGTTGCGGTGGCCCAGCAGGTCGCTGCGCTCGACCTTTTCCAACTGCGCCAGCGGGTGCGCGCGGCTGACGAACAGGCCGAACTCGGCGCATTCGCCGAGGGTGGCCGAGCCGATGTCCGGCGGGTAGTTCGGCTGCGCGGCGAGCAGGCCGAGGGAAGCGCGGCCCTGGCCGACCAGGTCGATGACGTCGCCGTGCTCGGCGATCAGCCATTCGAACTCGATGTCCGGGAAGTGCTGGTCGATTTCCGCCAGGCGCTTCTCGAAGGGTTCGGACTGGTAGGTGTCGGACATCGCCAGGGTCAGCCGCGGCTCCATTCCCGCCGAGAGCTGCCCGGCCAGTTGGCCGAGGCGGTCGTTGGCCATCAGCACTTCCTCGACGCGGCCGAGCAGGGCCTTGCCGGCCTCGGTCAGTTTCGGCTGGCGCGCGCTGCGGTCGAACAGCTCCAGGCCCAGGTCGATCTCCAGGCGGGCGATGGCCTCGCTGACGGTGGACTGGCTCTTGCCCAGCTTGCGCGCGGCGGCGCTGAAGGAACCCAGGCAGGCGGCCTCGGCAAAGGCCTGGAGGGATTCGGGGGAATATTGCATGGGGGGCCTCGTCCATCGGTTTTGCCGATGCTAGCCAACTTCGAAACAACCCTTCAACCGATGAGAATAGCCGCCAGCCGGCCCGGTAGGGCCCCTCTTTATCTGGAGAAAACCCATGAGCATGCAAAAGACGCTGAAGGAAAGGCTGTTCCACGCCCTGCTCTTCGAATTCATCGCCCTGGCCATCTGCGCCCCGACCCTGGCCTGGCTGATGGACCAGCCGCTGGGCCACATGGGCGCCCTGACGCTGATGTTCTCGCTGATCGCCACGCTGTGGAACATGGTCTACAACACCCTGTTCGACCGCGCCCAGCGGCGCCTGCAGTTCGCCCGCACCCTGCCGGTGCGCGTGCTGCACGCCTCGCTGTTCGAGCTGGGCCTGATCTTCATGCTGGTGCCGCTGGCGGCCTGGTGGCTGGGTATCGGTCTGGTGGAGGCGTTCGTGCTGGATATCGGGCTGATTCTGTTCTTCCTGCCGTACACCATTGCCTTCAACTGGGTGTACGACGCGCTGCGGGCGCGGTGGGTGGAGCGGCCGCGGGAGGTTTTGGTGCGTTGAGGGGGGCACCTGTAGGAGCGAGCTTGCTCGCGAACGGGGTTTGCCGGGGGCTACGGTGCTGGGCTTAAGAGCGCCCTCTCCCCAACCCTCTCCCGCAAGCGGGAGAGGGGGCTGTCCTGAGCGAAGCGTCGGTCAGGCGTCATCCTCCCAACCCCGTCACTCCCGCGAACGCGGGACGCGGCTCCATCGCGAACAGCGCTTGCGCTGGCCCGAAGGGGAATAACCCAGCTGCCTTGGCTTGGGTGTTTCTGCGCCGCTCCGAGTTTGCCCGACCGTCTTGTTTCGCCCCCTCGGGCGAGTCCCTTTTGTCAAACGCCACAAAAGGAACCAAAAAGGCTTGCCCCGCATACGGGCCCGATGAAGCCGGGCTACCCTCACGAACTCCCCCGCCACGGAGGCCCGCCCCGAGGGTACGTCCCTGTAGCCCGCGGGGCTCTCGCGACATCCATGTCGCATGACCTCCTGAGCGCCGGTTTCGCTCGGCCTTC
>NZ_BSQE01000032.1:0-68807 GCF_030268185.1 Pseudomonas sp. NBRC 100443
CGTCGTTCCCCTGTAGGAGCGCGCCCTGCGCGCGAATCGCAGGCAGGGCCTGCTCCTACAGTCGAGGTCGAGGTCAGGCGCGGGCGGCCAGCAGGTCCAGGGCCACGTCGACGATCATGTCTTCCTGGCCGCCGACCATGCGGCGTTTGCCCAGCTCGACGAGGATGTCCACCGCCTTGATTCCGTACTTGGCCGAGGCCACTTCGGCGTGGCGCAGGAAGCTGGAGTAGACGCCGGCATAGCCCAGGGCGAGGGTTTCGCGGTCGACGCGCACCGGGCGGTCCTGCAGGGGGCGCACCAGGTCGTCCGCCGCATCCATCAGCGCGTAGAGGTCGGTGCCGTGGTGCCAGCCGAGCTTGTCCGCAGCGGCAATGAAGACTTCCAGCGGCGCGTTTCCTGCTCCCGCGCCCATACCCGCCAGGCTGGCGTCGATGCGGTTGCAGCCCTCCTCCACCGCGGCGATGGAATTCGCTACACCGAGGCTGAGGTTGTGGTGGGCGTGGATGCCGGTTTCGGTTTCCGGCTTCAGAGCAGCCTTCACCGCACGGAAGCGCGCGCGGATATCGTCCATGTTCATCGCACCACCGGAGTCGACCACGTAGATGCAGGTGGCGCCGTAGCTTTCCATCAGCTTGGCCTGTTGGGCTAAGCCTTCAGGGCTTTGCATGTGGCTCATCATCAGGAAGCCCACGGTGTCCATACCGAGTTCGCGGGCGTATTCGATGTGCTGCTTGGAGACGTCGGCCTCGGTGCAGTGGGTCGCCACGCGTACCACGCGGGCGCCGGCGTTGAAGGCAGCCTTTAGGTCATGGATGGTGCCGATACCTGGCAGTAGCAGCGTGGCGATCTTGGCGTGCTTCACCACATCGGCCGCGGCTTCGATCCACTCCAGATCGGTATGGGCGCCAAAGCCATAGTTGAAAGACGAGCCTTGCAGGCCATCGCCATGGGCCACTTCGATGGAGTCCACCTTGGCGAGGTCGAGGGCGGCGGCGATGGCCCGCACGTCTTCCAGGCTGTACTGGTGACGAATCGCATGCATGCCATCGCGCAGCGTCACGTCGGAGATATAGAGTTTCTGGCTCATGCCGAAGCCTCCATTGCCTGTGCCATGCGCTCGGCGGTGGCCAGCGCGGCGGAGGTCATGATGTCGAGGTTGCCGGCGTAGGCCGGCAGGTAGTGGGCGGCGCCTTCGACTTCGAGGAAGACCGAGGTCTTCAGGCCGCTGAAACTGCCGTGGCCGGGGATGTTCAGGTCGGTCACCAGGTCGAACTGGACCTTCTGCTTCAGGCGATAGCCGGGGACGTAGGCCTGCACGGCGGCGGCCATTTCCTCGATGCTGGCCTCGACCTTGGAGGGGTCCACCGCTTCGCTCAGCACGTACACGGTGTCACGCATGATCAGCGGCGGCTCGGCCGGGTTCATGATGATGATCGCCTTGCCCTTCGCCGCGCCGCCGATCACTTCAATGGCTTTCGAAGTGGTCTCGGTGAACTCGTCGATATTGGCGCGGGTGCCGGGACCGGCGGATTTCGAAGCGATGGAAGCGATGATTTCCGCGTAGTGGACCTTGGCCACACGGGACACGGCAGCCACCATCGGAATGGTCGCCTGCCCACCGCAGGTCACCATGTTCACGTTGCTGGCCGTGAGGTGCTGCTCCAGGTTGACCACCGGCACGCAATAGGGACCGATCGCGGCCGGGGTCAGGTCGATCATCCGCAGCCCGGGCTTAACGCCGAGCAGGAAGGCGTCGTTCTTCACGTGGGCGCTGGCGGAAGTGGCATCGAAAACAAAGTCGATGTCGGCGAACACCGGCAGTTTCACCAGCCCTTCGACACCCTCGTGGGTGGTCGCCACGCCCATGCGGGCGGCGCGGGCCAGACCGTCGGAGGCCGGGTCGATACCGACCATGGCGGCCATTTCCAGATGCTGCGCGTTGCGCAGGATCTTGATCATCAGGTCGGTGCCGATGTTGCCGGAACCGATGATGGCGGCTTTTCTCTTCTTACTCATAAACACCCCTCGAAAAGCATTCGATCAAGAGCAAAGAGCTCGATTAAGAGCGCTGGAGGCTAGAGGCTGGACGAAAGAGCACCGACCTCCGCCGTGGCAGGGATCGCTTGTCGTTCAGCCTCCAGCCTTCAGCGCTTTTTTCGGCTCTTAGCCCTGGAAGGCCGCAGTAACGCGCCCCAACCCCTGGATTTCGGCGCTGAATACATCGCCCGGGCGCACCGCCACCATCGGCCCCAGGGCGCCGGTGAGCACCAGGTCGCCGGCGCGCAGCGGCTCGCCCAGGCGGGCCATGGTGTCGGCCAGCCAGAGCGCGGCGTTCAGCGGGTTGTCCAGGCAGGCGGCGCCGGCGCCGACGGATACCGGCTCGCCGCGCAGGCTCAGGCTCATGCCGCAGTTCACCAGGTCCAGCCGGTCCAGGCGCACCGGGCGGCTGCCGAGGACGAAGAGCCCGGAGGAGGCGTTGTCGGCCACGGTGTCGAGCAGGCTGATGTCCCAGTTGGCGACGCGGCTGCCGACGACCTCGATGGCCGGCAGGGCGAAGGCGGTGGCGCGGATGATGTCGGCCAGGGTGTGGCGCTCGTGGCACAGGTCGTGTTCCAGGACCAGGGCGATTTCCGCCTCCACCTTGGGCTGCTGGCAGTCCGTCCAGGCGATGGGCTGGCCGTCGCCGCGGGCCATCTGGGCGAACAGGCGGCCGAAGTCCGGTTGGTCGACGCCCAGCTGGCGCTGCACGGCGCGGGAGGTCAGGCCGATCTTGTGGCCCACCGGGCGCCAGCCGGCGGCGATGTCGGCGACGTTGTTGCGTTGCTGTACGGCGTAGGCCAGATCGAGGGCAGCGGCCCCCTGTTCGTTGGCGGCCTGCTGGACGAGGTCGCGCACCGGCGCGCACGGCTGGCCCTGTTCACGGGCCTGGCGCAGGCGCGCGGCGGCTTCGGCGATGGCTGGATGCATGGGCTTCTCCTGGCCTCAGGGGTTGACGCAGATGGTGGTGAGTTCGGAATAGAAATCCAGCGAGTGGCGGCCGCCCTCGCGGCCCAGGCCGGACAGCCGGGCGCCGCCGAAGGGCGTGCGCAAATCGCGCAGGAACCAGGTGTTGACCCACACCATGCCCACGTGGATGCGCCGCGAGACGCGGTGCGCACGGCCCAGGTCGCGGGTCCACAGCGAGGCGGCCAGGCCGTAGGCGGAGTCGTTGACGCGGCGCAGCACTTCCTCGTCGCTGTCGAAGGGCGCGATGTGGCAGACCGGGCCGAAGACTTCCTCGCGCATGCAGCGGGCGTCGTCGGCGAGGCCGGTCCAGATGGTCGGCTGGACGAAGGCGCCGTTGTCGCGCGCATCGCCGAACTTCGGCACGCCGCCGCCGCTGACCACCGTGGCGCCCTCCTCGCGGGCCAGCTGGAAATAGCCCAGTACCTTGTCGCGGTGCTTGTGGGAGATCAGCGAGCCCATGTTCACGCCGTCTTCGTCGGGGTAGCCGATCTTCAGTTTCTCGGCGCCCGCCTTGAGCGCGGCGACGAAGCGTTCGTAGATCGGCCGCTCGACGTAGACGCGCTCGGAGCACAGGCAGACCTGCCCGGAGTTGGTGAAGCTGGAACGCAGCACCCCGGCCACGGCGGCGTCGAAGTCGCAGTCGGCGAAGACCACCGCGGCGTTCTTGCCGCCCAGTTCGAAGGAGACTTCGCGCACGCCTTCGGCGGCGGCGCGCATGATGGTCGAGCCGGTGCGCGACTCGCCGGTGAAGGTGATGGCGTCGACTTCCGGGTGGCGGGTGAGGAACTCGCCGGCGGAGTTCGGCCCGAAGCCGTGGACCAGGTTGAAGGCCCCGGCGGGCACGCCCACCTCGTGCATCACCTCGGCCAGCAGGGTAGCGCTGGAGGGCGTGTCTTCCGAGGGCTTGACCACCACCGAGTTGCCGCAGGCCAGGGCCGGCGCGACCTTCCAGGTGAGCAGCAGCAGCGGCAGGTTCCACGGCGAGATGATCGCCACCACGCCATGGGGCTTGCGCACCGTGTAGCTGAACACGTCGCTGCCGTCGCCTGTGCGCATCTCGAAGAATTCGCTGCCGCCCTGGCGCACCAGGTCGGCAAAGGTGCGGAAGTTCTGCACGCCACGGGCCACGTCGAGGCTGCGGGCCTGGTGCACGGGGCGGCCGGTGTCGGCCACCTCGGCGGCGACGAAGTCTTCGAAGCGCCGCTCGATGCCGTCGGCGATGCGTTCCAGCAGCTCGGCACGCTGGGCGGCGCTGTAGCTGGCCCAGGGGCCGTTCTGCGCCTGCGCGGCGGCGCTGACCGCGGCATCGACCTCCACCTCGCCGGCCTCGCAGACCTGGCCGAGGACGCGGCCATCCACCGGGGAGACGTTGTCGAAGGTGCGGCTGCTGGCTACGAAAGCTCCGGCGATGTAGTGGCGGAGCAAGGAATGGGACACGGCGACCTCCTGCATGGGCTTGTTTTTCGCCGAGTCTAGGGAGGCCGCCTATAAGCGGATAATCAAAAAAGCGCTCTCAGGTATCCCTTACAGGAATACCGGAAATACCCTCGGGCGCCCTCCTCCATCCGCCCCGGTAGCCGGGGCGGACAGGGGGCCGAGCGCCCTCGGAGGGGTTCAGAACAGCTTCCAGGTGTAGCTGAGGATCAGGCGGTTCTCGTCGATGTCGCTGCGGTAGTTGGAGCGCGCCATGACGTTGCGCACGCGCAGGTTGAGCCCGGCCACCGGGCCGCTCTGCACGGTGTAGCCGATGTCCAGGTCGCGCTCGCGGTCCTTGCCCTCGAAGCCCAGCCCGGTGTCGACGTTGTCGCCGCTGATGTAGCGCAGGGTGGTGGTCAGGCCGGGCACGCCGAGGGCGACGAAGTCGTAGTCGTAGCGCGCCTGCCAGGAGCGCTCGTCGGTGGAGGCGAACTCGTAGGTCGGCACCTCGTTGCCCAGCGGCGAGACGTTGGCGAACACCCGAGGGAAGGCGCTGTCGCCGAACATGCCCTGGTAGCCAAGGTAGAAGGTGTGCCCGCCATGCCTGGCCGAGAACAGCGAGTAGAAGGCGCGGTTGTCGATGTCGCCGAGCAGGTGCTTGCCGTCCTCGCTGGCGTCGAAGTAGCCGAGGTTGGCGCCCAGCACCCAGTCGCCCAGCGGCTGGGCGTGCTTGAGGCCGAGGAAGCGCTGCTTGTAGATGTCTTCCAACTGGCCATACCAGGCGCTGACGCGGGTGCGCTTGGCGTTGAAGTCGTAATCGCCGCCCGCGTAGTTGAAGGCGTCGCTCTCGGCCTGGCGCTGCGGCTGGTAGCTGAGCATGGCGAGCATCTTCTCGTCGCCGCCCTCGTTGCGCAGGTGGGTGGAGGTGAGGTGCCCGGCCTGCAAGGTCAGCCCGGGGATTTCGCTGGAAGTCAGCGAGGTGCCCTGGTAGCTGGGCGGCAGCAGGCGGATGTCGCTGAACACCAGCACCGGCAGGTTGGGCTGCAGCTCGCCGATTTTCAGCTCGGTCTTGGAGAACTTCATCTTGCCGGCCACGCCCAGGCGGCTGTAGTCGTCCGGCGCGCGGCCGTCGCCGCCCACCGGCAGCAGGCCGCTGTTGGTGCGGTCGGGGCTGCTGTCCAGCTTCAGGCCCAATACGCCGATGGCGTCCAGGCCGAAGCCGATGGGCCCTGGGGTGTAGCCGGAACGGAAGTCGAGGATGAAGCCCTGGGCCCACTCCTCCGCTTTGGACTGCCGGTTGGGCCCGACGATGTCGGAGAAGTCGCGGCTGAAGTAGTAGTTGCGTGCCTGCAGGGTGGCGCTGGCACCTTCGATCAACCCTTCGGCCGCGGCCGCCGGCTGGGCGGCGGCCACGCCGATGCCCAGCGCGACGGCGGTCACGCATACGCGATTGCTCATGGTTTTCTCTTGTTCTTATGGTTGTGCGATCCCCTGCCGAGCGACCGGAGGGCCGCGGCTTGGCGCAGGGCGGGGAGTCATGTACCGGCGACGGGGGCCCGGGGCTGTCCGCTTCGATCAGCCGCCCTGCCCTGCTTCCGCTGCCGTGTTGCCTTGGGCGGGCGCCCCGGCCGGGCGCCCGCTTGCCGTTGCCCGGTGGTCAGGCGCGCACGGCGCGCGCCTCGCGTTGAACAGCGCGGCGGCGCACCAGCAGCAGGTGCGCGGCCAGGCCGAAGATCAGGCCCCAGAAGGCCGCCGACAGGCCGAGGAAGGACATGCCCGAAGCGGTGACCAGGAAGGTGATCAGCGCCGCCTCGCGGTCCTCGGGTACGCCCATAGCGCCGGCCAGGGCCCCGCCGATGGCACCGAACAGCGCAAGGCCCGCCAGCGCGGCGATCAGTTCGCGGGGGAAGGCGCTGAACAGCGACACCAGGGTGGCGCCGAACAGCCCCAGCAGCAGGTAGGCGACGCCGCCCACCACCCCGGCGACATAGCGCCGCGCCGGGTCTTCGTGGGCCTCGCGGCCGGTGCAGATGGCCGCGGTGATGGCGGCGAGGTTCAGGCCGTGGCAGCCGAAGGGCGCCAGCAGCAGGGTGCCCAGGGCGCTGCTGGCGATCAGCGGGCGCGCCGGGGTCTGGTAGCCGTCGTTGCGCAGCACGGCGATGCCCGGCACGAACTGCCCGGTGAGCGCTACCACCACCAGCGGCAGGGCGATGTTGAGTAGCGCATGGAGGCTGAATTCAGGGGCGATCCATTGCGGCGTGGCCAGGCCGATCACCAGCGCCGAGGCGTTCAGCTCGCCGCCGCCGATGGCCATGGCACAGCCCACCAGCAGCACCAGGGCCACCGCATAGCGCGGCGCCAGGCGCTTGCCCAGCAGGTAGGCGACGAACATGGCCAGTACCAGCGCCGGCTTGGCCTGCAGCGAGACGAACAGCTGGGTGCCGAAGCTGAACAGGATACCGGCCAACATGGCCGCGGAGATGGCCGGCGGCAGCTTGCCGACCACGCGGTCGAAAGCGCCGGAGATGCCCACCAGGAAGATGATCAGGCTCGACGCCAGGTAGGCGCCCACCGCCTCGTTCAGGCTGATGCCCGGCAGCAGCGCCACCAGCAGCGCCGAGCCGGGCGCCGACCAGGCGATCACCAGCGGCACCTTGTAGCGCAGGCTGAGGAGGATGCCGAGCACGCCGCTGCCGATGGAGATCGCCCACACCCAGGACGATACGGCGATGTCCGGCAGGCCGGCGCTCTTGGCCGCCTGGAAGATGATCACCAGGGGGCCGGCATAGGAAATCAGGGTGGCGATCAACCCGGCCACCAGGGCGGACAGCGAGAAGTCGCGGATGAGGTCTTTCATGGCGCCTCACTTTTTCTTGTTCTGCACGCAAGGCTTCGCCGTGCCGGCAAGCCGGCTCGGGACGATGCCTAGGGGTAACACCGTAGCGGATCTCATCCGCGATTCGCGCCGTTGGTTCCGGCTATCGCGGACAAGGTCCTACGGTTCCAGGAAGCACGGCTTTTCGTAGGATGGCGTTGAGCTAAGCGATACCCATCGCCAGGGTCCGATGGGTATCGCAAGCTCAACCCATCCTACGAAGAGCGCTTCGGCGCAAGACAGTTGCTCCTACGCTGTTTCTGGATCTCCGCGCAGGCGGGAACCCAGTGGACAGCGCCTCAGGCGCCCTGCACCTGCAGCGCGCGCGGGCGCTGGCTGCGCTGTTCGTCTTCGGCGCTGGCGGCCTTCTGCAGCTGGAAGCTGAATTCCAGCTCGGCCACGCGGCCGTCGATGCCGCGGACGTTCTCGGCGAACTTCACTTCGCCGACCAGGCCGTCGCGGGTGGCGTAGGCGAAGTCGTCCCACAGGTACTGGTCGCCGGACAGGTTGATCTGGGTGGTCAGGTGGCGGTAGCCCGGCGCCGAGATGAAGAAGTGGATGTGCGCCGGGCGCTGGCCGTGGCGGCCGAGCTGGTCCAGGCATTCCTGGGTCGGGCCCTGCGGGTCGCAGCCGTAGCCGCTGGGGACGATGCTGCGGGCGCGGTAGCGGCCCTCGGCGTCGGTGATGATGCGGCGGCGCAGGTTGTACTCGCTCTGGCTCTGGTCGAAGTAGGAGTAGTTGCCCTTGGTGTTGGCGTGCCACAGGTCGACGGTGGCGCCGGCGATGGGCTTGCCGTCCAGGTCCAGCACCTGGCCTTCGAGGAACATCACGGTGGCCACGCCGTCTTCGCTGCCGTCGTCCATGCGCGCCTCGCCCTCGACGATGGGCGCGCCGGCCACGTACAGCGGGCCTTCGATGGTGCGCGGGGTGCCGCCGGTCTTGCCGATCTGCGCGTCCTTGGCGTCGTTGAGCAGGTCGATGAAGTGCTCGATGCCCAGGCCCGCCACCAGCAGGCCGGCTTCGCCGCGGCCGCCCAGGCGGTTCAGGTAGTCCACGGCGGTCCAGAATTCGTCGTCGGTGACTTCCAGGTCCTCGATGATCTTCGCGGTGTCCTGCAGCACGCGCAGGACGATCTGCTTAAGGCGTGGGCTGCCATTGTCGTTGCCGTAGCCGGCGGCTTCTTCGAAGAACTTCTGGATCTCGGCAGTCTGGGAAATCTTCACGGTCATGATGTTCACCTCGTCTTGTTCTTATACAAGGGTTTCGTCGTTGGGGTTCAGGGCTCAGCGGTCGTCGGCATGGATGGAGGACGGATGGCGGCAGAGCCCGTCGACCTCGATGTCCATGTAGGGGAACAGCGGCAGTTGCATCAGGGTGTCGTGCAGTTCCTCGACGCTGGCGACGTCGAAGACGCTGTAGTTGGCGTAGTGCCCGGCGATGCGCCACAGGTGGCGCCACTTGCCCTCGCGTTGCAGGCGCTGGGCCAGTTCCTTCTCGTCGGCCTTGAGCTGGGCGGCGCGGGCCGGGTCCATGTCGACGGGCAGTTTCACCGTCATCTTCACGTGGAACAGCATGGGGCTTCTCCTCTCTCTAATTCAGGGGCGGCGGAAGCGCTTGAGGCGCTCCTCGTCCAGGCTCAGGCCGAGGCCCGGGGCGTTGGGCACCAGCAGTTGGAAGTCGCGGTACACCGGCGGCTCGCTGACGATCTCCTCGGTCAGCAGCAGCGGGCCGAACAGTTCGGTGTGCCAGGTCAGCTGCCTGAGGGTGAGGAAGGCGTGGGCCGAGGCCAGGGTGCCGATGGCGCCTTCGAGCATGGTCCCGCCGTACAGGGCGATGCCGGCCGCCTCGGCGATCTGCGCGGTGCGCAGCACGGCGCGCGGGCCGCCGTTCTTGGCGATCTTCAGGGCGAAGATGCTGGCGGCGCCGTCGGCGGCCAGGCTGAAGGCGTCCTCGACGCTCTCGATGGATTCGTCGGCCATGATCGGCGCCGGGCTGCGCAGGTTCAGGCGCACCTGGCCGGCGCGGTTGATCCGCGAGATGGGCTGCTCGACGAGGTCGATGCCGTTCTCGCCGAGCACCTGGCAGCCGCGGATGGCCTGGGATTCGTCCCAGTACTGGTTGACGTCCACGCGCACGCTGGCGCGCTCGCCCAGGGCGCGCTTGATCGCCACCACGTGCTTGAGGTCCTGCTCCAGCGCATTGGCGCCGATCTTCAGCTTGAAGATGCGGTGGCGGCGCAGGTCGAGCATGCGCTCGGCTTCCTCGATGTCGCGGGCGGTGTCGCCGCTGGCCAGCGTCCAGGCCACTTCCAGGCCGTCGCGCACGCGGCCGCCGAGCAGTTCGCTGACGGCCAGGCCCAGGCGCTTGCCCTGGGCGTCGAGCAGCGCGGTTTCCACCGCCGAGCGGGCGAAGGTGTTGCCCTTGATGGCCTTGTCCAGGCGCTGCATGGTGGCGTTGATGTTGCAGGCGTCCTGGCCGATCAGCAGCGGCGCGAAGTGCGCTTCCAGGTTGGCCTTGATGCTTTCCGGGCTTTCGTTGCCATAGGCCAGGCCACCGATAGTGGTGGCCTCGCCGAGGCCTTCGATGCCGTCGCTGCAGCGCAGGCGCAGGATCACCAGGGTCTGCTGCTGCATGGTGTGCATCGCCAGCTTGTGCGGGCGGATGGTCGGCAGGTCGACGATGATCGCTTCGAGGCGTTCGATCAGGGCTTGGGTCATCTCGGGTTCCATATCACGCTAGGCTGCTTGTCGAGGCCCGGCCGTCTGGTGCGGCCGATACCTTCCAGGTCTTTTGTTGCACACCGAAGGATTGCGCCAGCGGTGGCGAGCAGTCCAATATCATTGCCCTCTCGTTCCATACCCTGGAGGTATCATGGAGCTTCGACACCTGCGGTACTTCCAGGCGGTCGCCGAAACCCTCAACTTCACCCGCGCCGCCGAGCGCCTGCACATCGCCCAGCCGCCGCTGAGCCGGCAGATCCAGCAGCTGGAGGAGCTGCTCGGCGTCGAGCTGCTGGAGCGCGGCCGGCCGCTGCGCCTGACCGAGGCCGGGCGCTTCTTCTACGAGCAGAGCGGCACCCTGCTGGAACAGCTGCAGAACATCTGCGACAACACCCGGCGCATCGGCCTGGGCCAGCGCCAGTGGCTGGGCATCGGCTTCGCGCCTTCGACGCTCTACGCGGTGCTGCCGGAGCTGATCCGCGAGCTGCGCAGCGACGCCGAACTGGAGCTGGGCCTGCAGGAGATGACCACCCTACAGCAGGTCGAGGCGCTGAAGAGCGGGCGCATCGACATCGGCTTCGGGCGCATGCGCTTCGACGACCCGGCCATCCACCAGCAGGTGCTGCGCGAGGACCCGCTGGTGGCGGTGCTGCCCACCGGGCACCCGCTGCTGGGCGCGCCGGTGAGCCTGCAGCGGCTGTCCCGCGAGCCCTTCGTGCTGTACCCGGCCAACCCGCGGCCGAGCTATGCCGACCACGTGCTGGCGCTGTTCGCCAACCATGGCCTGGGCATCCGCGTGGCGCAGTGGGCCAACGAGCTGCAGACCGCCATCGGCCTGGTCGCCGCCGGCCTGGGCGTGGCCCTGGTGCCGGCCTCGGTGCAGCAGCAGCACCGCCCGGACATCGGCTACGTCGCCGTGCTGGAACCCGAGGCGGTGTCGCCGATCGTCCTCAGCCGCCGCGCCGGCGACGTCAGCGCCATGGTCCAGCGCTGCCTGGCGCTGATCGAGCAGGTCAACCGCTGAGCGGGCCACTCAGAGCAGCCTCAGGGGCGCGTCGATGATCAGGCGGAACTCCTCCAGGTTGCCCTCGATCTGCCCCGCGCTGGCGCGGTGCCAGATGTAGCCGGTCGACAGGCCGACGCCGCGCAGCGGCCCGGATTGCACGGCGTAGCTGAGCAGGCCGCCGACCTCGTAGTGGCTCTCGCCCTTCTGCCCCAGCACCGAGTTGTAGGCCGCGCGGGGGCCGCCGTCGTAGCCGCTGCCGTCGATGCCCCAGCCCTTGACGTACCAGAACAGGCTCTTGAACCCCGGCAGGCCGTAGGGCGTCCAGTCGGTGCCGTAGCTGACCTGGAAGGAGCGCTCGTTGGGCCCGTTGTAGTACGAGAGCATGGCGTTGGGCAGGTCGAAGGCGTTGGACTCGGCGGGGAAGTCGAAGTACTCGTCGCCATCGATCTGCTGGAAGGCCAGCTTCAACGTGTGGTTGGCGTAGCCCGGCGCGACGCTCGCGCCGTAGGCTTGCTGGCCGATGCGCCCGGCGTTCTCGCGGCCGCTGGAGCGGGTGTCGTAGAAGTCCAGGCGCAGGCCCAGGTCCAGCTCGCCCAGGCGGTAGCGCTGCGCCCAGCCGGCGTAGGTGCGGTCCCAGACGTCGTCGAAGCGCGACAGGTAGAGGCTGGCCCGGCCCCGCTCGCCGAGGCGGTAATCGCCGCCGGCATAGGCGATCCAGTCGCTTTCCACCAGGCGCGTAGTGAAGGTCAGGCTCAGGTCCTGGCTGCCGGCGCCGGTGCGCGGCGTGGCGCGCTGGAAGTGCCCGGCTTTGAAGGTCAGCCCGGGCAGGTCATGGCTCTCCAGCGAGAAGCCATCGAAGGAGGCCGGCAGGGTGCGGGTGTCGGCGTAGCTCATCACCGGCGTGCGGATCTGCTGGCGGCCAAGCTTCGCCTCGGTGGCGCCGGCTTTCAGCTTGAGCGCGGCGATGCCTACCTTGCCCCACTGGTCCACCACCTCGCCGTCGCGCTCTGCCAGCAGGCGGGTGCTGCCGCCGGCCACCGCTTCGCGGCTGCGCTCCAGGGCCACCGCGCCGTACAGCGAGAAGTCCATGCCCAGGCCCTGCTCGCCCTGGCTGTAGCCGGACCGGTAGTCGAGCTTCAGGCCCTGCAGCCAGGCCACGCGGTCGCGCACCGGGCGCCCGCCCTCGTCGTCGGGCACCCGGAAGTAGCTGTCCTTGCGGGCGATTTCATGGGAGTACCAGTGGCGGGTGTTCAGCACCAGCGAGCTGTCTTCGAACAGGCGGCGCTCATCGGCCAGGGCCAGTTCGGCGGTGAAGGGCGCCAGCAGCGCCAGGGGGCCGGCGAAGCGCCGGGCCCGGGTTTCGCTTATGTGCATCGGGTCATGCCTCTTCATTGTTGTTGTCGTCTGGCATGGGCGCTCAGGCGGGCCCGGTCTGGTAGGCGCGCGGCATCCGCGCCGCCGCCTCGATCACCGCGGCCACCTGGAAGCAGCGGTCCTCGCGGTAGTGGTCGGCGATGACCTGCACGCCGGCCGGCAGGCGCTCGCCCTGCAGGCCGCTGGGCACGCTGAGCGCCGGCAGGCCGCTGAGCGCGACGCTCATGAGGATCGCCTGCTGGCGCATGATCTGTGCCATGGCCTCGCCGCCCTGGGCATCCAGGCCCCAGGGCAGCGGCGCGCTGGCGGACACCGGGGCGATCAGCGCGTCGTAGCGCTGGAACAGCGCGCGCCACTTCACCCGCAGGTTGTTGCGGGTGGCCAGCGCGGCGACGTATTCGTCCAGGCCGGTCTCCGGCGTCGCCTCCAGCATGCCCTGCACGGCCGCCTGCAGCGCCTCGCTGCCCTCGCGCTGCATGACCGGCAGCAGCTGCAGGCGGATCTCGGTCATGACGATGCGCAGCCAGGTCTGGGTGGCCAGCTCGTGGTCCGGCAGGCTTACCGGCTCGACGCGGTAGCCGGCGTCCTCGAGCATCTTCGCCACCGCCGCCAGGTTGTCCCGCACCGAAGCGTCGAGGGGAATGCCGGGCAGTTCGTTGACCAGGCCGACCACCCGCTTCTCGCGCGCCTCGGGCGCCGCCACGGGGCTCACCCAGTTGGGGTCGGCGCCGCCGCTGCTGGCCATCGCCAGGAAGGCCAGGCGCGCATCGGCCACGCTGCGCGCCAGCGGCCCCTGGGTGGCGATCTGCTGCCCGGCGAAGCCCAGGCCGAGCCCGGTGGGAATGCGCCCGACGCTGGGGCGCAGGCCGACCACGCCGCAGGCATAGGCCGGGTAGCGGATGGAGCCGGCGATGTCGTTGCCGTGGGCGATCGGGCACATGCCCGCGGCCACGGCCGAGGCCGCGCCGCCGCTGGAGCCGCCCGGGGTGATGTCGGCGCGCCAGGGGTTGAGCGTGCGGCCGTACAGCGGGCTTTCGGTGTACCAGCGGAAGGAGAACTCCGGCGTGCTGGTCAGGCCGATGATGACCGCGCCGTTGTCCAGCAGGTTCTGCACCACCGGGCTGTTGTCGGCGGCGATGTTGTCGCGGCGCGCCAGAATCCCGTTGGTGTTGGGCTGGCCGGCGACGTTCTGGTTGACCTTGACGGTGACCGGCACCCCGTGCAACGGCGGCAGCGCGTCGCTACCCCGCCGCTGGTCGGCGCGCTGCGCCGCGCGCAGGGCCTCGTCGCGCATCTCGTGGACCACCGCCTTGAGCCCGGGGTTGGCCTCGGCGATGCGCCCGAGGCAGCTTTCCACCGCCTCCCGGCTGCTGATGGCGCCGCTGGCGATGCCGGCGGCCAGCTCGCTGGCCTGCCACTGCCACAGCGGCGCATCCGGCAGCGCGAGCGCCGCCTGCCCTTGCTTCACGCTGGCGGCCAGCGCGTTCCTGCCGAGCAGCAAGCCGGCGGACAAGGCCGCGGCACCGGTCATGAAATCTCTGCGTTGCATGCTGTTCCCTCCTTGGCTCCCGTCAGCGCGGAAGCCTGCGGCGGGCGCCGGAGTGGCCGGCCCCGCCCTTGCGTTGTCGGTTCAGGCCCGGGCTTCGGCCAGGGGCGCGAGCACCCGCTCGCTGCGGCTGACCAGGTACATGGCCAGGGCCGCCAGCGCGCCGGGGATCGCGAAGGCCATGAAGTTCAGGTGCAGCGGCAGCTCGATGGCCAGCAGCGAGCCGCCCAGCAGCGGGCCGACGATGGCGCCGTTGCGGCCGATGCCCGAGGCCCAGCCCAGGCCCGTGGAGCGGATGGCCAGGCCGTAGAACTGCGCGGCGCTGGCGTAGAGCAGGATCTGCGTGCCGATGGTGGTGGCCCCGGCGATGCCGATCAGCAGGTAGAGCACCGGCATCGGCGTGTTGAAGCCCAGCAGGGTGATGGAAACGGCGGCGGCGACGAAGAACAGCGCCACCACCCTGGGCAGGTTGAAGCGGTCGCCCAGCCAGCCGCCGAAGATGGCCCCGAACATGCCGCCGAAGTTCAGCGCCAGCAGGAACGACAGGCTCGAACCCAGGCTGTAGCCGGCGTTGGCCATCAGCTTCGGCAGCCAGGAGCTGAGCGCGTAGACCATCAGCAGGCAGCAGAAGAACGCCACCCAGAGCATCAGGGTGCGCAGCGCGCGGCCCTCGCGGAACAGCTCGAGCACCGGCGCGCCCTGCGGCTTGCTCTCGCCCAGGTGCAGCTCGGCGGCGGCCTCCAGGGTGGTTTCCGGGGAAATGCGGCGAAGGATGGCGCGGGCCTGTTCGGTACGCCCCTGGCGCAGCAGGAAGCCCACCGACTCCGGCAGTTGCCAGAGGATCAGCGGCAGCATCAGCAGCGGCAGCAGCGCGGCGAAGAACATCGCCTCCCAGCCGAAGCGCGGCAGCATGTAGATGCCCACGCCGGCGGAGAGCATGCCGCCCAGCGAGTAGCCGCTGAACATCACCGCCACCAGGGTGCTGCGCAGTTTCTTCGGCGCGTATTCGTTCATCAGCGCCACCACGTTGGGCATCAGCCCGCCGATGCCGAGGCCGGCCATGAAGCGGCAGATGCCGAACTGCGTGGGGTTGCTGGCGAAGCCGTTGACCACGGTGAAGCCGGAGAAGAGCACGAAGCAGATGGCGATGCCCTTCTTGCGCCCGACCTTGTCGGCCAGCGGGCCGAAGAACAGCGCCCCGGCCATCATGCCGAACAGCGCGTAGCTGCCCAGGGCGCCGGCCTGCAGCGGGGTCAGGCCCCACTCCTTCATCAGCACCGGCAGCACCACGCCGTAGATGAACAGGTCGTAGCCGTCGAAGATCAGCAGCAAGGCGCACCAGGCCATGACCATCCAGTGGAAGCGGCCGAAGCGCGCGTTGTCGATGACGTCGTGTACGTCGATTTTCCGCATGGCATCACTCTCTTTTTTGTTGTTGTGCGAGAAGCCGTTGGGGCCGCGTCGTGGGCGGTCCGTCTTTGCGTGGGATGGCGTTGGGCCGGAGGCGATACCCATCGCCTCGGGTGATGGGTATCGCTGCGCTCAACGCCATCCTACGGGTTGGTTCGGGTCGGGTTTTCAGCCCAGGTCGCCACCGCCTACCGGCAGGGTCACGCCGGTGATGTAGGAGGCTTCGTTGGAGGCCAGGAAAAGGATGGCGCCGACCTGTTCGTCGATGCTGCCGTAGCGCTTCATCAGGCTGCTGTTCACGGTCTGGTCGACGATCTGCTGGTACCAGACCTTCTCCTGCGGGCTCTGCTCGGCGGCGTTGCGCGGGATGCGCCGCGGCGGCGCCTCGGTGCCGCCCGGCGCGGTGGCATTCACTCGCACGCCGCGCTCGGCGGTCTCGAAGGCCAGGCAGGCGGTCAGCGCGTTCACCCCGCCCTTGGCCGCGCCGTAGGGCACGCGGTTGACGCCGCGGGTGGCGATGGAGGAGACGTTGACGATGGCCCCGGCGCCCTGCTCCAACATCGGCACCAGGGCAGCGCGGCAGCACCATAGGGTGGGGAACAGCGAGCGCCGCACCTCGGCCTCGATCTCGTGCTCGGCGTAGTGCTCGAAGGGCTTGGCCCAGATGGTGCCGCCGACGTTGTTGACCAGGATGTCCAGGCGGCCGAAGCGTTGCACGGCTTCGTTGACCACGCGCTGGGCTTCGGCGAATTGCTCCAGGTCGGCGGTGAGGGTCAACACTTCGGCGTGTTGGCCGAGTTCGTCCTGCAGTTCGTGGACCAGTTCGGAGCGGTCCACGGCGACCAGGCGGGCGCCCTCTTGCGCCAGGCGCTCGGCGACACGGCGGCCGATGCCCTGGGCGGCGCCGGTGACCAGGGCGACTTTGTGGGGGAATCTGTTCATGGCATATCTCCGTAAGGAGTGCGTTCCGGGAAGTGGGTGCGTGGGGCGGCTACCCTCTCCCCCCGCCCTCTCCCTGAAGGGAGAGGGAGCTATTCGTGCTCCCCGGCTGAGTTCGATGCTCGGGCCAATATCGGTGCTTCGTGACAGCCGGCTAACATCGAACTCCGCCGTGGTACGGACAGTCCCCTCTCCCTTCAGGGAGAGGGTTAGGGAGAGGGGCTCTTAGCCACCCGTTCAAGCCGCACTGGCCGCAAACTTCTCGTAGTAGAAATTCGCCGGCGTAATCCCCTGCTCGCGGATGTACGCGCTCACCGCCTCGACCATCGGCGGCGGGCCGCACAGGTAGATGTCCACCTCGCCTTCGTTGAGGTGCGCAGGCGTGATGTGCTGGGTGACGTAGCCCTTGTGCGGGTAGCTGCTCTCGGGGTTGGCCACGCAGGCGCTGAAGCTGAAGTTGGGAATGCGCGCGGCGAAGGCTTCGAGCTTGTCCAGCTCCACCAGGTCGAAGTCGTTGGTCACCCCGTAGATCAGGTGCAGCGGGTGTTCGCTGCCCTGCTCGGCGATCTTCTCCAGCATCGCGGTGAAGGGCGCCAGGCCCGTGCCGCCGGCCAGCAGCAGCAAGGGGCGCCTGATGTCGCGCAGGTAGAAGCTGCCCAGCGGGCCGGCCAGTTCCAGGCTGTCGCCGGCCTTGGCCAGGCTGGTGAGGAAGCTGCTCATCAGCCCGCCGGGCACGTTGCGGATCAGGAAGCTGACCTCGCCGCCCTTCTGCAGCGAGCTGAAGGAGTAGGCGCGGCTCTGGCCGCTGCCCGGCACCTGCAGGTTGACGTACTGCCCCGGCAGGAAGGCCAGCTTGCTCAGGGACTCGCCCTTGACCGACAAGGCGATGGTGCTCTCGGACAGCTGGCGCACCTCGCTGATGGCCGCCTGGTAGCTGGCCTGCTGGGTCTTGCAGACGTCCGAGGACGCCGGCACGCGCACCACGCAGTCGCTTTCGGCGCGCATCTGGCAGGTCAGCACGTAGCCCTGCCCGGCTTCCTCTTCGCTCAGCGCATCCTCGATGTAGTCCTGGCCCAGGTCGTAGCGGCCGGCTTCGGCGAAGCACTTGCAGGTGCCGCAGGCGCCGTCGCGGCAGTCCAGCGGGATGTTCACGCCCTGGCGATAGGCCGCATCGGCGACGGTTTCGCCGGGGTTGGCGTCGATGAAGCGGGTGACGCCGTCTTCGAAGTTCAGTGCGATCGAATAGCTCATGGCGGCCACCTCAGATGTGGTAGATGTCGATGACCTGGCGGACGTAGTCGTTCTTCAGCACCACCTTCTTCGCCTTGATCAGCGGGTTCTCGCCGCGCAGGTCGAGGGTGTAGAAGCTGGTGCCGAAGTAGCTGTCGGTGGTCTTGTAGCGGAAGCTCAGGGTGTGCCAGTTGAAGCGCACCTGGCAGATGCCGTCTTCCTCGCCCAGCACCTCGATGTTGCTGATGTTGTGCGAGGTGCGGGTGTCCGGCATGGTCGCGCTGGAGCGTTCGGTCTTGATGCGGAACACGCGGTCTTCCAGGCCGCCGCGGTTGCCGTACCAGATCAGCGAGATTTCCCGCTGCGGGTCCTGGGTCAGCTCGTCGCGGTCGTCCCAGGCCGGCATCCAGAAGCTGGCGTCGCTGGCGTACAGCTCCAGCCAGGCGTCCCAGTCCTTGTCGTCGAGGTAGCGGGCTTCGCGGTAGAGGAAGTCGCGGATGCTTTCGTAGCGGCTCATCACACGGCCTCCTCGAGCGGAATGCGCTTGGCTTCTTCGGCGGCCAGGGCTTCGCTCATCGCCTGCAGCCAGTACTTGTGCTGCAGCACGAACAGGCCTTCGTCCTCGGTGCGCACGCCGGACAGTTGCGGGTGCAGGTCGATTTCCTGCGCGGCGGCGTCGGCGCCGTCGATCCAGTGCGCGGCCCCGCGGGACATGTCGTTCCAGCCTTCGGCGCTGCCCTGGTAGGCCTGCTGGCAGGAGCGGAACTCCTCCAGGTCGTCCGGGGTGGCCATGCCGCTGACGTTGAAGAAGTCCTCGTACTGGCGGATGCGCTGGGCGCGGGCCTCGGCACTCTCGCCCTTGGGCGCGATGCAGTAGATGGTGATCTCGGTGCGGTTGACGTCGATCGGCCGGGCGATGCGGATCTGCGAGCTGAACTGGTCCATCAGGTAGACGTTGGGGTACAGGCAGAGGTTGCGCGAGTTCTGGATCATCCAGTCGGCGCGGGCCTGGCCGAAGTCGGCGGCGAGCTGTTCGCGGCGCTCGAAGGCCGGGCGGTCCTCGGGGTTGGCCCAGCGCGTCCAGAGCAGCATGTGGCCATGCTCGAAGGAGTAGAAGCCGCCGCCGTGCTTGGCCCAGCCGCCGGCGCTCATGGTCTTCACTTCCTCACCGGCCTCGCGCTGCTTGCGCTGGTTCTGGGTGGCGGCGTAGTTCCAGTGCACGGAGCTGACGTGGTAGCCGTCGGCGCCGTTCTCGGCGGTGAGCTTCCAGTTGCCTTCGTAGATGTAGCTGCTCGATCCGCGCAGCACCTCCAGACCCTCGGGGGACTGGTCGACGATCATGTCGATGATCTTCGCCGACTCGCCCAGGTGCTCCACCAGCGGGCGCACGTCGGGGTTGAGGCTGCCGAAGAGGAAGCCGCGGTAGGACTCGAAGCGGGCGACCTTGGTGAGGTCGTGGGAGCCTTCGCAGTTGAAGCTCGACGGGTAGCCGGCCTCGGCCGGGTCCTTGACCTTGAGCAGCTTGCCGGAGTTGTTGAAGGTCCAGCCGTGGAACGGGCAGGTGTAGCTGGAGCGGTTGCCCGACTTGTGCCGGCAGAGCATGGCGCCCTTGTGGCTGCAGGCGTTGATGAAGGCGTTGAGCACGCCCTCCTTGTTGCGCGCGATGAAGATCGACTGGCGGCCGATCAGGGTCGTCAGGAAGTCGTTCTTCTCGGGAATCTGGCTTTCGTGGGCGAGGTAGACCCAGTTGCCTTCGAAGATGTGCTTCATCTCCAGTTCGAACAGGCGCGGGTCGGTGAACATTTCGCGCTTGCAGCGGTAGACGCCCTTGGCGGGGTCTTCTTCAAGCAGGGAACGCAAGTAGTCGATACCCAGGGTCATGGCCGGGGCCTCCGTTGTTATTGTTCAGGCAGGCTCAGGTTAGGGCTGGGTGGGCGGGGGCAATATCCGCTTTGTGCAGAGCGTTATCCGGTTTTTGCAGGCGGGGTTGCGGGGTGTTTCGGGGCGCTTGCGGGGGCGCGCGGAGATTTCCCTGGAAATCCGTAGGGCATGAGCGAGCGTGGCTTTTCGTAGGATGGGTTGAGCTTGCGAAACCCATGCGGTTGCGCTGATGGGTATCGCTTCGCTCAACGCCATCCTACGAAAAGCACTCAGGTGCAGGGCGGATAACCGTTCGCGGTTATCCGCCGTAGGCGTTATGCGCCCTACGCAGAGGGACAGGAATGTGCTGGTCGCCCGGGCTCAGCCGCGGCGCTTGAGGGTTTCCGAGGGCAGTTCGCCGAACTGCTGGCGGTAGCTTTCGGAGAAGCGCCCCAGGTGCAGGAAGCCGTAGTCCAGCGCCAGTTCGGTGACGCTGCGTACGTTGCAGCTGGGGTCGGCGAGGCAGGCGCGGATGCGTTCGAGCTTGCGCCGGCGGATGTACTGGCGCGGGGTGGCGCTGGCGTGGCGTTCGAACAGGGCGTAGAGCGAGCGCAGGCTCATCTTCGCCTGGCGGGCCAGTTCCTCGATGTCGATGTCCTGCCGCAGGTTGCGCCCTATGTAGTCGTCGATGCGCTCGAAGCAGGCCATGGGCGCGGCCAGGCATTCGCGGCTGACGTTGGTCTGCAGCAGCGTCAGCAGCTTGCTGGCGACGATCTGCTGGTAGTGCTCCTCGATGCGCGGCAGGCGCTGGCTGGATTCGGCTTCCATGCAGACCATGCCCAGCAGGTTGACGAAGCCTTCCAGCTCGCCCAGGCGGTAGCGGCTCTCGGTGAAGCGCGGGCCCTGGCGCGGGTGGGCCCAGCGCTGTTCGGCGCAGATGCCTTCGAGCACCGCGGTGGGAATCTTGATGATGAATTTCTCGCAGTCGTCCGAGTAGGTCAGGTCGACCGGGTCGTCCGGGTTGATCAGCAACAGTTCGCCGGGCTCCAGGTAGTGTTCCCGGCCCTGGCCGCGCCACAGGCAGTGGCCGTGCAGCAGTACCTGCAGGTGGTAGATGGTCTCCAGCGCCGGCGAGGTGACGCGCACGGCGGCGCCGTAGCGGATGCGGCAGAGGTCGAGGCTGGCGAACTTGCGGTGGTTGAGGCTGGCCTCGGGGCGACCGTGGGCGGGCATGCGCAGGGCGTGGTTGCCGACGTGCTGGTTGACGTAGCCGGACACCGCGTAGGGGTCGGCTCGCTCGAATACCCGGCTGCGCTCGCTCAGCAGGTTCTGCATACAGGCACTCACTTTTGTTGTTGTCGTCCGCGCTCTTCGTCGCGGCTCGTGCCCGTCCAGTCTATGCCGGGGCCGGGATGGCGGGGCCCGGCAGAGATGGACGGTCGTGCGGGCCACCCCGGATCGGGGACGGCTGGCCCGCCTGCCGTCCGGCCACCCTAAAGGCCGGAAGGCGGGCGGCGCAATTCGACCTGTGGCGCAGTGTTCGCTTATCGCACGCTTTCGCCCCGGCTCATTGCCAGCAACTGCTGGCCGTGCCGGTGCCGGTGGCGCCGCGGGTGCCGGCCTGGTCGAGGGTGAGCGTCAGGCATTCGCTGTCCCTGGCCTGGCTGCCGGTGGCCGTGGCGGTCAGGGTGTAGGTCGAGGCGCTGACGTTGGAGATGGCCAGGCCGTAGTACTGCAGGCCGGCGACGTAGCTGGTCATGTTCAGCGCCGCGGCGCTGCTGGCGTAGCTGTTGTTCTGCGCGAAGTAGCGCTCCTGCCGCGCCGCGGCCTCGCTGAGCAGCGCCTGGCCTTCGGCGCGGTGGCTGCGCAGCACGTACTTCTGGTAGCTGGGCAGCGCGATGGCCGCGAGTATCGCCAGGATGACCACGACGATCATCATTTCTATCAGGGTGAAGCCGCGGCTTCGCTGTGCAGGTTTCATCGCTGGCCCTTTCAGTTGGAATCGCTCGGCAGCACCTGCCAGCTGCGCCGGCCGCTGACCGTGCCGGTGTTGGTGGCCACGCCGTCGAGGGTATTTTCGGAGTTGCCCCAGGTGTAGCCGCCGGACAGGGTGATGTCGCCGCCGTCGGTGACGAAGCCGGATATCGACTCGTAGGTGCCGTCGCTGTTCAGGTCGAAGACGTTGTAGTCGGTCTTGCCGCCGCTCTCCGGGTCCACCGCGTAGACGGTGCCGGACAACCCCGCGGCGCAGGTGCCGGTCTGCGGCGTGGAGCTGGCGAAGATCAGGCTGGAGCCGTACAGCGTCATGTCGTAGATCAGCCGCTCGCCAGTGCGCGGGAAGTCGAAGTACCAGCCCCAGGTGGCGACGTTGGCGTCGGCGGTGTTGCCGCTGCTGTCGTACCAGGCGACGTCGCTCTCGCTCAGGGTATAGGTGGTGGTGCCGTCGGTGGTGCCGGCGGTCAGCGTCTGCTGTTGCAGGTCGCTGCGCGTCCTGGCCGCGGTCAGCGAAGCGCTGGTGGCCTCGCCGGCGGTCTTGCGGTCCCAGATGCCGTAGACGCTCTGGGTGGCGGTGGAGGTCTTGTCCGAGGTGGTCAGGTAGCGGCCGCTGCCGAAGGCGACGATGTAGCCGGTGCCGCTGGGGTGTTCGACCAGGCTCGGCGCCGCGGTGATCGGCTGGCGCACGCTGCTGGCGTTGCGCGCCACGTACAGCGGGTTGCCGCCGAAGGCCACGGCGAACTTGGCGTCGGCGGCGCCGGCTGTGAGCGGGCTGCTGGCGCTGGTGTCGATCAGGTCGAAGCGCCAGAGGTCGCCCAGCAGGTCGCCGGCGTAGGCGTAGTCGGCGATGCCGTCGCTGTTCACGTCGGCCACGTAGAGCCGCGACAGGCCGTTGGCCAGGCTGTCGAGCGCGCCAGTGTCGGTGGTGGTCAGGCTGGGGGTGGCGGTGATCTTCTTCAGCAAGGTGCCGCTCTGGATGTCGATGATCAGCAGCGAGGCGCTGTTGCTGCCGCTCTCGTAGCCGTTGGGCACCAGGGCCACCCACTTGCCGTCGTGCAGGCGGGCGATACTGGGCTTGGCGGCGGTGTAGCCGAGGCTGGCGTCGTTGTCGCTGGTGAACTCCCAGAGCAGGCTCGGCGAGGCCGGGTCGGTGATGTCCAGGGCGAACACCTCGCGGCCGCCGGCGCCGAGGCTGCCGAGCAGCACCTTGTGCCAGGCCGAGCCGTAGTAGACGTCGGCCACCACCGGGGTGCCGTCGACGAAGTAGCGGTGCTCGGTGCCTTCGTCCTGGCCGTAGTCGCTGGCGGTGAGGATGTTCAGGTTGGCGATCACCGCGCTGGGGATGAAGGCGAACAGCTCGGCCCCGGTGCTGGCGTTGAAGGCGTGCAACATGCCGTCGTTGGCGCCGACGTAGACCGCCGCCGGCTTGGCGGCCTGCTCGCTGGCGTAGGCGGCGTAGCTGGTGCTGCCTTCCAGGGCGTCGGCCCGCGCGGTGATGTAGTCGGCGCCGCTGACCAGCACCGGCGAGGAGTTGACGATGTCGCCGAGCAGCGAGGAACGGCTGCGGAAGCTGGTGTTGCTGCCGCGCAGGAAGTCCACGCGGGTCGAGCCCTTGCTGTCGACCACGCCGGCGGCGGTGCGGTTGAGCGCGGTCTGCTGGGCGCTGCTGAGGTTGGCCCAGGTGAACGAGGTCAGGCTGCCGTTCTTGGCGAAGTAGATGTTGCGGCTGCTGGGCAACTGCGCCGAGGCCTTCCACAGGGTGGTGGTGGTCGTGCTGGTGGCGCCGCTGCTGGAGGTGGTCTTGATCTTCTGTTTCTTGATCAGGTCGCCGGTCCAGTCGCTGGAGCTGAAGTTGGTGCTGTAGACGTAGTCGCCGTCGTCCAGCGACTGCGAGTCCACCGCCACCGCGGTGACCGAGGCGTTGAGCTGGAGGATGTCGTCGAAGGCCGACTTCAGCTGGCTGGCCAGCTTGCTCGGGTTGCTCACCAGGAAGTAGTTGTCCGGGGTGCCGTCGCCGTCGGTATCCCAGGTGCTGAGGTCGCTCTTGCCGTACTTGGCGGCGTACCACAGGGGGTCCTGCAGGGTGGTGACGGCGGTGGAGGTGGATGGCGTGAAGGTGCGGGTGTTCGAAGTTCCGGCCGAGAGATCGACATTGCTACCTGCCTTTCCAGGCAGACGCGCGCAACTGGTGCTGGCTGAGCCATTATTGTTACAACCGTTAGCATCAACGCCGATGGGCGTATCAAGCTTGAATCGCGTAGCCATTGAAGATGCCTTACCGGAAAGCCCGCCTACGCCACCTGCCACTTCCAGATAGATACCGTCCTTGGTGGTACCGGCCATGGTGTAGCCCATGTGCGACTCGTCCCCGGCCACCGAATACTCGGTAGTGGTCTTGACCGTCACCGTACCGTCGCTGTTGGCCGTCACCTCGTAGAGGACAATAGCGTCCATGTCGTAGTCGTTGCCCTGGGCTGAGTCGTCATAGACCACGCGGAAAGTGATGTTGCCGCTACTGTCTTTGGTCAGGGTGTCGATATAGAAACCAGTGATCTGGCTGACTATGCCTTTAGTCACATTCATGCTGAAAGGCACCAGTTTGAGGGTGCCTTTACTGGTGGTTATCTTGATGTTGGGCAGCGTCGAGGACAGTGCGATGGAGAAGCTCTGCACCTTGTTCGAGCCGGCGGTGGTTAGCGCCGTCTGACTACCGAAGTAGCTCATCGCGGCAGTGCTGTAACTACCTTGGCGGGTAGGTTCCTCGGCCAAGCCGCGAATGGTCGAGAAACTCGTGGCGGTCTTGGCAGTAGGGGCTGAGTCGTTAGTTTTATCTGACTCACCAACATTGATCTTCACTCCACTGCCGAGGCCCTCCTTGCTCCATAGCGTAGAGCCGATACTGGCGAAATCGAATCCAATATCGTCGGTAGGCTTCATGTCGCTGCCCAGGGTGCTGCCGGGCACGTCCGAGTCGTAACTGGGGTTGACGTCACTCATCAGCGTCATAAACGGCTTGGTGCACGACGGATAGGTCGAGTAAGGGTCGACCCAGGTGCCTTCGTTGGACAGTCCCAGAGTCGTGTCGACTGTGCCGGCAGCGTAGTTGGGAGTGAGCTGCTTACCATTCTTCTTTCCCGCGTAATAGCGCAGCGTTTCGTATGCCATCTCTCCTAGAGGATTACCCCAGTCGGGGCAGTTGCCGTTCTTCAGTGGGCTGTCGCCATTACCCGACGTGCAGCGCTGGTAATACACCAGGCGGTCGAGGTTGGCGACTATGCCGCTGTTGTTCACGTAGCAGCGCGAGTTCAGGCAGCCGGTGCCAGAGGTGGAGTCGGTGAGGAAGCGCCCGTTGCTGGCGGTGTATTCGTCGCCGAAGCTGGCCGGCGCCTTGCGCAGCACGCCGCCACGCAGGTTGTTGGTGTAGGTGCCGGTCATCAGGCCGAAGTACATCTTGTTCGAGGCGCCGTAGTCGTGCAGTACCCCGGTGGGCTTGTAGACGCTGCCGTACTGTACGCAGTTGCTCTCCTTCAACGAGGCGCTGACGCAGGCTTGGACCCGCACGGTAAGATCAAGATCGGGGGTTGCAATGGTGTTGGTCGCCTGGGGATCCTCTCGCGAGACCCACTGCCAGATGCGGTAGCTAGTGTTCTTGATGATCCGCAGCTTGGGTACTGCGGTACTGGTATAGCCCGTCAGCGTCGCATCGCCGCTGTCCGGCCGCGAGGTGCTGTCCGGCCGCGAGGTGTTGGCGAAGAGGATGTATTTGCCGCTGCCAGGCGCGGTCAGCGGCGCGTAGTCGGCGATGTTGTAGCCGTCGCGAGTGACGCTCTGGTACTCCTTGCCCCAGCTGTGCGCGTCGTTGGGAATGAAGGTGCGCTCCAGCACCGTGGCGGTGGCGCTGTCGGTGGAGCGATAGCCGCCGTAGAGCACCTTGCGCAGCACGTCGATGCGCGACATGGTCAGGTAGTTGAGGAAGTCGCCACTCCACTTCCCGCTGCACTTCTTGGTGCTGGTTGTGGATGCAGGGACGAACACACCGTTGCTGTCGTCGTAGGAATAGCATTTGTACGAGTCGAAATAGCCGGTGTAGTCGATGCTCGGCTTGTAGTAGATGTCCAGTTGGCCGTCGCCGTCGATGTCCGAGGCGTCGTTGTAGGCCGGGAAGTAGAGCTTCTGGTCGCGGCCGACCACCAGCATGTTCATCGGCGGGGCGATGTTGCTGACGAACAGCGGCGTCTGCGCCAGCACCGAGGCCCGGGTGCCGGCGCACAGCAGGCAGGACAGCAGGAACAGCGCCAGCGCGCGCAGCGGTTTCATGGCAGGGAGCCTCCTTGCGGGCCTCATGGGATCACCAGCGCGGTGCTGGAGCGCAGGCACAGGGTATTGGCGGCGCAGCCGGTGCTGGCGCTGTCCTTGTAGGCCTGGGCGTTGACTTCATAGTAATAGGTGCAGCCGGACTGGCCCTTGGACAGATAGGCGTTGGCGCTGCCGCCGGAGCCGCCCTTGCAGCTGTTGCCGATGTAGCGCAGGTACCAGCGCGCGTTGCGTGGCAGGCTGGTGGCGCCGTCCAGCCCGGTGTAGGCCGTGGCGCCGGAGAAGTCCGCGGCATAGCTGCTGGCCAGGCCGGTGTAGCAGGGGCTGGACGACGAGCAGGCCTCCAGCGCGCGGCTGCTCTGGCTCACCCTGCCCTCGCCTTCGCGCAGGGCCGACTCGGCGGCGCTGGTCAGCCGCTGCAGCTCCAGGCGGTTGCCGGTCATCCGCCCTTCCAGCTGCATCTCGCGCATGCCGCCGACCGCCAGCAGGGTCAGCACCAGCAGCATCACCAGGGCGACGAACAGCACGGCGCCGCGCTGCCGCCCATGCACAGAAATAGTCATGGCATCAGGTTCCTCAACATGCTGCTGCCGCTGACGATGCGCCGCAGGGTGCCGTCGCCGTCGGTGCAGGCGCTGCCGCCGCTCAGGGTCGTCCAGTTGGCGCAGGTGGTGGTGCTCATGCCGCCGGTCAGGTTGCTCCCGCTGCTGGCCAGCAGCAGCGTGTAGCGCAGGCTGCGCACGGTCTGCGCGCTGCCCGGGCTGGCGACGTACTTGGCGACCTGGCGGGCGTTCTCGTCGGTGCCGGTGTCCACGCCGTAGTCGAAGTGCACCGCCGCCACGTTGTCGGCCAGCACGCTGCCGTTGCAGCTGAGCTGGCCGCCGGCCAGGCCGATCTTCTCCACCACGTCGTTGCTCGGGCTGAAGGTCGCGTAGGGCGTGGTCAGCCCTGGCAGGCTGGCCAGGGAGGCGCCGGTGCAGTCGGTGTCGGCGGCGTCGCGCGGCTGGTAGCGCAGGCACAGGGTGTTGGCGTCCACCCGCACCAGCGCCTGGCCGGCGGCGAAGCTGCAGCCGTTCTTGCTCTGCGCCGGGAAGGCGGTGCTCATGCGCGCCGACGGCTGGCGCCGGTAGCCGGCCCGGGACAGGCGCGCGTCCAGTACCTGCTGCAGGTAGCGGGCGTTGTCGAGGTTCTCGGACTGGCCGGCGAAGTAGCGGGTGCGGGTGCTGCCGTCGAGGTACATCTGGGTGACGCCCAGTATCAGGAACAGGCCGAGGGTCATGGCCACCATCAGCTCGACCAGCGAGAGGCCGGCCTGGCGGCGGGAATGGGCGGGCATTCAGGGCTCCTCGCGCAGCACGTAGTGGCAGATGGTCGGGTCGCTGCCGGGGCTGGCCTCCAGGCACTCGCCGGACTTCACCCGCCAGGCCAGCTGGATCTCGATGGCCGAGCCGGTGCCGCTGCAGGTGCTGGCGCCGTTGCTGCGGCAGATGTGGAAGTCGCTGCTCATCAGGCTGGCGGCATCGGGCAGCGCCTGCTGCACCCGCTGCGCCCAGCAGCCCAGGCGCTGCGAGGCGCTCAGCGAAGCGAGCGAGGCACAACTGCTCGGCGCCGCGGGGAAGGCGCTGCCGGTGGCCTTGTAGTAGTCGGAGCTGGCCGGCGGGGTCAGCGGCGTGCCGGCGTCCTGGGTGGAATAGAGGTCGGTGCGGAGGGTCTCCATCAGCTCGTCGGCCAGCGCCGCCGCCGTGCCGCGCACCGCCATGTCCTGGGAATAGGCGATCGCCCTGCCCTGCATGGCGAGCATGCCCAGCACGCCGACGCAGATCACCAGCAGCGCCACCAGCACTTCGATCAGGCTGAAGCCGGCCAGGCCACGGCGCGTCATTGGCTGCTCCCCGAGCCAAAGCTCATGTAGCCCGAAGCGGCGACCTTGATGCTGTAGCTGCTGCCGCTCTTGCTGCCGCTGAGGCTCAGGCTGGCCACCGCGGCGCTGCCGTCGGCATGGAAGGTCAGTGCGCTGACGCTGCTGCTGATACCGATGCTGGTCGGCAGGCTGAGGCGCTGCGACACCAGGCTGGAATCGAGCGAGGCGCAACTGCCGGCGCGCACCAGCAGCCACTCGTAGGCGCTGCCGTTCTGGCACAGGCTGGTGGCGGTGCGCGTGCTCACGGCATCGGCGCGGGCGGCCTGGAGCAGACGATAGAGCGCCGACGCGGAAGACTTCACCCGGCTGGACTCGATCAGCGAACCGAAGGCCGGCACGGCGATGCTGGCGAAGATCGCCACCAGGGCGACGACCACCATCAACTCGATCAGGGTGAAGGCACGCTGACCGCCGGCCCCCTCCCTGGGCGCAGGTCTGCGCGGGTGAATGACAAAGCTCATGGCCCGAACCGCTCGAACGACAGTTGCGTGAAACCCCGGCCGAGGGCCGGGATGCGATGGGCCTATTGTCGAGCCGGCGTTAGCGGCGGCATGTGTCCTTAATTTTTCATCTGCGATACATTCGCTACCGCTCGCAGGTGGGGGGTGACCGCTCGTCTGTTATCGTTTTTCGGGGCGGCTCTTCGTAGGAGCGAGCTTGCTCGCGAAGGGGGTTTGCTGGTGGCTGTGGGGTTGAGGGGTAAGAGCGCCCTCTCCCCAGCCCTCTCCCGCAAGCGGGAGAGGGGGCCATTCGTGCCACCAGGGTGTCCGGCGTGGTCGGTGAATCCAATCGCGGACAAAGTCCGCTCCTACGCCCGTGCTTCCCTGTAACCGTAGGAGCGGACTCCGTCCGCGATTCGGCGGATAACGCCGTAGTTCGTAGGGCGCATAACGCCTACGGCGTTATCCGCCGTCATTCCCGGGCGCCGACGCCCCAGCGCTTCAAGTCGCATCCGCGTGGCTGACCACCCCCTTGATCACCACCGCCGCACTGGCAATCGCCGCCGGCACCACCAGGGCAGTGAGCACCTGCTCGAAGTTCCACCCCAGCCCCAGCAGGGTAGCCCCGATCCAGGCCCCGAGAATGGCACCGAAGCGACCAATGCCGAGCATCCAAGACACCCCGGTGGCACGCCCCTGGGTCGGATAAAAGCGCGCCGCCAGCGAAGGCATGGCCGACTGCGCACCGTTCACACACATGCCCGCAGCCAGCACCAGGCCCGCCAGCAGGCCGAGGGTGCCCAGGCTCTGCCCCACGCAGTAGGCGAAGACACCGGCCAGGCAGTAGAAGATGCCGATCACCTTGTGCGGGTTGAAGCGGTCCATGGCCCAGCCCACGGCCACCGAGCTGAGCACCCCGCCGAGCTGGAACAACGCGCCGATGAAGGCCGCCTGCTCCAGGCTGGCGCCGCTGTCGCGCATCAGGGTGGGCAACCAACTGGTGAGCAGGTAGACGATCACCAGGCCCATGAAGTAGGTCAGCCACAGCAGCAGGGTGCCGGCGCTGTAGCGGCCGGCGAACACCACCTTGAGCACGTTGCCGCTGGGCGCGCTGCCCTGCTCCGGCACGCTGAAGCCACCGGCCATGGCCACCTCGGCCGGGGCGATGGGCGCCAGGGCGCGGCGCACGCGCGCATCGCCGCGGTTGCGCACCACCAGGAAGCGCGCCGATTCCGGCAGCCACAGCAGCAACACCAGGGCCAGCGCCAACGGCAGCACGCCGCCAAGCAGCAGCAGGCTGTGCCAGCCGAAAGCCGGGATCAGCTTGGCGGAAATGAAGCCGCCGCCGGCCATGCCCAGGTTGAAGCCGCAGAACATGCTGGTGACCAGCAGCGACTTGAGGCGCTCGGGGGTGTACTCGGCGAGCAGCGTGGTGGCGTTGGGCATGGCCGCGCCCAGGCCAACGCCGGTGAGCAGGCGCAGCACCAGCAGCTGGTCGAGGTTGGCGCTGAAGGCGCAGAGCACGCTGAACAGGCCGAACAGGAACACCGCGGCCACCAGCACGACCTTGCGCCCGAAGCGGTCGGCCAGCGGGCCGGAGCCCAGGGCGCCGAAGACCATGCCGATCAGCGCGGCGCTCATCACCGGGCCGAGGCTGGCGCGGTCGATGCCCCAGTCCTGGGTCAGCGCCGGGGCGATGAAGCCCATGGCTGCGGTGTCGAGGCCGTCGAGGAAGACGATGAGGAAGCACAGCAGGACGATGCGGTACTGGTATGCCGACAGCGGCTGGGCATTGATGAAGGACTGGACGTCCAGGGTGCCGGTGGACGGCAGGGTGGCGGAACGGGTCATGCGGCGATTCCTGCAGGCGGACAGGAATGAGGGCGCCACCGGGGCGTGGACCGGCGGCCGTCACTCATTGTTGTTATTCGATGCCCTCGCGGGCGGACGGCCCACAGTACGAATTGCCTGTCAGAGCTTCAATTCGATAATCGCCATTGCGGGCGGTTATCGACCAAAACCCTGGCGCTCAGTGGAACAGCCGCGTGCTCAGCTCCCGGCTGGCCTCCAGCAGCACTGGCAGGAAGCGCGTCTCCAGCTCCTGGCGCGACACCCGGCCGACGTGGGTGCCGACGTTCAGCGCCGCCAGCACCTGGCCGGCGGAATCCTTCAGCGGCACCGCCACCGAGCGCAGGCCCATCTCCAGCTCCTGGTCGATGATCACCCAGCCCTGCCGGCGGATCTCGGCGATGCTCGCGCGCAGGCCCTCCGGGGTGCACACGGTGCGGCTGGTCTTCACCTGCAGATCGGCGTGGGCCAGGTAGTCCTCCAGGGCCTGGTCGTCGAGCCCGGCCAGGAGGATGCGGCCCATGGACGTGCAGTAGGCCGGCAGCCGGCTGCCCACGCTGAGGTCCACCGAGATCAGCCGCTGCGGCGTGGCCGAGCGGGCGATGTAGAGAATCTCGTCGCCCTCCAGGGTGGCCATGGAGCAGGCCTCGCGCAACTGCTCGCTGACGCGGTCCAGCAGCGGCTGCGCGGTGACCGCCAGCGGCGTCGAGGACAGGTAGGCATGGCCGAGGGTCAGCACCTTGGGCAGCAGCGAATAGGTGCGCCCGTCGGTGGTCACGTAGCCCAGCTTCATCAGCGTGTGCAGGCAACGGCGCACGGCGGCGCGGGGAATCTCGGTGCGGTGGCTGACCTGGGCGATGGTCAGGTGGCGCTTGCGCTCCTGGAACGCATGGATCACCGCCAGGCCGCGGGCCAGCGAGGTCATGAAGTTGGGGTCGCCGGTGAAGGCCTCGATGCGCTTGGCCGGCGAAGCGACGATGGGCGGGGCCAGGGTGGCCTGGCTGGCGGAATGTTCGTCGGTCATGGCGAGGTCCTGTTGGCGGCAGATTCGGCCGATTATCGAAGCGTCGGACGATAATCGCAAATGAAATGGGGCGATAATCGCCCACACCTGCAGAAGGGCAGTCCGGGCCGGGTCCGAGGTGGGTCATGCCAAGGTCAGGCGGCGGATAACCGCGAACGGTTATTCGCCCTACGTCATGATCGACCTGTGCGTAGGGCGTACAACCGTTCGCGGTTGTACGCCGATACACCAGGCACACCCGCCCCGCCGAAGCCGGGCCCGATTCCCCTACAACGGCTCCAGCTTCAACTGCCGCAAGCGGCTCAGGGTCCGCCCGAAATCGATGGCGGTGCCACCTTCGGCCAGGCGCTCCAGCGACACGCTGGCGAACAGCTGCAGGCGCAGCTGGCGGTCGTAGGCGATGTCGATGAAGTTGAGGAAGCGCATGCTCACGTCCGGCGGGTAGTCGCCCAGCGGGCCCAGGCCGCTGACCGCCATGCGCGGGAAGTGCTCGATCAGCCATAGGTAGTCGGCCGCCGAGCGCGGGCGTTCGAACAGCTCGCTGAAGTCGAGCCAGGCGCGGCCCTCCTCCAGGGCGTGGATGCGCAGCGGGTGGTGGTTGACGTCCAGCACCTGGTCGAACTGCGCCTGCTCGTCCAGGCCCAGGCGCTCGCCGATCAGTTCCAGGTCGTCGGCGCGCGCCGGCCACAGGTAGCTGCCCCAGTTCTCCAGGGGCGTGGCGCGCAGGCGGTAGTCCTCGCCGCCGTCCAGCGGCACCACGTCGAAGCGCTTCTCGAGCAGCTCGATGGCCGGGCGGAAGCGCTCGCGGTACAGCGGGTTGGGGCACAGGCCCTCGGGCTCGTAGTTGGAGGTGCAGACCATGCCCACGCCCTCCTCCACCAGCACCTTGAGCATACGCCCGAGCAGCATGGCGTCGCCAATGTCGTGCACGTGGAACTCGTCGAAGCACAGCAGCCGCGTCTGCGCGGCTATGTCGCGGGCCGCCCGCGCCAGGGGGTCGGCCTGGCCGGCGAAGGCCATCATGCGTTGCTGCAGCTCCTGCAGGAAGGCGTGGAAGTGCACGCGGCGCTTGGCCTGCAGCGGCGCCGCGGCATAGAAGCAGTCCATCACGAAGCTTTTGCCGCGGCCGACGCTGCCCCACAGGTACACGCCCGCGGGCGGCTTGCGCAGCCAGGAGCGGCGGCCGCCGAGAAAGCCGTCCAGCCAGTCGGCCAGGTGCTCGATGGCGGACTGCTGCGAGCCGTCGGCGCTGTAGCCGCGCTCGTCCAGGGCCACGCGGAAGTGCCGCAGCACCCGCGCGGCCACCGATTCGTCGTCGAGGGAATGGTTGGAACTCAAGACACACCTTTCGACATCACCGACAGTGATGTCCCTTGCAAAACGGCGGATAAACCGCGGACGGACCTGGCCTGTGCCTGCTACGGGGTGCATGGTGGCAGGCAAAAACCCTGGCTTGTGTGCGGCATCACCTTGCCAACCGGTGCCGGTATTGGCATAACGATGGCCCCGGGCCTCAAGAAACAAGGAAGTTGCGATGCGCATAATCGGACGGATCATACTCGCTATCGTCCTATTGCTCCTGCTCGTGGGTGGCGTGCTGCTGTGGTACGTCGCCCATCCCAACGTGCCGCAGTACACCGCGCCGGACAAGCTCAACCTCCTCCCGCAATGGGACCAGCAGGCCCGCGAGCACTACTACTACACGCCCCAGGGCACCCAGGTGAAGGGCCTGCTCTACGACTGGTTCATCCATCTGCGCCAGCCCTTCTCCAGCGAGAAATTCGCCGACCCGGCCAACCTCGCCCGCTACGGCTTCCTCATCGACCCCGAGCAGCTCAAGCCGGCGAAGGAGCGCAAGCTCGACCCGAACAACCCCGGCAACCTGCCGGTGGGCTTCGCCCGCCATCGCAACGGCGAGAACGGCCCGGAATACCTCGACATCACCTGCTCCGCCTGCCACACCGGCGAGCTGCGCTACAACGGCCAGGCCGTGCGCATCGACGGCGGCGCGGCCATGCACTCCATCGCCTCCACCGTGCCCACCGTGCGCGGCGGCGCCTTCGGCCAGGCGCTGGGCATGAGCATGCTGTTCACCTATATCAACCCCTGGAAGTTCGACCGCTTCGCCGAAGACGTGCTGGGCAAAAACCCCGACAAGGATGCCAAGGCCGAACTGCGCGCCGGCTTCAAGGACGTGCTCGGCACCCTGCTGGGCACCGCCTGGAACGATACCCGCCGGCGCCTCTACCCCACCGAGGAAGGCCCCGGCCGCGCCGACGCCTTCGGGCGCATCGCCAACGGCGTGTTCGGCGACCACATCAGCGCCGACAACTACCGCGTGGCCAACGCCCCGGTGAACTACCCGCAGCTGTGGGACATCTGGAAGTTCGACTGGGTGCAGTGGAACGGCTCGGCCATGCAGCCCATGGCCCGCAACATCGGCGAAGCCCTGGGCGTGGGCGCCACCCTCGGCCTGCTCGACGCCGACGGCCAGCCGGTGCTGGGCGACGCGCGCTACGCCTCCAGCGTGCGGGTGCAGGACCTGCATGCCCTGGAAGAAGGCCTCAAGACCCTCAAGCCGCCGGCCTGGCCGGAGCAGGTGTTCGGCGCCATCGACCTCAAGCGCGCCTCCCAGGGCCGCGCGCTGTTCCGCGAGAACTGCCAGCGCTGCCATGGCCCCCACGTGGTGGAACCGGACCAGCGCCTGGCCCCCGCGCGCGACCCGGAATGGAAGATGAGCATGATCCCCACCACAGTGATCGGCACCGACCCGACCACCGCGGACAACATCGCCAACCACACCTACGACCTCACCCCGCTGAAATGGCAGCTCGACGAGCTGAACAAACTCAACGTGGTGCTGATGCCGCCGCCCAGCCAGCCGCTGGACCTGTCCAAACTCTCCGCCGCCAAGGGCCTGGCCTACATCACCGCCTACGTCGAGCAGCGCGCCTACAAGGACGCCAACATCGGCCCCGAGGAACAGAAGCGCATGAACGGCTACGGCCTGGAGATCGGCGTGCGCGAACTGACCGCCTACAAGGCCCGCCCGCTGGACGGCGTCTGGGCCACCCCGCCGTTCCTGCACAACGGCTCGGTGCCCAACCTGTTCCAGCTGCTCTCGCCGGTGGCCGAGCGCGACACCCAGTTCTACGTCGGCACCTTCGACTTCGACCCGAAATTCGTCGGCTACCGCACCGAACGCTTCCCCGGCGGCTTCCTGTACAAGACCAGCGTCACCGGCAACAGCAACCGCGGCCACGAATTCCGCGACGGCTGCCGCAAGGACGGCGCCATCGGCCGCGCCCTGAGCCCGGACGAACGCTGGGCGCTGGTGGAATACCTGAAGGTCCTGGGCAACCCAACCTACGAAAGCCGCCTGACCGACGAACCCACCCCACCCTGGACCCCGGGCCCGAACTGCGAGTGATGCCCGAGCGGAGCTGACCGGCTGACGGTGCAGCCCCGCCTCGCGCCATACGGCCCCCTCTCCCTTCAGGGAGAGGGTTAGGGAGAGGGCAAAAACTCCCGACACACTCGACTTCCACAGAAGAAAACCAAGAAAGCCCCCCGCAAAGGACCGCCCCCATGCGCGCACTGCTCACCCGGATCTGGAACCTCCTCGGCAAATGGGTGGCGCTGCCCATCCTCTGCCTGGCCCTGCTCGGCCTCGTCGGCCTGGGCATCGGCTGGGTGTACTACAGCATCAAGTTCAGCGGCCCGGTCTCGACCCAGGAACAGATTCCCGCGGACGAAGCCCAGCAGACCCAGGCCATCATCGAAGACGCCATCCGCATCGTCGAACAGCACCGCGACAACACCCGCGTGCTACGCGACGCCCACGCCAAGGCCCACGGCTGCGTGAAGGCCGAAGTCACCGTCAACCCCAACCTGCCCGCCGACCTGCGCCAGGGCGTGTTCGCCCAGCCGGGCAAGGTGTGGAACGCCTGGGTGCGCTTCTCCAACGGCAACGCCTACCCGCAGCAGGACAGCGCCAACGACGCCCGCGGCATGGCCATCAAGCTGCTCGACGTGCCCGGCGCCAACCTGATGCCCGGCAAGGGCCACGACGGCGAGCAGGACTTCGTCATGTTCAACCACCCGGTGTTCTTCGTCCGCGACGTGGCCGAGTACCGGCAGAACTTCAACGCCCAGGCCAACGGCCAGAAAGTCCTCGCCTTCTTCCCCAGCTGGAAGCCCAACACCTGGGAAATCCGCCACCTGCTGATCGCCCTGCAAACCCTAGCCCCGGCCCCGGCCAGCCCGCTACAGGCCAGCTACTTCGGCATAGCCCCGTACAAGCTCGGCGAACAGAACAACATCAAGTTCCGCACCGTCCCCGCCCCAGGCGCCTGCCCCAACTACCAGTTGCCCAAGCTCAACGAAAAACTGCCGAACTTCCTGCGCACCGCGCTCTACCAGCAACTCTCGATAGACCGCGTCCCAGCCTGCTTCGCGCTACAGGTGCAAAAACAGGACGCCAACAAATACATGCCCATCGAAGACACCAGCGTGGAATGGAAAGAAAAGGACTCCCCCTTCCAGACCGTCGCCCTGGTCAGCATCCCCCCGCAGGACTTCGACAGCCGCGACCAAAACCTGATGTGCGACAACCTCTCCTTCAACCCCTGGCACGCCCTGCCGGAGCATCGGCCGATTGGTGGGATCAACCGGTTAAGGAAGGCGGTTTATGAGGCGGTGAGTGTTTATCGGCATGAGAGGAATGGGGTGGGTGGGGAGTGAGTTCCTCCAACCAAGAACAGGCTCGATTTTTGACAACTCTCTTTACCCCAAACTCGAGGCTTATATGAGCAGACAAATAGAGGAAGCCAAACGAGTGAGCGAGAGCTTGCTCGATGACTTAGAGAACTCATCAACCAAGATAGACATAATATTAATGAAAGCCAAGAGACTCGCAAGACTAATGCGAGACTCCGACGCCCAAACTTGGTTAGACCTAGAAATCAAAGGATATCCTGACAACTTCTCATTTACCATGCTAGGCAGCTGCCAAAAATACGCAGCATCGGGAGGAAGAATTGACTTAGAAAAATTAACATACTACAAAAAAAGCCTTCCCGCATTTGAAGCGGACCTTGAGTCAGATGAAGCCTTCTTAAATGCATTCAAATCCAACGCAACCCCCACAACCAAAATCAAGGACTTTATAGAGAAAAATGCCACCGAGGCATTCATTGCGACACAGTTAAAAATACAAGCCCAACAACGAGCAAGCTTCGCAAACAGCAAAACATTTTTCTCATCATTAAAAGCATCAATACACAACTATGCTACCGACTCACACATAGCACTTGAACTAGGAGACTTTGCAGAAAACATCTTCGAAGGAGCTCGAGTCTTGGTCGATAACTTTATTCGATCTTACTGCCCTCAAGCTGCCGAGAAAATTCTGGCTATAAATGACAGGGTCAATGAAAAATCCTCCGAATCTTGGTCCGCAGCCTTGACGTCCTGTCGAAGGCTACTAATGGATGTAGCCGACTCATTATTTACAGCACAGAATGACGATTGGATTGACAGAAAAGGAAACCCCAGAAAAGTTGGGGAAGAACAATATAAGAACCGCATCCTCGCTTTTTTATCTGACCTAAGCGAAAGCGATGGGAGTTACTATCTCCTAGAGTCTGAACTGGAACACTTAGCAACCAAGCTAGACGCAATATATGAAAAAACCTGTAAAGGCGTACATATTGATGTAAGTCCCGATGAAGCTCGCCTCTCAGTAATTCATACATATTTATTTATCGGCGAAATTGCAAGTATTTCGAAAAACAGCCAAAACAAACAACCTCTCAGAAAATAAAAATGAAGAAACAATGGAACTGGCTTATTGGAAAGCCTCAAAATTCACGCCCCAAAAAAACGCCTGCAGAAAAATTACTTCTAGGTATGAGGGTAACAGCAAAATGCAGATACAGAGCATCAATTCGATTACGAAGAAAGAGTGAAATATCATTCTTCACAACCACGATCCTATCACTCGGGCTAATTCTTATACCACTAATACAAAATTCCGGCGTTAAGCTATTTTTTGCTGCACCCGTACTAAATATGATGCAGATATTTCTTGCAGTCTCGGTTCTTGTCTATTCAGTAACCATGTCAAAAGCTGGATACGAGGTAAGATCAGAAAAGTTAAACGAATGCGGCGACAAACTTAAAGATCTGTCTCGCCAACTTGACCGGGAAGTATTCGCCGAAGGAAAAGAGTCAGAAAAAGAAATAACAAACAAGTACAACGAGCGATATTCAAGCATAATATCCGACACAGAAAACCACTCAGACAAAGATTATTGGCTTGCAAAGCTAGACATGACGCATGATTATGAAATAACAGGAATAAGACGCCTTGCAATGTATGCAGTATCCTATGCCAATTTATACGCAGGATATATAATCCCAATAACCATGATGATTGCAGAGCTACTTTTCGTTACCGACATGATAGGTGCGACATCATTTTATCCTGACTCATTCAGAATCAATCAGTAAAACTAATTAGACTTGGCGAATCTGATACCAATAAGCAGAAGATAAAAAGATCACCAACTCTTGACCATTCCCTCTATCGCCCCTACCCTCCATTCGCCCCGTGAAAACGACGGAGCCGGGTTTAGCAGCCTGAACAATCAGTGTGCGGAAACGCCCAGCGATTTCCGGCGATGAGATTCGCCCGGAACTTGCCTTGACGGCGGGCCGCATGGGGAGACCTTCGGGTCTGCCGGTACACTGATTCCGGTCTGCTAACCCTGTGCGGTTCCGCCTCCATTTTCGTTTAGCAGCGGAAGAGGCGGTCCTATCCAATCAGTGAAGGACCTTTCCCATGGACGAATCCACCCTCCCCACCCCGCTCTACTTCTTCCACAAGCACCGCACCCTCCGCGCCCTGCTGCTCGACGACCAGGTCTGGTTCGTGCTGGACGACCTGCGCCGGTTGATCGGCCATCCCAGCTGCGAACGGTTGGCCAGGCGCCTGGAAGATGACCAGTTATGCACGCAGTGGCTGCGCCTGGATGATGGCGGCAGCCTGGAGCGGCTGTTGGTCAGCGAGTCCGGCGCTTATGCGTTGTTGTTCCATTTCGCCCATGCCGATCTGGGTGGGTTGCGGCGGTGGATCAGTACGCAGGTGGTGCCGAAGGTGCGTTGTCAGGGCGGTGATGGCGGGCCGCGGCAGTTGTGCCTGAGTTGGGGGCGGCAGGGTGTGCGGGTGCTGGATTGGCAGGGGCAGTTGTGGGTGAACATGGCGGAGTTGCCGCGGGTGGTGCGGGGCTCTGCCGAGACGCGGGCGGGTTGGCGGGAATGGGCTCGGCGGTTGAGGTAGGGGGCTGTTTGTAGGAGCGAGCTTGCTCGCGAACCGCATGGCACCGCGTTTGTTCGCGAGCAAGCTCGCTCCTACGAGAAGCCGTGCCGTAAGCGGGTCTTGCCCGCGATTCGCGCGCAGGGCGCGCTGCGCGGTGTGACGTGCTGGGTTGTAGGGGCTTGCTTGTGGGTGGTGTTTGCCGGTGATTGCGGTGTTTGGGGGGACTCCGCGCCCTCACCCCGGCCCTCTCCCAGAGGGAGAGGGGGCCGTTCGGCGTGGCGGGGAGGGACGGTGCCGACCTGTAGGAGCGGGCCCTGCCCGCGATTCGCGCGCAGGGCGCGCTCCTACAAGGGGTACGGTGTGACGTGCTGGGTTGTAGGGGCTTGCGTTTCCCGGTGATTGCGGTGTTTGGGGGGACTCCGCTCCCTCTCCCCAGCCCTCGGCTACGCGCCCCGCCCTGAAGGGAGAGGGGGCCGTTTGGTGTGGGCGGGAGGGGCGGCATCGGCCTGCAACGCTAGAGCCGCTTTTAAGTGATTTCAGCGCCAGTCGAGGATCGGCCAGCCGGCGGTTTCGGCGTGGTAGCGCAGGGCTGGGTCGGGGTTTACTGCTCGGGGGTTCTGGACCAGGGACAGCAGTGGCAGGTCATTGCGGGAGTCGGAGTAGAAGTGGGCGCCGGCCAGGCTTTCGCCCTGCTCCTGTAGCCAGGCTTGCAGGCGGGTGACCTTGCCTTCGCGGTAGGTCAGGGTGCCCTGGGTGCGGCCGCTGTAGGTGCCCTGGTGCTGTTCCAGGTCGATGGCCAGGACCTCGGTCACGCCCAGGCGGGCGGCGATGCTGGCGACCAGGAAGTGCGCCGAGGCGGAGATGACCAGCAGGCGGTCGCCGGCTTCGCGGTGCTGGTTCAGGCAACCCATGGCGTCGAAGCGGATGCAGGGGCCTATGACTTCCGTGACGAAGGGTTCGACCGCTGCGGCGACGGCCTCGGGGGTGTGCCCCACCAGGGGGGCCAGGGTGAAGGCCATGTAGTCTTCCATCGCCAGCCGGCCTTCGGCGTACAGGGCCATGAGTGCCCGTTCGTGGCGGACGAAGGCGTCGCCTTCCACCCAGCCCAGGTCGGCCATGTGCCGGCTCCACAGGCTGGCGCAGTCGCCGTCGATGAGGGTGTCGTCCAGGTCGAAGAGTGCGAGGGCCATGGGCGTTCTCCTTGTTTAGTCGGGAATGCTGGCCGGGCCGCGGGCGGCCCGGTGGTGGCTCAGCGGGCTTGCAGGGCGGTGGCGGGTGCGGCGCCTGCCCTCCCCTGCGGGAGGCTGTGCCAGAACGGCACCAGCAGCAGGCAGGCGGTCAGCGCGGCGCAGGTGAAGAGGATGAACACCGAGAAGGTGTCGAAATAGCCGGGCAGCAGGCCGCCGAGGATCGCCCCCACCGAACCGCAGCCGTTGACGAAGCCAGTGGCGGTGCCGGCGGCCTGGCGGGTGCCGAAGTCGATGGCGGCGGCGCCGCTGATCATCGAGTCGGGACCGTAGAGGGTGACGCCCATCAGGAACAGCAGCCCCACCACCAGGTACAGGTTGCCGCTGAGCAGCACCGGGGTGAACAGCGCCAGGCACGCCGCCAGAGCCAGCAGGCTGAGCACGCAGGCAGGCATGCGCCGGGCGCCGAACAGCCGGTCCGAGGCCAGGCCGATGAGGATGGGCCCGAGCAGGCCGGCGACCTCGAAGGCGGTGGGGACGACGGCGGCGGCGACCTTGCCGATTTCCGGCATGCGTTCGTAGATGATCACCGGGCCCCAGAACAGGATGGCGTAGCGCGCCGGCTTGAGCAGAAAGTAGGCCAGCCCCAGAACCAGCACGGTGCGGTTGCGCAGCACCTGGCGCAACGCGTCCCACAGGCCGGTGGTGGCTTGCGCCTGCGCTTCCTGTTCGTCGTCCGCTGGCGGCAGACCGACGTCTTCCGGGCGGTTGCGTTGCAGCAGCAGGAACAGGCAGCCCACGGCCAGCACCACGCCGGCGGAGGCGCTGAAGGCCACCTGCCAGTCGTTGCTGAGCTGGTAGGCGCACCAGCCGACGAAGGGCGTGGCCACCAGGCCGCCGAAGGCGTAGCAGGTGCTCCAGTAGCCCATGGCGCGGCCGCGCTCGGCGGTGGAGAAGAAGCCGCCCATGTTCTTGCACAGCCCCGACCAGCCGGTGGACTGCGCCAGGCCCTGGACGACCATGCAGGTGGCGAAGATCGGCACGGTGGCGAAGGTGCCCATGGCCAGCGCCGCCAGGGCCGAGACGAACAGCCCGCCGCCCACCACCACGCGCGGGCCGAAGCGGTCGGCGAAGCTGCCCCAGACGAACTGGCCCACGGCGTAGGCGGCGAGGTAAAGGGCGTCCAGGTCGGCCATGGCCGCCTTGTCGAGGGCGAAGCCGGGGTCTTCGCCGATGCCGAGCTTGGCTACGGAGAAGGCCTTGCGAGTGAAGTAGAAGGCGGCGTAGGCCAGCCAGGTGATGGCGAAGATCTGGATGCGCCAGCGCTGCCGGGCCGTCCAGCCGCCGCTTCGAATCTGCATGGTGGTGGTCCCCCATTGGTTGTTCTTGTCGTGGGTGCGACCGGTGCACGGCAAGGCCTGGTCCGGCGCGTGGGGGCGATCTTAGGGGTGGCGCGCCGCGCAGAACTTGACCGCCGGCTCACGCGGCGAACCCCTGGGGTCAAGTCCCACAACGCTCGGCGCAATTGCGGAAATCAGCTACGGCAAGGGCGAGGCAGAACTGTCGGAAATCCGCCCGTCTCCGGCAAGAGTGTGGCCTGGGCAGGTGACGGGCGGGGCTTTGGCGGCAGGCCGGGATTCAGAGGGCGTTTGCCTGGCGTTGGCGCTCAGGTGCCCAGGTAGCGCTCCGGCCAGCGCAGCTCCCAGGCCTCCAGTTCGGTGCCGCTGGGTGGGCGGCAGCCGGCGCGCAACGGCGCCACGGCCGCCGGCGGGCTGGGCAGGTCGCAGTGGATGGCGGGGTTGGCGCTGGCGTAGCGACGCGCGGCCTCGGCGCAGGCTGAGGCTTCGTCTTCACTGGCGCATACGATGAAGAACGTCCCCAGGAAGACCTTCCATGCGGGCGGATCACCATCGGTCTGTTCGATCCGGATGTCCATGGGCCCAAGCATAGCCACACATTTATTACGGGAAGGCGCAGGTCGTCGCCTGGGTGGGGGGCCGCTGGTCGGGGTGGTAATGCCAGGTTCGATGCCGAGTGGACGGTGGCCGAGGTCAAACGGCGGATAACGCCAGAGGCGTTATGCGCCCTACGCCAGGCCTGGACTCAATACTGCTCCGGCACCAGCATTTCCGCCGGCGTGGGGATGCGCACGTAGTCGGCGTGGCGCTGGCGCGCCGGCAGTTCGATGGGCTTGTGCGCCACTTCTTCGTAGGGCACCTGGCCGAGCAGGTGGTGGATGCAGTTCAGCCGCGCGCGCCTCTTGTCATCCGCCTGCACCACCCACCAGGGCGCCTCGGCGATGTGGGTGCGTTCGAGCATGGTTTCCTTGGCCTTGGTGTAGGCCTCCCAGCGGCGCCGCGATTCCAGGTCCATGGGGCTGAGCTTCCATTGCTTGAGCGGGTCGTGGATGCGGCTGAGGAAGCGCAGGTGCTGTTCCTCGTCGGTGATCGAGAACCAGTACTTGATCAACTGGATGCCCGAGCGCGCCAACATGCGCTCGAACTCCGGCACGCTGCGGAAGAATTCCTCGTACTGCTCGTCATTGCAGAAGCCCATCACCCGTTCGACGCCGGCGCGGTTGTACCAGCTGCGGTCGAACAGCACGATCTCCCCCGCCGCCGGCAGGTGCGAGACGTAGCGCTGGAAGTACCACTGGGTGCGCTCGCGGTCGTTCGGCGCCGGCAACGCGGCCACCCGGCACACGCGGGGGTTGAGGCGCTGGGTGATGCGCTTTATCACCCCGCCCTTGCCCGCGGCGTCGCGGCCTTCGAAGAGCACCACCAGCTTGTGCCCGGTCTTGACCACCCAGTTCTGCAACTTCACCAGTTCGCCCTGCAGGCGGAACAGTTCGCCGAAGTAGCGCTGGCGGGCCAGGAGTTGTTCGAAGTTTTCCAGGGTGTCGGCGCGCAGGCCGTCGAGGTCGTAGAGCTCCTGCCAGTCGAGCTCGAGTTCCTCGTCGCGGTCGTCGAGCGCCTCCTGGCGGATGCGCTGGGGCAGGGTCTTGTCGTTGAGCAGCATGGGTCAGCACTCGCAAGGTCGGTATGGGCCGTCACTGGCTCCGTCACTCAGGCGTGACATTTTCATGACAGAAAAATGTAGTTACGACTGATGACAGAATCATGACAAAAGACCTTTCGAGAACACGAAAAACTGCGGGCCAGAGCGGTTGGGGATGGCAGGGTGCCATGGGAGGGATCGCGGACGGAGTCCGCTCCTACGGGGGGAACACTGCGATTTCCCAGCTGCGGGCAGGGTCCGCTCCTACAGTCATTCCGGGTCGCAGGCTCAGGCGTCGATCACCGGGCGCTGTTTGTTCTGGTATTTGAAGGTGCCGCTGGCGGTGGCCACGGTTTCGCCCGCGGCGTTGCGGACTTCGGCCTCGCAGAAGGCGATGGAGCGGGTGCGGTGGCGGACCTGGCCGAAGGCTTCGAGCACTTCGCCGACGTCGCCGCCGGGGCGCAGGAAGCTGGTCTTCATTTCGACGGTCACGCAGCCGCGGCCTTCCTCGTCGACATGGCTGCAGGCCAGGGCCATGGCCACGTCGAGCAGGCTCATGAGCACGCCGCCGTGGGCGTTGCGCCAGCCGTTGAGGTGCTCGCGCTCCACGCGCAGCACCAGGTGGCCGTCGTGCTCGCTGGCGCCGGCCGGCTGGTAGCGGAACTTCAGGTGGTCGAGAAAGGGAATCTCGATGCCACGGTATTCGGTGTAGGACTGCAGGTGCGAAGGGTCGAAGCTCATGGGCCATCCGGTGGAAGTTGACGGGCAGGATCATTTCAACGCATCGGCCAGCCCCGGCGTATCACTCCTTGGGATGAATCTTCAACGGCGCCCCTTGCGGCTGCGCTCGCCGTCGCGCTGCAATTCCACCGCCTGGACGAACAACTCGTCCACCATCAGCGTCTGGATGGGTTCCTCGCACAGCAGCGACAGGCTCATGGATTCGATGGCCTGGTTGTATTCCAGGCGCGCGATGCCGCACAGCAGGATGCGCTGGTTGAAGCCGACGCGGCCGCGGTCGATCAGTTGCTCGCGGACGGTCTCGCCGTCCTGGTAGCTGACTTTCAGCGTCACCTGGGCGTCGCCGGCGGTGGCCAGGTGCAGCCACACCGCGACGTTGAAGTCGGCGCGCCAGCCGCGCCCGACCTTCTTCGCTACGGCCTGCTGGATCAGGTGCCGGGGAACGTGGCTGATGAGTCTGCTGTGGGATTGCATGGAAGACATGTGCACAAACGTGGGTTCACTGCGGAAGACCGCAGTCTAGGCAAGGGAGTTCAGCGATGCAGCCAGCATCGGGTAGCGTCCCGTATCGGTTCCGATACAAGGCTTGAGGCCGGCGCGAGGGCCGGCCGGGGCGGGTCAGCCGAGGAGGTCGAGGCTGGGCTGGGTTCGTTCGACGCCATACATCTGCTTCAGGGCCACCGGAGTGGCAGTGGGTGCGACCGGCTGGCTGCCGGAGTCGGCCTGCTGCGTGATCTTTTCCCTGATGCGCTGGGCTATTTCGTTCTCGATGCGCTCGCGGTCCTCGGCGGGCATGGCGTCGAGCTGTTCCTGGGTGACGTCCATGTCCTGCATGACGCTGTGCCGCAGCTTTTCGCCGGGGCTGAGCTTCATGTAGGCGAGGAATTCGTCCAGGGGGCCGCCGCCACTCTGCGCGGCGCCGCCGGAGGATGCTACCGCGCCGGAGGGCGCCTCGCTCGTACCGCTCGTCGTCGCGCTTGCGCTGCTGGCGTTGGCCAGGTAGCTGGCGAACTCGCTGGCGCCGGCGACCACGCCGCGCACCAGCTTGGTCGCCAGGCCGATGCCGCTCAGGCCGTCGATGATGTTCATGGGCAGGTCTCCCGTGCCAAAGGGGGGAGCCTGTATCGGGCAAGAAACACGCCAGGATGCCGGCCGGCGGTCATGACGGCGCCGCCCTCCCCTGTAGGAGCGAGCTTGCTAGCGAACGGGCGTTCCCGGTTGCAGCGTTGCCGTGCGGTTCGCGAGCAAGCTCGCTGCTACGAAAGGCAAACGCCTGCCAGGCTGCGGCAAGGCTTTGCCGGCGCCGCAATGAAAACGCCCGCCGCGGCGTGCACCGTGGCGGGCGTCGGGGGAGCGCTGGGGCTCAGCCGAAGCGACCGGTGATGTAGTCCTCGGTCTGCTCCTTGGCCGGCTTGGTGAACAGGGTGTCGGTGTCGCCGAACTCGATCAGGTCGCCCAGGAACATGAAGGCGGTGTAGTCCGAGCAACGCGCCGCCTGCTGCATGTTGTGGGTGACGATGACCACGGTGAACTCCTGCTTGAGCTCGGTGATCAGTTGCTCGATGCGCCCGGTGGAGATCGGGTCCAGCGCCGAGGTCGGCTCGTCGAGCAGCAGCACCTGGGGCTTGAGTGCGATGGTGCGGGCGATGCACAGGCGCTGCTGCTGGCCGCCGGAAAGGCCCTGGGCGCTAGCGTTCAGCTTGTCCTTCACCTCGTCCCACAGGGCCGCGCCGCGCAGTGCCTGCTCGACGCGGTCGTCCATCTCGCGGCGGCTGACCTTTTCATGGTGGCGCACCGCGTAGGCGATGTTCTCGTAGATGGTCATCGGGAACGGCACCGGCTTCTGGAACACCATGCCCACCTGGCTGCGCAGGCGGTTCATGGAGTAACCGGGGGCGAGGATGTTCTCGCCGTTGAGCAGCACCTCGCCGCGCGCTTCCTGCTTCGGGTACAGGGAGTAGATGCGGTTGAAGATGCGCAGCAGGGTCGACTTGCCGCAGCCGGACGGGCCGATGATGGCGGTGATGCACTTCTCCGGGATGTCCATGTTGATGGACTTGAGCGAACGGTGCTCGCCGTAGAAGAACTCCAGGTCGCGAACGCGGATCTTGGTGCGTTCGGCGGCGATGGCGGTGGTCATGGCAGTCATCAGGATGCCCTATTGCGCAGAAGGATGAGACGGGAGGTGAGGCTGAGCAGCAGTACGAACAGGGTCAGCACCAGGGCGCCGGCCCAGGCCAGGGCGTTCCAGTCGCTGAAGGGGCTCATGGCGTACTGGAAGACCACGACGGGCACGCTGGCCATGGGCTTGAGCAGGTCGCTGCTCCAGAACTGGTTGCCGAAGGCGGTGAACAGCAGCGGCGCGGTTTCGCCGGTGATGCGCGCCAGGGCCAGGAGGATGCCGGTGATCACCCCGGCGCGGGCGGCGCGCAGGACGATCTGCAGGGTCAGCTTCCATTGCGGCACGCCCAGGGCCAGCGCGGCTTCGCGCATGGTGGTCGGCTGCAGTTGAAGCATCTCGTCGGTGGTCCGCACCACCACCGGGATCACCAGCAGGGCCAGGGCCAGGGCGCCGGCGATGGCGGAGAAGCCCACGCGGTGGTCGGTGAGGTAGTTCAGCGGCAGGATCACGCTGGTGTAGACGAACAGGCCCAGGACGATGGACGGCGCCGACAGCAGGATGTCGTTGATGAAGCGCACCACGGTGCCCATGCGGGTGTGGCGGGCGTATTCGGCCAGCCAGATGCCGGCCATCAGGCCGATGGGGGTGCCGATCAGCAGCGCCAGCGCGCTCATCAGCACGCTGCCGTAGAAGGCGTTGGCCAGGCCGCCCTCGGCTCCCGGCGGCGGCGTCATCTTGGTGAACAGGTTGAGGTTCAGCGCCTCGATGCCGTGGCTGATGGTGGTCAGCAGGATCCACGCCAGCCACATCAGGCCGAACAGGGTGGCGCCGCAGCTGAGCAGCATGGCGGCGCGGTTCTTCAGCGCGCGGGTGCGATACAGGCTTTCGTTGCCGGCCATGTCACTTGCCCTCCTTCTGGGCCAGGCGCAGCAGCATCAGGCGAGCGGCGGCGAGAACGATGAAGGTGACCACGAAGAGCAGGAAGCCCAGGGCGATCAGCGAGGAGCGGTGCAGGTCGGTGTAGGCCTCGTTGAACTCGTTGGCGATCACCGAGGCGATGGAGCTGCTGGGCATCAGCAGCGAGGCGGAGAAGTGCTGCGAGTTGCCCAGCACGAAGGTCACCGCCATGGTCTCGCCCAGGGCGCGGCCGAGGCCGAGGAAGATGCCGCCGACCACCGCCGAGCGGGTGTAAGGCAGGACGATGTCCCAGACCACTTCCCAGGTGGTGTTGCCCAGGGCGTAGGCCGATTCCTTCAGGGTGGTCGGTACGCTGTTGAACACTTCGTTCATCACCGAGGTGATGAAGGGGATGATCATGATCGCCAGGACGATGCCGGCGCTGAGCATGCCGATGCCCAGCGGCGGGCCCTGGAACAGGCCGCCGATCAGCGGCAGCGCGCCCAGGTAGTCGTTCAGCCAGGGAGCGATGTGCTGGGCCATGAACGGGCCGAAGACGAACAGGCCCCACATGCCGTAGATGATCGAGGGGATCCCGGCCAGCAGCTCGACGGCCGCGGCCACCGGCATGCGCAGCCACGGCGGCGCCAGCTCGGTGAGGAAGATGGCGATGCCGAAGCTGACCGGTACGGCGATCAGCAGCGCCAGGAAGGAGGTGACCAGGGTCCCGTAGATCGGTACCAGGGCGCCGAATTTGTTGTTCACCGCATCCCATTCGGTGCTGGTGAGGAAGTCCAGGCCGAAGTGCGAGAAGGCCAGGCTGCCGCCCCACAGGGTGGAGCCGGCGACGCCGGCGAGCAGCAACAGCACCAGCAGCGCGGAGCCGAACATGGCGTTGCGGAACCAGCGGTCGTGGCGCTGGTCGCGCTGGGCGCGGTCTTCGGCTTCGGCGGCCTTCAGGTTGGGCATGGCGAGGGACGGTGAGGATTCGGTAGACATCGGTTCATCCAAGCAAGCGAACCGCCGCACGGGGTTCCGGGCGGCGGTCCTGGTCATTCACCCGATCAGCGGGCGAAGTCCGACTTCCAGTAGCCTTCGATGCGCTTGACCAGGGACTCCGGCAGCGCCACGTAGTCCAGGGCGGCGGCCTGCTGCTGGCCGTTCTCCAGGGACCACTTGAAGAAGTGGAAGGCGGCCTGGGCCTGTTCCGCGTTCTTCGGTTGCTTGTACATGATGATCCAGGTGGTGGCGGTGATCGGCCACGCGGTGTCGCCCGGGGCGTTGGTCATCAGCAGGTTGAAGTCCTTGGCGTTGGCCCAGTCGGCGGTGTCGGCGGCAGCCTGGAAGCTCTTGGTGTTGGGCTGCACGAACTTGCCGGCGGCGTTCTTCAGCGAGGCGTAGGCCATCTTGTTCTGCAGGGCGTAGGCGTACTCGACGTAGCCGATGGAGTTCTTGATCTGCTTGACGTAGGCGGAGACGCCTTCGTTGCCCTTGCCGCCCATGCCGACCGGCCAGGGTACGGTGGTGCCGAAGCCGATCTTGTCCTTCCACTCCGGGCTGACCTTGGACAAGTAGTTGGTGAAGTTGTAGGAGGTGCCCGAACCGTCGGAACGGCGCACCACGGTGATCTTGGTGGCCGGCAGCTTCAGCTCGGGGTTCAGCGCGGCGATGGCCGGGTCGTTCCAGTCGGTGATGCTGCCGAGGAAGATCTTGGCCAGGGTTTCACCGTCCAGGTGCAGCTTGCCCGGCTCGACGCCGTCCAGGTTGACCACCGGCACGATGCCGCCGATCACGCTGGGGAACTGGCCCAGGCCGGCCGCTTTCAGGTCGTCGGCCGACAGCGGGGCGTCGGAGGCGCCGAAGTCGACGGTGGCGGCCTTGATCTGGGCGATGCCGCCGCCGGAGCCGATGGACTGGTAGTTGATGCGATTGCTGGAAGACTTGCTGTATTCCTGGGACCACTTCGACAGCACCGGGTAAACGAAGCTGGAGCCGGCGCCGGTGACATCAGTGGCATGGGCCAGGCCGGTCAGGGCCATGGAAGCCAGCAGGACGGACAAGCGGGTTTTGCTGAGCAGCATCACGTCAATACCTCAATATGGGAGGAAGTCCGGGAAGTCCCCGGTTGGTTAGAAGACGTGATGATTTAATGCCGTGAATATGTACGCTTTATGACAGCGAGATTAATAATCCGCGTACTGGCAACTTAATGGCAGCGCGGGTGTCCGCCCTCCCCGGCCACGTGCCCCCGCCACGGCTGCCAGGGCAGACGCCCTATACGCACCCGGCCGGCGGCCGGGTGCGCGGCGCGCCGGTCAGGCCGGCGCTGCGGCCAGGCGCGGGCGATGGTCGCCCGTGCGGTTCTTGCGGACTTCGCGGCGTTCGCGGAAGTCCAGTTCCTCCATGGCCTCCATGCGTTCCTGCAGGTCCTCGATCTCCTGGGGGGTCAACAGCTTGCGCGTCCTGTACATGGACACCTCCGCATGCAAGTTCCTCACAGCTTTAGACTGGCACGCGGCGGCGAAGATTCCAGTCAGCGCAGTTCTTCCACCAGGCTCGACAGCGTCGAGAGCACCGCGCCGGCCAAACGCTTGGCGCGCGCGCCGCTCCAGCCGGTGCGGGCATCCGGGGCCAGGTCGTGGTCCTTGAACGGCATCTCCAGAGTCAGCGCCAGGCACTGGTAGGTTTCACCGACATGGTTGCAGGCCAGCGTCATGTTGGCCTTGCCCGGCGCGCTGCGCGGGTAGCCGTGCAGGCTCTGGAACTCGCCGCGTTCCTCCAGGCGCTTGCGGAACTCCGTTTCGAGGTAGGCCTGGCGCTCGCTGTAGCCGGGGTTGCCTTCGCAGCCGGCGGCGAACACGTAGGGGATTTCCTCGTCGCCGTGGATGTCGAGGAACAGGTCGACGCCCTGCTGGCGCATGTGCGCCTGGACGAACAGCACTTCCGGGCTGCTCTCGGCGCTGGGCGAGGCCCAGGCGCGGTTGAGGTCGGTGCCGGCGGCGTTGGTGCGCAGGTGGCCGCGGAAGGCGCCGTCGGGGTTCATGTTCGGCACCAGGTACAGCTCGGCGTGCTGCAGCAGGTAGTCGAGTTCCGCATCCTTCTGCTGCAGGCGCTCGATCAGACCCTCCATGAACCATTCGGCCATGTGCTCGCCGGGGTGCTGCTGGGCGATCAGCCACAGCTTGCGCGTGGCCTGCGGGTTGCGGCGGATGCGCAGCAACGGGATGTCGCGGCCCTCGATGCTGCGCCCGGTGGCCACCAGCTCGGCGCCGGCCTGCTCGATGGCCTGGCGCACCAGCGCAGCGTGGCGCTCGCGGCTGTAGGGCTCGAAGTAGGCGAACCAGGCCCGGGGCTGCTCGGCCTCAAGGCTGAAGCGCAGGGACTGGCCGTCGTAGCTGCTGTCCACACGGAACCAGTCGCGCTGGTCGTAGGAAGCCAGCGCGCGGTAGCCCGGCCAGCCGCCGGTGTAGCTGGAGTGCCCGGCGTTGGTCAGGTCGAAGGTGTAGCGCTGGCCCGGGGTCAGGCCGTCGGCGCAGAAGTGAAACCACTGGAAGTGCGGACTGTTCAGGTCCGGGCGCAGGGCCAGGCGCACGTCCTGCGGGTCGCTGGCATCCAGCACCTGGATGTTGCCGCTGTCGAAGTCGCAGCGAATCTCCATGAAACCTCCTCAGGCAAAAGCGGATGCAAAGCCCCTATCTTGCGGCGCCCTGCCCCGGCTGTCACGAATTGGCCGTGGAAAAGCCGGCCCAAGGGCACGCAGCCCCTGCGACGCAACGGCGCACCCCGCAAGTTCGATGAAAGCCGCGTGGCAGAGCCATTTACCGGCGGTTTCCCGGAAGATTGCCGGCAATTTTCCGGTTTCCAATGCGACAACCTTGTGCACAAAAGCGACAGGCGTTGTGACTTTTTGCGCGGCTCGCGGTGTCAATGGGCTGTACAGATCGGACGGATCAGTGAAGCGCCGTCCCCTTAACAGAGCAATGGATGACCTGCGCAGAGAGTGTAACCACCATGAACGCGACCCTTCGTTTCAACGAGGCTCTGCTGATCACCGGACGAGCCTTCCAACCCTTCCACTGCGTCACCTGGATCGACCAGTCCGGCGGCGACGGCAGCCTCGACCTGTCCGTCCTCGACCGCACCGGCACCCGCCTGCTGGGCCTGACGCGCATCCCCTGCACCGAATACTCCGACCCGGCGCGCCTGGCCGACCTGCTGACCCAGGCCCGCGAAGAGCTGAACCGCGAAGGCTATGACCTGCAGGAATGGCATATGCCGGAGTGAGGCCCAGGGCCTTGCGGCCCGGAGCTTGAAAAGCGCCGTTTTCCTCGGGGAGGGAAACGGCGTTTTTTATTTCCGGCGGGGCGTTTTGGGCGAGGGCTGTTGTAGGAGCGAGCTTGCTCGCGAACAGAGTTTCCCGGTTATTTCGGAGCCCGGCTGAACTCCGTCCCCTCTCCCCAACCCTCTCCCTGAAGGGAGAGGGGGCTAGTCCATGCTGGCTGAATGTGTGGTTTCAGCCGGATACCAAAACATCCGGCTGACTCAGAAATATCCCCACACTCCGAACGGTCCCCTCTCCCTTCAGGGAGAGGGTTAGGGAGAGGGCGCTCTCAGGCCTGGCGACGGAGTTCCTGGAAGCCTCGTTCGCGAGCAAGCTCGCTCCTACGAAAAGCCACCGAGCGATTGGCAAGATCCGTGGGATCCATGACATTGCCGCCACTCCCCTCCCGGCGCACACTCCCGGCAAACCCCGGAGCCGCCCGCCATGCCCGCCATCCGCCGCATCGCCTGCCTGATCTACCCCGACGTCATGAGCCTGGACGTCACCGGCCCGCTGCAGGTGTTCGCCTCGGCCAACGTCGAGCGCCAGCGCCAGGGCCTACCGGCGCCCTACGAACTGCTGGTGCTGGGCGAAAACGAAGGCCCCGTAGCCACCTCCGCCGGCCTGCGCATCTGCGCCGACGCCGCCTGGGCCGATACCGACGCCGCCAGCCTCGACACCCTGCTGGTACCCGGCGGCCTGGGCGTGGAGGCGCAGTGCGCCAACCCCGCGCTGCTGGCATGGCTAAGCGCCGCCGAAGGCCAGATGCGGCGCCTCGGCTCGGTGTGCTCCGGCGCCCTGCTGCTGGCCGCCGCCGGGGTACTCGACGGGCGCAGCGCCACCACCCACTGGGCCGACGTCGACACCCTGCGCGAATGCCACCCCGCAGTCCACGTGCAGGGCGACCGCCTGCACACCTACGACCCCAGCCGCCGCGACGGCGACGACCACGTGTTCACCTCCGCCGGAGTCACCGCCGGCATCGACCTGGCCCTGGCGCTGGTGGAGGCCGACCTCGGCCGCCCGCTGGCCCTGGCCGTGGCCCGGCGCCTGGTGATGTTCCTCAGGCGCCCCGGCGGCCAGGCGCAGTTCAGCGCCTGGCTGACGCCCGAGCCGGTGCGCGCGCCGCGCCTGGCCGCGTTGCTGGAGTGGATCCCGGCCAACCTCGGCGCCGACCTGTCGCTGGAGGCCCTGGCCGAACAGGCCTGCATGAGCCCGCGCACCCTGTCGCGGGTGTTCATCAATGAGCTGGGCGTGGCGCCCGGCCGCTACGTGGAGAAGGTTCGCCTGGAGGCCGCCCGCGCCCTGCTGCAGGACGCCCGGGCGTCGATCGCCACCGTGGCCCGGCTGTGCGGCTTCGGCCACCCGGAGAACCTGCGACGCACTTTCCACAAGCACCTGGCGGTGAGCCCCCAGGAATATGCCGAACGCTTCGGCCAGCTCACCGACGCCTGATCCCCAGCCAGAAGGACTTCGCCATGCTCGAACTGCGCCCCAACTGCGAATGTTGCGACCGCGACCTGCCGGCCGATAGCACGGACGCGCGCATCTGCACCTTCGAATGCACCTTCTGCCACGACTGCGCCGAAGGCGTGCTCGGCGGCCAGTGCCCGAACTGCGCCGGCGAGCTGCTGCAACGGCCACGGCGCCCGAGCGAGGCGCTGCTGCGCCACCCGGCCTCGACGCAGCGGGTGCTCAAGCCCGGCGGCTGCCGGAACTGAGGGCGCGGACATGCTGCTATTGCGCAACGGCGCGCTGCGCCTGCTGTTCCTCGGCCAGGCGCTGTACTGGTCGTGCTCGCTGATCGGCATCACCCTGACCTCGCTGATCGGCGCGCAACTGGCGCCGCTCAACGGCCTGGCCACCCTGCCCCTGGCCCTGCTGGTGCTGGGCAACCTGCTGGCGGTGCAGCCGCTATCGCTGTTCATGCAGCGCCATGGCCGCCGCCCCGGGCTGATGCTCGGCGCCGCCGGCGGCGTGCTCGGCGGGCTGACCTGCGCCCTGGGCGTGCAACTGGGCTCGTTCTGGCTGCTGTGCCTGGGCGCCCTGCCCATCGGCGCCTACCAGGCCTCGGCGATGTACTACCGCTTCGCCGCCCTGGAGGCGGTGGGCGAGGCCGAGAAGGGCCGCGCCAGCGCCTACGTGATCGGCGGCGGCGTGCTGGCCGCCCTGCTCGCCCCGAGCCTGGCGCTGTGGGCCCGCGAGGCGCTGCCCACGCCCTTCGTCGGCGCCTACCTGGCCATCGCCGCGTTGGCGCTCGTCGGCCTGCTGCTGATGGCGCGCCTGCGCGAAGGCGCTGCGCCTCGCCCACCGCACGGCGGCATCGCAGCGATGCGCGCGCTGCTCGGCCGGCCGCTGGTGCGCGCGGCCATGGCCTGCACCGCCGCCGGCCACGGGCTGATGATCCTGATCATGAACGCCACGCCGCTGGCCATGCAGTTCTGCGGGCTGTCCCTGGAAAGCTCGGCGAGCGTGATCCAGTGGCACATCCTCGGCATGTTCCTCCCGGCCTTCGTCGCCGGCCCGCTGGTGGACCGCCTGGGCAGCCGCCGCGTGGCCCTGCTCGGCATCGCCCTGCTGGCGGCCAGCGCAGCCGTGACCCTGGCCGGCCTGGACCACGGCCACTTCCTGGCCAGCTCGCTGCTGCTGGGCATGGGCTGGAACCTGCTGCTGGTGGCCGGCACCACCCTGCTCGGCGAAGGCCACGGCGCGGACGAGCGCGGCCAGGCGCAGGGGCTGATGGAGCAAGGCAACAGCCTAATGGCGGCGCTGATGTCGTTCAGCTCCGGCGCGCTGATCACCAGCCTGGGCTGGAGCGCGGTGAACCTGCTGGTGTGGCCGGTATTGCTGCTGGCCCTGGCGTTGCTCTGGCCAGCGCGCCGACGCCAGCCGGCCAGCGCCTGAGCCACGGTATTCCTCCCCCCGTAGGAGCGGACCTTGTCCGCGATAGCCGGCCATCCCGGCGCGATTCGCGGATAAGATCCGCCGCCCCACCCGCGCCATTCCCATTGTAGGAGCGCGCCCTGCGCGCGAATCGCGGGCAGGGCCCGCTCCTACAGGTCGCCGGGAGCCACGGTATTCCTCTCCGTAGGAGCGGACCTTGTCCGCGATAGCCGGCCATCCCGGCGCGATTCGAGGATGAGATCCGCTCCTACGCTGCCCCACCCGCGCCATTCCCATTGTAGGAGCGCGCCCTGCGCGCGATTTCGCGGGCAGGGCCCGCTCCAGGTAGAACCACAAAAAGCCGCCCCGAAGGGCGGCTGTTTTGCCGAAACACCCACCACTCAGTAGTAGGCGTTTTCCTTGTTGCTGTGGTCGGTGACGTCGCGCACGCCCTTCAGTTCCGGGATGCGTTCGATCAGGGTCTTCTCGACGCCGTCCTTGAGGGTCATGTCGACCATGCCGCAGCCTTGGCAGCCGCCGCCGAAGCGCAGCACGGCGATGTTGTCCTCGACCACCTCGACCAGGCTCACCTGGCCGCCATGGCTGGCCAGGCCGGGGTTGATCTCGGTCTGCAGGTAGTAGTTGATGCGTTCGGTGATCGGGCTGTCCTCGTTGACCATCGGCACCTTGGCGTTCGGCGCCTTGATGGTCAGTTGGCCGCCCATGCGGTCGGTGGCGTAGTCGACCACGGCGTCTTCCAGGAAGGGCTCGCTGATGCCGTCGACCCAGGCGGTGAAGTCCTTCAGGCCGATCGGGGTGTCTTCCGGCTTCTGCTCGCCCGGCTTGCAGTAGGCGATGCAGGTTTCCGCGTACTGGGTGCCCGGCTGGGTGATGAAGATGCGAATGCCGATCCCGGGGGTGTCCTGCTTGACCAGCAGTTCGGCCAGGTAATCCTGGGCAGCTTCGGTAATGGTGATGGCGCTCATGGCAACTCCTCGCAAACGTAGGGGCAGTTTACGCCATTCGCCCGCCCCGGATAAAGCCCTACCAATTTAGTAGGAATAGTTCGCAAGTAGCGGCTTCAGGCTTCAGGCTTCAGGCTTCAGGCTTCAGGCTTCAGGCCGCAGGCTCCAAAGCGCTCTTGCCTGCCGCCTGCAGCCGCCTCAAAGATTTTCATAGCGATTCATGTCGAGTATGCCCGCCTCCACCGGCTCGGTCTCGCGCAGGTAGGCGTCGAGGTCGTGGAAGTAGCGCCAGAACTGCGGGTTGCTGCGGCGGATGCCCCAGCGCTCCACCACCTTGTCGAAACTCTCCTGGCTCTGCACCTGCTCCAGCGCCGAGACGAAGTCGCCGGCCTCCTCCGCCTTGAGGTCGAACATGAAGTTCGGGTAGCTGGAGAGCACGCCCGGGTAGATGGTCAGGGTGTCCAGCCCCGGCTGGTAGCGCAGCGACTCGCCGAGCATGAAGGCGACGTTGCTGTGCGCGCGGTTACGCAGCGCCGTGTAGATCTCGCGTTTTCCGCCGGGCAGCTCGACGCGCAGGATGGTCGCCTCGGGGAACTGCTCGATCACCTTGAGCCCCGCCGCCGGGCGGCTGACCAGGCGGCTGAAGGCCTGCTCGGCGTCCTGCAGCGGGCGTGGGACGTTGCGCCGGTAGCAGCCGCCGTCCTGGCACAGGTTGATCGGGTCGGGCCGCGCATCGAGGCTGGCGTAGCGGCTCAGCAACTGCACGGCGAAGGCGTTCTTGGCGCCCTTCTCCGGCAGGTCCAGGCCGCTGGGCGCGTCGTTGTCGAGGTTCTGGTAGTCCAGCCACATCTTCAGCCGGCCGCTGTTCTGGTACCAGTCGTCGAGCAGGTGCTTGCGCGCGGCCACCGGCATCAGGCGCAGGAAGTTCTGCTCGGCGCCATTGCGGATCAGGTCGAAGTACAGGCGCGTCTGCGCCTGGTGCGAGACGTTGCCGTAGACGTCGAAGTTGACCACCAGCTGGTAGTAGGTGCGCTCCAGCAGCGGGTAGTCCATCCACCACAGCGTCTGCGGGACGCCGCCGATCAGGCCCTTGCGCACCGAGGCGCTGTCGTACTGGCGGAAGATCGACAGCAGCGCGTTGTCGTTGCCGCGCCAGATGTCCGCCCAGGTCGGCGCCGCGGCCTCTTCGTAGGCGTCCAGGCGCAGCGCCTCGTATTCGTTGCGCTTGTCGCGGTAGCTGGTCCATTGCTGGAGCATCTGGGGCATGTCGTCGATCTGCCCGGGCAGGCCCAGCAGCGGCGTGGCCTTGGCCCGGTACGCCGGATCGGTGACGTAGAGGTCGTGGGCCGGGTCCTGGAAGATCGCCCAGAAGTTGTCGCGGATCACGTCGGTGGCGATCTGCCCGCGGCACACCGGGCCGCGGATGAAGGTGCGGACGAAGTACTCGGCGTTGTCCAGCATGAACTGGTAGCGCGCCCGCGCCGGGATGGCGGCGAAGGTCTCGAAGGGGTTGGCGCGGTGCTGCAGGCCGTAGCCGGGCACCTTGTCGGCCGCCCAGGCGCCGGCGAAGAACAGCTCGCGGGTATGCGCCAGCTTCGCGGGGCTCAGCGGGTAGGTGATGTGCGTCTTGTGCACGATCACGCCCTGGATCGGCCACAGGCGGTAGTAGAAGGCCGCGCCGGGGTCGTCGTTGGGCCGCCGCGTGGCGATGGGGTCGATGGGCTGGCCGCTGGGCGTGCGCGAGCGCACCAACTGGAAGAAGTGCCCCGGCGCGCCCTGCTCTTCGAAGTACAGGTGGGCGAGGAACAGGTGCTCGTAGAGCCAGCGCGAAACCAGGCTCTCGCGGGCGCCGGGCTGGTTCAGGAAGCGCTCCCACTCGGCGATCTGCCGCGCCTCGCCGGCGCCGGGCTGCCAGGCCTGCTCGTCCACCGGCGCGCCCTCGGCCAGCCATTGCTTCAGGGTGGCGTACTGCTGGGCGCTGAGGCCGGTGACGGCGAAGGGCATGCCGCTGCGCGGGTTCTTCTGCACGAACTCGTCGATGCTGTCCGGCGTCGGGCACTGGTTGCTGCGGTTGATCGACAGGTCCAGGCCCTCGGGGATCTTCGCGTTGGGCACCAGCGGGTGGGCCTGGCCGAGATCGAGCATGCGCTGCATCAGCGCCGCCTGGCCGCCGCGGGCGTCCAGCACCGACCAGAAGTCCTTGCGCCGCCAGGCGTCGGCGCCGTGTGCGTCGAGGAACAGGCGCGTGGTTTCCTGGGCCTTGGTGCGGGTGCCGTCGTACACCGGCAGCTTGTTGGCGCCGCGCTGGGCGCCCTCGGCGGCGCTCAGGTTGAGCTGGCACGGCGAGTCGTAGCAGGCGTGGCAGGCCACGCACTTGTCGGTGAAGATCGGCTGTATGTCCTTGCTGTAGGAAATGCCGGCTGCCTGGGCAACGGCTGAAAGCAGCATGAACGCAATGGTCAACGCGAAGGATGCGCGCAAGGACATCGGGGGCTCCATACCTCGTGAATAGGCGGATTCTAGCGGCTCCGCGGGCTTTTGCGGCCAACCGATGGCCGGTACAACATGAACTGCGCTCATGTAAAAGCCCGGTCGGCTCAAATCCCCTGCAGGTTTGCTATCATCAGCGACCCTTTGCCACAGCCGTTTCCAGGTAGTTCCCATGTCCGATCGTGCCGCCCGCCAGCAAGCCCTGCAGAAAGCCCTGAAGGAGCGCATCCTGATCCTCGACGGCGGTATGGGCACCATGATCCAGAGCTACAAGCTGCAGGAAGAGGACTACCGCGGCACCCGCTTCGCCGACTGGCCGAGCGACGTGAAGGGCAACAACGACCTGCTGCTGCTCAGCCGCCCGGACGTCATCCAGGCCATCGAGAAAGCCTACCTGGACGCCGGCGCCGACATCCTCGAGACCAACACCTTCAACGCCACCCAGGTGTCCCAGGCCGACTACGGCATGGAAGAACTGGTCTACGAACTGAACGTCGAAGGCGCGCGCCTGGCCCGCGAAGTGGCCGACGCCAAGACCGCCGAGACCCCGGACAAGCCGCGCTTCGTCGCCGGCGTGCTCGGCCCGACCAGCCGCACCTGCTCGATCTCCCCGGACGTCAACGACCCGGGCTACCGCAACGTCACCTTCGACGAGCTGGTGGCGAACTACAGCGAGGCCACCCGCGGCCTGATCGAGGGCGGCGCCGACCTGATCCTGATCGAGACCATCTTCGACACCCTCAACGCCAAGGCGGCGATCTTCGCCGTGCAGGGCGTCTACGACGAGCTCGGCTTCGAGCTGCCGATCATGATCTCCGGCACCATCACCGACGCCTCCGGGCGCACCCTGTCGGGGCAGACCACCGAGGCCTTCTGGAACTCGGTGCGCCACGCCAGGCCGATTTCCGTCGGCCTGAACTGCGCCCTCGGCGCCAAGGATCTGCGCCCCTACCTGGAGGAGCTGGCGACCAAGGCCGACACCCACGTTTCCGCGCACCCCAACGCCGGCCTGCCGAACGCCTTCGGCGAGTACGACGAGACCCCGGCGCAGATGGCCGAGGTGGTCGAGGAGTTCGCCGCGTCCGGCTTCCTCAACATCATCGGCGGCTGCTGCGGCACCACCCCGGCGCACATCCAGGCCATCGCCGAGGCGGTGGCCAAGTACCCGCCGCGGGCGATCCCGGAAATCCCCAGGGCCTGCCGGCTGTCGGGCCTTGAGCCGTTCACCATCGACCGCAGCTCGCTGTTCGTGAACGTCGGCGAGCGCACCAACATCACCGGTTCGGCGAAGTTCGCCCGGCTGATCCGCGAGGAGAACTACGCCGAGGCCCTGGAAGTGGCCCAGCAGCAGGTGGAAGCCGGCGCCCAGGTGATCGACATCAACATGGACGAGGGCATGCTCGACTCCAAGGCGGCGATGGTGAAGTTCCTCAACCTCATCGCCGGCGAGCCGGACATCTCCCGCGTGCCGATCATGATCGACTCCTCCAAGTGGGAGGTGATCGAAGCGGGCCTCAAGTGCATCCAGGGCAAGGGCATCGTCAACTCCATCTCCATGAAGGAAGGCGTCGAGCAGTTCAAGCACCACGCCCGCCTGTGCAGGCGCTACGGCGCCGCGGTGGTGGTGATGGCCTTCGACGAGGCCGGCCAGGCCGACACCCAGGCGCGCAAGGAAGAAATCTGCCAGCACAGCTACGACATCCTGGTCAACGAAGTGGGCTTCCCGCCGGAAGACATCATCTTCGACCCGAACATCTTCGCGGTGGCCACCGGCATTGAGGAGCACAACAACTACGCGGTCGACTTCATCAACGCCTGCGCCTACATCCGCGACAACCTGCCCTACGCGCTCTCCTCGGGCGGGGTGTCCAACGTGTCCTTCTCGTTCCGCGGCAACAACCCGGTGCGCGAGGCCATCCACTCGGTGTTCCTCTACTACGCCATCAAGAACGGCCTGACCATGGGCATCGTCAACGCCGGCCAGCTGGAGATCTACGACGAGATCCCGAAGGAGCTGCGCGACAAGGTCGAGGACGTGGTGCTCAACCGCAACCCGGACGCCACCGAGGCGCTGCTGGCCATCGCCGACGACTACAAGGGCGGCGGCGCGGCCAAGGAAGTGGAAGACGAGGAATGGCGCAGCCATAGCGTCGAGAAGCGCCTGGAGCACGCCCTGGTCAAGGGCATCACCACCTACATCGTCGAAGACACCGAGGAATGCCGGCAGAAGTGCGCGCGGCCCATCGAGGTCATCGAAGGCCCGCTGATGAGCGGCATGAACGTGGTCGGCGACCTGTTCGGCGCCGGCAAGATGTTCCTCCCGCAGGTGGTCAAGTCGGCCAGGGTGATGAAGCAGGCGGTGGCCCACCTGATCCCCTTCATCGAGGCGGAGAAAGGCGACAAGCCCGAGGCCAAGGGCAAGATCCTCATGGCCACGGTGAAGGGCGACGTGCACGACATCGGCAAGAACATCGTCGGCGTGGTGCTGGGCTGCAACGGCTACGACATCGTCGACCTCGGCGTGATGGTGCCGGCGGAGAAGATCCTGCAGACCGCCATCGCCGAGAAGTGCGACATCATCGGCCTGTCCGGGCTGATCACGCCGTCGCTGGACGAGATGGTCCACGTCGCCAAGGAAATGCAGCGGCAGAACTTCAGCCTGCCGCTGATGATCGGCGGCGCCACCACCTCCAAGGCGCACACCGCGGTGAAGATCGACCCGCAGTACAGCAACGACGCGGTGGTCTACGTCACCGACGCCTCGCGCGCGGTGGGCGTGGCCACCACTCTGCTGTCGAAGGAAATGAAGCCCGACTACGCGCGCAAGCTGCGCGAGGAGTACGCCGAGGTCCGCGAGCGCACCGCCAACCGCAGCGCCCGCACCGAGCGCCTGAGCTACGCGGCGGCCATCGCCGCCAAGCCGCAGTTCGACTGGGCCGGCTACCAGCCGCCGGTGCCCTCCTTCACCGGCGTGAAGGTGCTGGAAGACATCGACCTGAACGTGCTGGCCGAGTACATCGACTGGACGCCCTTCTTCGTCTCCTGGAACCTGGCCGGCAAGTACCCGCGCATCCTCAGCGACGAAGTGGTCGGCGAAGCCGCCACCAGCCTGTTCAACGACGCCCAGGACATCCTGCGCAAGCTGATCGACGGCAAGCTGATCAAGGCCCGCGCCGTGTTCGGCTTCTGGCCGGCCAACCAGGTCAACCACGACGACCTGGAGGTGTACGCCGAGGACGGCCACAAGCTGGCCACCCTGCACCACCTGCGCCAGCAGACCATCAAGCCCGACGGCAAGCCGAACTTCAGCCTGGCCGACTTCGTCGCACCCAAAGACAGCGGCATCAAGGACTACGTCGGCGGCTTCATCACCACCGCCGGCATCGGCGCCGAGGAAGTGGCCAAGGCCTACGAGGCCCAGGGCGACGACTACAACGCGATCATGGTCAAGGCCCTGGCCGACCGCCTCGCCGAAGCCTGCGCCGAATGGCTGCACGAGCGCGTGCGCAAGGAATACTGGGGCTACCAGCCCGAAGAACACCTGGACAACGACGCGCTGATCCGCGAGCAGTACGTCGGCATCCGCCCGGCCCCCGGCTACCCGGCCTGCCCGGACCACACCGAGAAAGGCACCCTGTTCCAGTTGCTGGACCCAAAGGGCCTGTCCGGCGTCACCCTCACCGAACACTACGCCATGTTCCCGGCGGCCGCGGTCAGCGGCTGGTACTTCGCGCATCCGCAGGCGCAGTACTTCGCCGTGGGCAAGGTCGACAAGGACCAGATCGACGCCTACAGCGCCCGCAAGGGCCAGGACGTGGCGGTCAGCGAACGCTGGCTGTCGCCGAACCTGGGCTACGACGCCTGATCCGCCTTCCAGGAGCGAAAGATGAAATACCTCACCCCCGAACAGATGGAAAAACCGCGCAAGCGCCGCCTGCGCAAGAAACTGCGCCTGGCCGAGTTCAAGGAACTGGGCTTCAGCCTGGAAGTGAACTACAGCGGCGACCTGGACGAAGTGCTGGACCAGTGGATCGCCTTCGTCGAATCCCAGGGCTGGCTGTTCGTCGGCGGCGCCACCGAGGACGGCGAGTTCACCGGCTACCTGTGCCTGAACGCCGTCGGCAGCCTCGACGAAGCCGACCGCGAAACCGTCCGCCAGTGGCTGCAGAGCCAGGCCTGGTGCACCTCCTCCGAGCTCGGCGAGCTGAGCGACTGCTGGCACGGCCTGCTCGACTGACGGAGCCCTGCGCATCCGGGCAATCGTGGACGGATGGAGGCCCTCGCAGGATGGGTTGAGCGAAGCGATACCCATCACCGTGACCGCATGGGTTTCGCAGGCTCAACCCATCCTACGAAAAGCACCTCGGCGCCCCTGCCCCGCGGACCTTGTCCGCGATAGCCGGAACCTCCGGCGCGATTCGCGGATGAGATCCGCTCCTACGCTGCCCCACCCGCGCCATTCCCTGTAGGAGCGCGCCCTGCGCACAATTTCGCGGGCAGGGCCCGCCCAATCCACCGTGAGGCATGGCGTTTCCCCGGAGCGGACCTTGTCCGCGATGGCCGGAACCTCCGGCGCGATTCGCGGATGAGATCTGCTCCTACACCACCCCACCCGCGCCATTCCCCTGTAGGAGCGCGCCCTGCGCGCGAATCGCGGGCAGGGCCCGCTCCTACAATCCGCCCCGGGAGGCATGGTGTTTCCCCGGACCTTGTCCGCGATAGCCGGAACCTCCGGCGCGATTCGCAGATGAGATCCGCTTACGCTGCCCCACCCGCGCCATTCCCTGCAGGAGCGCGCCCTGCGCGCGAATCGCGGGCAGGGCCCGCTCCAGTTCGCCGTGAGGCATGGCGCCTCCCCATAGGAGCGGACTCCGTCCGCGATCCGGCCCGCAGGGCCGGCAGCGGCTATGGTTAAGTCGACCCGTAACCGAGCGACATCATGCCCGCCCTCGCCCACCTCAAGCGCCACCCCTCCGCCATCCTGCTGTTCGTCCAGCTGCTCGGCGTGCTGCTCTACCCCTGGATGGACGACAGCACCCTGGGCCGCGCGCTGTTCGGCGCCTTCGGCTTGCTGGTGCTGGGCCTGGCGCTGCAGGTGGTCAAGCGCAGCCCGGTGCATAGCTGGGTCGCCGCGGTGCTGGCCTTGCTGGTGCTCACCCTCGGCCTGCTCGACCTCTGGCTGGCCAGCCGCGTGCTGGAGCTGCTGGTGCCGGCGCTGGAGGCGGCCTTCTACTTCTATGCCGCGGCCAGCCTGATCGCGTACATGAACGCCGACCAGCGCGCCACCACCGACGAGCTGTACGCCGCCGGCGCCACCTTCACCCTGCTGGCCTGGGCCTTCGCCCATCTGTTCAGCTTCTGCCAGTTGGCCGTCCCCGGCAGCTTCAGCGCCGCGCTGGACGCCGAGGCGCCGCGCACCTGGACCGAGCTGCTGTTCCTCAGTTTCACCATCCTGTCCGGGGTCGGCCTGGGCGACATATTGCCGCTGACGCCCGCGGCCCGTTCGCTGGTGATGATCGAGGAATTTGCCGGCGTGATGTACCTCGCCCTGGTGGTTTCGCGGCTGATCGCCATGAGCGTCAGCCGTCGCTGAAGCCGGGCCCGCGCGACGATCGAGCGGGCATCGCCGCGCCCGTTACGCTAGGCTTTGGCATGAGGGGCGCGGTCACCGGCACGCCGCCGCCCTCGACCAACAATCGCCGGATCACCTGCAGTTCGGGGACGCCATGCTAGAGCGCGAGCGCCTTCGCAATATCCTCTGCCTGGGGCTGCCGATCATCGGCGGCATGCTCAGCCAGAGCCTGCTCAACCTGGTGGATGCCGCCATGGTCGGCCACCTGGGGGAAAAGTCCCTGGCCGGGGTGGGCATCGGCAGCTACGCCAACTTCGTCGCCATCTCCCTGGTCATGGGTCTGGGCGCCGGCGTCCAGGCGCTGGTGGCGCGGCGCCGCGGCCAAGGGCGCGACGGCGACCTGGCCGCGCCGCTGAACTGCGGGCTGCTGGTGGCCCTGGGCCTGGCCCTGCCCATCAGCCTGGCCTGCCTGCTGTTCGCCAGACCCATCGTCAGCCTGCTGTCGCCCGACCCCGAGGTGCTGGCCATTGGCGTGCCCTACTTCGAGTGGCGCACGCTCTCAGTGCTGGCCGTGGGCCTGAACTTCTCCTTCCGCGGCTACTGGAACGGCACCCGCCGCTCGGGCACCTACATGCGCACCCTGGTGGTCATGCACCTGGCCAACGCCGCCATCAGCTACAGCCTGATCCACGGCCTGTTCGGCCTGCCGCGCATGGGCGCGGTGGGCAGCGGCCTGGGCACCACCCTGGCGCTGTACCTGGGCTCGGCGATCTACGCCTGGATCACCTGGCGCGACGCCCGCCAGCACGGCTTCCTCGCGCGCCGCCCGAGCGAGCGGGAAATCCGCGTGATGCTGCGCCTGTCGCTGCCCAATTCGCTGCAGCAGTTCTTCTTCGCCGCCGGCATCACCTTGCTGTTCTGGATCATCGCCCAGGTCGGCACCCGCGAGCTGGCGGTGGCCCACGTGCTGATCAACCTGGCGCTGTTCCTGATCCTGCCCGGCATCGGCCTGGGCATGGCCGCCACCACCCTGGTCAGCCAGTGCATGGGCGAGCGCGACTTCGACAGCGCGCACCGCTGGGGCTGGGACGTGGTCAAGGTCGCCGCCTGCGGCCTGGCGCTGCTGGGCACGCCGTTCTGGATGTTCCCCGAGGCGATCCTGCGGCTGTTCGTCAGCGACCCGGCGCTGATCGAGCTGGGCCGCGTGCCGCTGATGTTCACCGGCCTGGGCATGGTCATCGACGCCACCGCCCTGGTGCTGACCCAGGCGCTGCTCGGCGCCGGCGCCACGCGCACGGTGATGGCCGTCAGCCTGGGCAACCAGTGGCTGTTCTTCCTGCCCCTGGCCTACCTGGTCGGCCCGGTGCTGGGCGGCGGCCTGCTGGCGATCTGGAGCATGCAGATCATCCAGCGCGGCCTGGCCTCGGCGATCTTCGCGGTGATGTGGCAGAAGCGCCAGTGGACGCAGATAGAACTCTGAGGCCGGCTATGCTTGTCCCACAGCAAAGGAGGCTTGCATGAACGACGATCCGCAGAACCGCCCGCCGAGCTTCTGGCAGATGCTGCAAAGCGTGCTGGCCGCCGCCTTCGGCGTGCAGAGCGGGAAGAACCGCGCCCGCGACTTCACCCATGGCAAGCCCAGCCACTTCATCGTCCTCGGCGTGGGCTTCACCCTGGTCTTCGTCCTGCTGCTCTACGCCCTGGTGCGCCTGGTGCTGCACCTGGCCGGCGTCTAGTCCAGCAGCGGCTGCAGGGAGAAGCGGTAGGCCTTCTGCTTCGGGTGCAGGGCCAGGCTGAAGTCGCGGAAGTCCAGGCCATAGCCGGGACGCGCCAGGTTGGCGCGCAGTTTCTGCGCGCGGCGTTTGTCCAGCAGGATGAACACCGGCAACTGGCGGTCCTTGCCGCCATGGGCGGCGAAGTCCACCCCGGCGTCGTAGTCGTGCAGCAGGACCATGGCCCAGCCACCCAGGGTGAAATGGCCGCTCATGGCCACGCTGATGCTGCCGTCGATCACCGCGCTGAGCAGCTCCGGGGAGTTGTTCAGGCCGCTGAACAGCATGTCGCGCCCCGGCACGCGGCCTGCCTCGCGGGCCGCCTTCATGGCGCCGAAAGCCATCTCGTCATTGGCCGACCACACCAACCGCACCTGCGGATAGCGGCGCAGCAGCTGCTGCGCCTGCTCATAGGCGCGCTGGCGATCCCAGCCGCCATAGACCACCTGCAGCAGCCGGGCCCGCGGGAAGTCGGCCAGGGCCCGGCGCATGCCCTGCTCGCGCAGTTGCGCCACCGGCGCCTGGGCCAGCCCGGAGAAGGCCAGCAGGTCCAGCCCCCGCCCCGCCGCCGCGCCGGCCTGGAGCAGGCCGTGGGCCATCAGGTAGCCCGCCTCCTCCTCATTGGCCACCAGGCTGCCGATCCAGTTGCGGTAGCGCTCGCGGCTGCCGCCGACGATGCGCTGCTGGTCGGTGGTCAGCATGTTGTTCACGGCGAACAGGCGCACCGGGGTATCGGCGAACAGGCGCAGCAGTTCCGGGCCGATGTAGCCCTCGTTGGTGAACACCAGGTAGTCGGGCAACTGGCCGTCGCGCAAAAGCTCGCGCGCCTGCTGCAGCGAGCGTTGCGGGTCGCGCTCGGCGTAGAGCACGCGCAGCGGCATGCCCAGGTCGCCGGCGGCGGCCTGCATGAAGTGGGTATAGCTGACCCAGTAGGGCTCGTTGGACCGCCCCGGGTTGAGGAACACCACCGACGCCGCCTGGCAGCCCAACGACAGCGACAGACCGACGACCAGCAACCAGGACCTGCACAGAAGACTCAAGAACCCACACCCCACCGACCGGAAGCCGGCGAAGTATAGCCATTTGCCTTCATTGTGTTCGCCCACCCCTGACCGGTGGAGCTAAATTATTGATGGCTCACCCAGAATATCGCCGTAGCCACCACCAGCAGGATGAGGATCAAGGCCGCGCGGGCGTCGATCACGCTGTCGCGGTTCTCGTTACGGGATTCTTCGCTCATGTTTCCCCCATTTGTTATTGCTGTTTTCGGTGGACCCACCAGCAGTTAAGACCAGGGCACGGGCAGCGACAAGGCGCGGCCCTTCATGAGGGCGGCGAAACCGGCTAGGCTGGGGCGGTTTCCGCGACAAGAACAAGGCACCCCATGGACAACCTCTCCCTGCAAGACCGCGCCGCGCCCGAAGGCATCTGCTACGGCTGCGGCGGCAACAACCCCCACGGCCTGCACATCAAGAGCTACTGGCACGAGGACGGCATCCACGTGATGGCCGAGCACCTGCCCGAGGCCAAGTATACCGGCTGGCCGGAACTGGTCTACGGCGGCCTGATCGCCATGCTGGTGGACTGCCACTCGAACTGGACGGCCATGGCCTACCACTACCGCGCCGAAGGCCGCGAGCCGGGCAGCCTGCCGCGCCTGGACTGCGTCACCGGCAACCTCGGCATCAAGTTCATCAAGCCCACGCCGATGGGCGTGCCGCTGACCCTGCGCGCGCACGTGGAAGGCGAGCTGGGGCGCAAGAGCCGGATCATCTGCGAGGTGTACGCCGGCGACGTGCTGACCGCCATCGGCGACTCCATTTTCGTCCGCGTCGATGCCGCTCAGCTGGGCGCCCAGGCCCACGGCCGCGAAGGCTGAGGACCCGCCGCGAGGGCCTGCGGCCAGGCGCCGCAAGCCCTGGCGCGGCGCCGGTGGGTGGAGAAGGTTCCCACGGATGCCGCGCTTATATCAGAAAGTTCTCGCCATATACTCAAACTTCACTTTTACGCATATTCCCTAACTGGTATCTTGCCCGCCACTCCGCGTGGAGCGCGTTGCCGTGCGCGCTCGGAAGCGTAGTACGCCCGAGCGCTATAGCCTGACAGCAGGATTTTTCATGTACGTATACGACGAATACGATCAGAGGATCGTAGAGGATCGCGTCAAGCAGTTCCGCGATCAGACCCGCCGCTACCTGGCGGGCGAACTGACCGGCGAGGAATTCCGCCCGCTGCGTCTGCAGAACGGCCTGTACATCCAGCGCTATGCGCCGATGCTGCGTATCGCCGTGCCCTACGGCCTGCTCGCCTCCCGGCAGCTGCGCAAGCTGGCGCAGATCGCCCGCGACTACGACAAGGGCTACGCCCACATCAGCACCCGGCAGAACGTGCAGTTCAACTGGCCGGCGCTGGAAGACGTGCCGGACATCCTCGCCGAGCTGGCCACCGTGCAGATGCACTCGATCCAGACCAGCGGCAACTGCATCCGCAACACCACCACCGACCAGTTCGCCGGCATCGCCCGCGACGAGCTGGTGGACCCGCGCCCCTGGTGCGAGATCATCCGCCAGTGGTCGACCTTCCACCCCGAGTTCGCCCACCTGCCGCGCAAGTTCAAGATCGCCGTCAACGGCGCCGCGAGCGACCGCGCCGCCATCGAGGTGCACGACATCGGCCTGGAAGCGGTGAAGAACGAGGCCGGCGAGCTGGGCTTCCGCGTGCTGGTCGGCGGCGGCCTGGGCCGTACCCCGATCGTCGGCAGCTTCATCAACGAATTCCTGCCCTGGAAGCACCTGCTGTCGTACCTGGACGCCATCCTGCGCGTGTACAACCGCTATGGCCGCCGCGACAACAAGTTCAAGGCGCGCATCAAGATCCTGGTCAAGGCGCTGACCCCGGAAGTCTTCGCCGAGAAGGTCAACGCCGAATGGGCGCACCTCAAGGACGGCCCCAGCACCCTGACCGAGGCGGAAGTGCAGCGCGTTTCCGCGTTCTTCGTCGACCCGGCCTACAAGGCCCTGGAAGACCAGGACGCCGCCCTCGCCGCCCTGGACGCCGAGCATCCCGGCTTCGCCCGCTGGCGCGAGCGCAACACCTTCGCCCACAAGAAGCCCGGCTACGTCGCCGTGACCCTGTCGCTCAAGCCCACCGGCACCGCCCCGGGCGACGTGACCGACAAGCAACTGGACGCCATCGCCGAGCTGGCCGACCGCTACAGCTTCGGCGAAGTGCGCAACAGCCATAACCAGAACATCATTCTCGCCGACGTCGAGCAGGCGCAGCTGTTCACCCTCTGGGGCGAACTGCGCGAGCTGGGCTTCGCCAGCCCCAACGTGGGCCTGCTGACCGACATCATCTGCTGCCCGGGCGGCGACTTCTGCTCCCTGGCCAACGCCAAGTCGATCCCGGTGGCCGAAGCCATCCAGCGCCGCTTCGACGACCTCGACTACCTGTTCGACATCGGCGACATCGACCTGAACATCTCCGGCTGCATGAACGCCTGCGGCCACCACCACGTGGGCCACATCGGCATCCTCGGGGTGGACAAGAAGGGCGAGGAGTTCTACCAGGTGTCCCTCGGCGGCAGCGCCGGCCGCGAAGCCAGCCTGGCGCAGATCCTCGGCCCGTCCTTCGCCCAGGACCAGATGGCCGACGTGATCGAGAAGCTGATCAAGGTCTACGTCGAACGGCGCACCGAAGAGGAACGCTTCCTCGATACCTACCGTCGCATCGGCATCGACCCCTTCAAGGAGCGCGTATATGCAGCGAATCATTAAGCACCGCGAAGTGGTCGACGACCGCTGGCACCTGCTGCCCAAGGACGCCACCCTGGAGAGCGTGCCCAACAGCGACGACGTGATCATCCCGCTGGCCCTGTGGTTGGAACACGGCCCGGCCCTGCGCGGCCGCGACGGCGGCCTGGGCGTGTGGCTGGATTCCGACGAGGAGCCCGAAGCCATCGCCGGAGACCTGGACAAGTTCCAGGTGATCGCGGTGAACTTCCCGGCCTTCACCGACGGCCGCGGCTTCAGCACCGCACGCCTGCTGCGCGAGCGCTACGGCTACAAGGGCGAGGTGCGCGCCATCGGTGACGTGCTGCGCGACCAGCTGTTCTACATGCAGAGCTGCGGTTTCGATGCCTACGCCATTCGCGCGGACCGCGATCCATATGATGCGCTGGCCAGCCTGGACGACTTCAGCGAGGTCTACCAGACGTCGGTGACCCAGCCGCAACCGCTGTTCCGCCGGCGGCAGTTGGCCTGACCTGAAAAGCCCCGCCCTGGCGGGGCTTTTTCGTTGGGCCGGCGGCATCACGCTTCTCTTCCCCATCGTCGTTCCCACGAACGTGGGACGCGGCTCCATCGCGAACAGCGCTTGTGCTGGCCCGAAGGGGGATAACCCAGCCGCCTTGGCTTGGGTGTTTCTGCGCCGCTCCGAGTTTGCCCGGCCTTCTTGTTTCGCCCCCTCGGGCGAGTCCCTTTTGTCAATCGCCACAAAAGTAACCAAAAAGGCTTGCCCCGACATACGGGCCCGATGAAGCCGGGCTACCCTCACGAACTCCCCCGCCACGGAGGCCCGCCCCGAGGGTACGTCCCTGTAGCCCATCGGGGCTCTC